>JAHECB010000125.1 GCA_024641925.1 Betaproteobacteria bacterium
GGCAGTGCAGAGGACTTCCCGCTGCAACAGGCACTCAACCAATTGCGCGGATTACCCGTGATGGCCAGCAAGACCTCGGCCGAACAGCGTGCAGAGGCTTCCGAAGCCAACCCCACCAAATAGGCCACCGGCAGGGCACGACGTCAGCGCGTGCTAAGTCCGGGCCTGATCCTGCCAAGCCCGCCACCCGGCGGGCTTCTCACTTGCCGCCCATGAACGACCAGCAACTGTTGCGCTACGCCCGCCATGTGATGCTGGACGATATCGGCATCGAAGGCCAGCAGCGCATCCTGCAGGGCCATGCGCTGGTCATCGGCGCCGGCGGCCTGGGATCGCCTGCAGTGCTGTACCTGGGCACGGCCGGCGTCGGCCGCATCACCATCGTCGATCATGACCATGTCGACCTGACGAACCTGCAGCGCCAGATTGCCCACAACCAGTCCCGCCTGGGGCAGCCCAAAGCCGAGTCGGCCTGTGCCAGCGTTCGGGCGCTGAACCCCGAACTGGAACTGCGTGCCGTGGTCCAACGCGCTGATGCGGCGCTGCTGGACACGCTGGTGGCCAACGCCGATGTGGTGCTGGACTGCACTGACAATTTCAAGACCCGGCACCTGGTCAACGCCGCCTGCGTGCGCCATGGCCGACCGCTGGTCTCGGGTGCGGCCATCGGCTGGGACGCACAGATCTCCGTGTACGACACGCGCCAGGCCCAGGCGCCGTGTTACGCCTGCCTGTTCCCGGCCGACGCGGACTTCGAAGAAGTGGCCTGCGCCACCATGGGGGTTTTTGCACCGCTGGTCGGTATCGTGGGCAGCATGCAGGCTGCCGAAGCGCTGAAACTGCTGGCCCACAGCGGGCAGTCGCTGGCAGGGCAGTTGCTGATGCTGGATGCACGCAGCATGCAGTGGGATCGCGTGAGCCTGGGTCGGCAGACACACTGCGCGGTCTGCAGCCAGCGGCCGATGGCCACTGCGCCGGCAGACACAGGCGCAGCCGACCCTTGATCCCGAATCCGACAGCCCATCTCCCAGTCCTTGTCTCCGTGCATTACCCCGCATGGACACCACGTGTTCGATGGCCTTGCGATGCAGGCGACACGATGTCTTTGCCCCCTACAACCGAGCAGGCACACGCCCATGAACGCCAAGAAGATTGAACGCAACTTCCCCAGCGCCGAAGAAGACGCTGCGCGCGCGACGCCCGTATCGCGCTACGACGGGCCCGAGAGCGCCTACCGCCTGGCTTTCACCGACGAAGCCTTCCTGTTGCGCGACGAATTGCGCCCGGTGCGCATGCAGCTGGAACTGCTCAAGCCTGAAGTGATACAGGCAGAACAGGGCATCGAATCAACCGTGGTGATCTTCGGCAGTGCCCGCATCCAGGCGCCCGAGGACGCACAGCGTGACCTGCAGGCTGCGCGCCTGCAAACCGACGAACAGATCCTGAAGCGCGCCACCATGGCCGTGACCATGAGCCGCTACTACGACGAAGCCCGGCGTTTTGCGGCGCTGGTCACCGAAGGCTCGCAAGCGCGTGGCGAGCCCATCTATGTGGTCACCGGCGGCGGGCCCGGCATCATGGAAGCCGGCAACCGCGGCGCCTTCGAAGTGGGCGGCAAAAGCCTGGGCCTGAACATCGTGCTGCCGCACGAACAAGCGCCCAACCCCTACATCACGCCTGAGCTGTGTTTCCAGTTCCACTACTTTGCGCTGCGCAAGATGCACTTCCTGATGCGCAGCATCGCGCTGGTGTGTTTTCCGGGCGGCTTTGGCACGCTGGACGAACTGTTCGAGATCATGACGCTGGTGCAGACCGGCAAAAGCCGCAAGCGCCCGATCCTGCTGTTCGGGCGTGAACACTGGGAACGCCTGATCAACTTCCAGCACCTGGTGGACACGGGCATGATCAGCGTTGGCGATCTGGACCTGTTCCACTACGTTGAAACTGCCGAAGAAGCCTGGACCTGGTTGGCGGCACACTACGGTTTTCACGAACACGCCGACGAAGGCGCCGTGGCCGACCACATCTGAAAACGGGCCGCCTGAAGTGCAGCATCCCACCATGAAACCCACCGTCAGCCTCATCGGTGCACCCACCGACATCGGCGCGGGTGCCAAGGGCGCCCGCATGGGCCCCGAAGCCCTGCGCGTGGCCGGTCTGCAAGCCGCGCTGGAAGTTCATGACGTGAAGGTTGAAGACCTGGGCAACCTCACCGGCCCGGCCAACCCCTGGCTGCCGCCGGAACAGGGCTACCGTCACCTGGACGAAGTGGTGGCCTGGAACCAGGCCGTGCACGATGCAGTCCATGAACAGCTGCAGGCTGGCCGACTGCCCATTCTGCTGGGCGGCGATCATTGCCTGGGCATCGGCAGCATCAGTGCGGTGGCGCGGCACTGCCGCAGCGCAGGCAAGAAGCTTCGGGTACTTTGGCTGGATGCCCATGCAGACTTCAACACCAACACGCTGACGCCCAGCGGCAACATCCACGGCATGCCCGTGGCCTGTCTGTGCGGCAACGGACCGCAAGCGCTGGTGGAAATCGGCGGAACGGTGCCGGCCATCCACCCCCGCGTGCTGCGCCAGATCGGCATCCGCAGTGTCGACCCCGGTGAAAAACGCCTGGTGCACGAAGCCGGCCTGGAAGTGTTCGACATGCGCTACATCGACGAGATGGGCATGCGCCACACCATGGAAATGGCGCTGGCCACGCTGGACGACAACACACACTTGCATGTCAGCTTCGACGTCGACTTTCTCGACGCCGACATCGCCCCCGGCGTGGGCACCACGGTGCCCGGTGGGCCCACCTACCGAGAGGCACAGTTGTGCATGGAAATGATTGCAGACACGGGCCGCCTGGCCAGTCTGGACGTGATGGAACTGAACCCCGCTTTGGACATTCGCAACAAGACGGCCGAGATGGCGGTGGACCTGATCGAGAGCCTGTTTGGCAAGAGCACCCTGATGCGTGCCGGCGCGGCCGGCAGATGAAACAAGCCATCAGCCCAGATACACACCGCCCGGGCCAGCCTGCCGCCACCGGCGCGGCGCAGCTGCGCCGATGGTCTGCGGCGTGGCTGCGCACAGGGGTCGGCAGCCTGTTGCTGGCCGCTTTGCCCTGGGCAGGTGCGGCAACCACACAGGCCACACCTGAGCCGGCGCCTTCAACGGCGACTTCTACACCCGTACCCGCACCCGACACAGCCGCCAGTGCCGCCAAGGTCAGCGACGACAGTGCACTCACAGGCGCCGGGCAGCGCATCTACGAGCGCACGCGCCCGCTGCTGCTGCAGGTGCGAACCCTGCTCAAGACCCAGGACAGCCAATCGTCGGTGGGTTCGGGTTTCCTGGTGGATGCCAGCGGCCTGCTGATCACCAACTACCACGTCGTCAGCCAGTTTGCCTTGCAGCCCACGCGCCACCGGCTGGTCTATGCCTCGGTTGACGGCCGCCAGGGCGCGCTGCAGTTGCTGGCATTTGACGTGGCCAACGACCTGGCGCTGCTGCGTGTGGCCGACCCCGCACCGCTGGCCGGGCGTGGCGCCGTGGCCCTTCGCCCCAGCGGCGAAACGCTGGCCCGCGGCGCCCGCATTTTTTCGCTGGGCAATCCGCTGGACGTCGGGTTTGCCGTGGCCGAAGGCACCTACAACGGCCCAGTGGAGCGCAGCTTCCTGAAGACGCTGTTTTTTGGCGGCTCGCTGAGTGCCGGCATGAGCGGCGGGCCGGCGCTGGACGAACAAGGCCGGCTGGTCGGTGTGAACGTGGCCGCGCGACGTGACGGCGAACAGGTCAGCTTCCTGGTCCCTGCCGAGCATGTGCGGGCACTGCTGGCACGTGGACAGACCGCAGCGCCCATCACCACCCCGGCCTGGGACGAAATCACGCGGCAACTGCTGGCGCATGAAACCGAATTGACCCAGCGCTTCATCAGCCTGCCCTGGCGCGAAGCCGGTCACCCGGATTACCGCATACCGGTACCGCAAGAACAGTTCATGCGCTGCTGGGGCCAGGGCTCGCCACAGGCCGTGCGGGGTTTGCAGTTCGAGCGCAGTGACTGCGCCATGGACAGTCGCGTGTTTGTCAGCGGTTCGATCCGTACCGGCTACATCACCGTGCGCCACGAAGCCTACGACGGCAGCCGGCTGGGTACGCTGCGGTTCGCCGACCGCTACAGCGCCAGTTTTGCCAACGAATTCATGGGTGCCGACGACCGCAACCGCACGGCCGCACAGTGCGAAGAACGCACGGTGGCTGCCGGCACCGACACCGCTGCCGGTGCGGCGGCCGCGCCGCGGCTGCCGCTCAAGGCCGTGGTCTGCCTGCGCGGCTACAAAAAACTGCCCGGTCTGCTCGACCTGAACATCCTGGTGGCCACGCTGGACCAGCCCCGCGCGGGTGTGCAGGGCCGCTTCGACGCCATGGGCGTCAGTCTGGCCAGCGCGCAGCGCCTGGCCCAGCATTACCTGGACGGCTTCGCATGGAACGCCCCGAAAACCGCGTCGCGCTAGTTCAGGTGCTGGGCCGTGACGGCCAGTGCCTGCGCAGCGTGGACATCTTCGACTGGCCGCTGACCCTGGGCCGCGCGCTGGACCAACAGCTGGTGCTGGATGACCCGGCCATCGCACCGGCACATGCCCGGCTTGCGCCCGACGCCGACGGCAGACTCGTGCTGACGGTGGGCCAGACCATCAACGGCGTGGGTCTGCAGCTCGACAACGGTGCACGCAAGCTGCTGGCGGCGGGCGAGTCCACCACCCTGCCCGACCACAGTTCCACACTGGAAATGGGCCATCTGCGCCTGGTGGTGCGGTTGCCCGGCCACAGCCTGGCGCCCGAACAAAAGGTGCTGGCGGTGACTGCCGCGCAGCAGGTAACTGACGACGTGCTGCCAGCATCGCGCCTGTGGGTGCTGGGCGCCGTGTTGATGACCTGGATGCTGGTTCAGCATGCCGTCAGCCTGGACCCTGGCGCCGACTTCACAGCCTGGTTGACGGCGCTCGTGGGCCTGCCTGCCGCGGTGATGGCCTGGTGTGCCGTATGGGCACTGCTGTCCAAGCTGTTCCAGCACCGTTTTGCATTCATGGCGCATCTGAGTGTCGCGCTACCCGGCCTGCTGCTGATCGAGGTGCTGGATGCCGCGCTGCCGACCGTGGCCGCATCGCTGGGTTGGCCCGGGCTGTGGCGACTGGGTCCGCCCCTGCGCGTGCTGCTGATGGCCTGGGTGCTGTACCGGCATCTGGCGCTGCTGATGCCGCAGCAAAAACACCGCGCCGCAACGGCCATGGCCGCGGCCGTGGTGGTGGGGGGCGCCGTCAGTCTGGCCTTCACGCACCGCAGTACCCAGCGTTTCAGTGCGCCACCCTACATGAGCGTGCTGCCGCTGCCCATGCTCAACCTGTCGGGTACAGCACCCAGTGCAGGCCTGGTGCAGGCCATGGGCGGATTGGCCGACAAGGTGGCGCGCCGGGTTGAACAGGCCAAGGACGAAGAAGCGCCCGACCTGGGTGAAGACTGAACCCTGAACGGATCTTTCGCGGCCTGTCCGGCTGGCCTGGCGGGCAGCCTGGTGCTGCCGCCTGAAAATCCAGCCGGTCACTCAGCGTGCAGATACGCCGCAGCGCCCGTTCAGCCGCCGAAATTCTGTCGGCAGCACCGCACCCTGCTGCGCATGCAGACCCCTGCGCAACGCACGTGCCATGCGCTCCTGCTTCATCAGCGGCCCGCGGTTGTTGCGCCAACGGGCGCTCCACGCCTGCCCCTCTTCCACCAGGCGGGGCCCCACGGCCATGTTGTCCACCGTCAAGCGGGCAAGCTGCCGGCCATACCGATCCCGCGCAACGGGCTTGAGCCGCGCAGGCTTGTTCAAGGTCAGCGCCTTCAGCGCCGCGAGGGATTCCGGGCCGTGTTCCTGGCAGAACTCCGGCGCGTCGATGTCAGCCAGACGCACTTCAAGCGGACGCTGCGGGCCGGCGGGGCCGGGATCGGGCCGGAACATCAGACTGTCGCCGTCGATGACCTTGATCACCGTGCCCGTCATCTCCGCGCGGCGTGCGGCCTGCGCAGGCACCGGCGACATCACCATGAGCACCGCAGCGAGGGCCACCAGCGTGACGGCGATCTTGCGAAATGAGCGCCGGCTGAAAGGGTCTCCGTGGACTGTGCAAAAACGATTCGCCATGCCCGCAATGTACCGGCGCACTTGACACGTGCACCGTCAAGTTTTGCCAGACTGTGCACGGCGGCGCGGCGCACGCGGCGTGCGCGGCAAACGCGGCGGCGGGTCCATCAAGGCCGCTTCGGATGCGGCAAGCAGGCGATCCAGCCTGTCTTTCAACTTTTCGGTGGACAACTGCTCACGCAGCCGCTCCACCATCAGGGGCAGCGCAAACGGACTGGCCGCCTGCAGCGTCACCACGTCCAGGGGCAGGCCCCGCAGACGGCGCAGGGTCAGGTCCAGGCGGCTCAACTCCAGTTCCTGCGACAGCACTTCGTCCTGGGCCTGGGCCAGCAACTGGTTTTGCGGGTCGTACTTGCGGAAGACCTCAAAGAACAAACTGCTGGAGGCCTGCACCTGCCGCATGCTTTTGGGCGCGCCCGGGAAGCCTGAAAACACCAGGCCGGCGATGCGCGCAATTTCGCGAAAGCGGCGCTGTGCCAGTTGCCCGGAATTCAGGCTGGCCAGCACGTCGCCCAGCAACTGGTCGCTGGCAAACCAGCCGGCCGTCAGCGCGGCGTCCAGGTCCAGCGGTTTGGCGGCCAGGATTTCCAGGCCATAGTCGTTGACGCTCAAGGAAAACGTGTTGGGTGTTTGCTGGGTCAGGCGCCAGGCCAGCAACTGCGCCAGGCCGGTGTGCACCTGGCGACCGGCAAACGGGTACAGGAACAGGTGATGGCCCTCACGCGATTGCAGCCGCTCCACCAACACGCGGCCGCGCTGCGGCAGTTGCGACAAGCGCTGCTGCGCCCTCAGCATCGGACCGGCGGCCCGCATCTCAGGGCCTTCCAGACGGCCATGGTGTGCATCGTCCAGCACGCGTTGCACCGATGCGGCCAGCTCACTGGACAGCGGCAGTTTGCCACCGCTCCAGGCCGGCACGGCGCCACGTGCCTTGGTGGCCAGGCGCACCAACGCGGTCATGTCGCGGACGTGCACCAGTTCCAGCACACGACCTGCAAACACAAAGCAGTCGCCCTTGTTCAACCGCGCGATGAAGCCCTCTTCGATATGCCCCAGCGTCCTGCCACCGCCCAGCCACTTCACCGCCAGGGACGCATCGCTGACGATGGTGCCGATCTGCAGGCGATGGCGCCGTGCAATCTGCCGGTCGGGCACGCGCCACAGACCGTCCACCACCTGCAGGCGGTGGTATTCGGGGTAGGCCGCGAGGCTGTCGCCACCTTGGGCCACGAAGGCCAGGGCCCAATCGAATTCGGCATCACTCAAGTGGCGGTAGGCGAAGGTGGTGCGCAGTTCGGCCAGCAATTCGCGGGCGCCAGGCAAGGCGGGCGAGTCCGGTTGTGCGGCGGCTTTGCCGGTGCCCTCGTCGGCCGTGAAGCCTCCGCCCAGCGCCACCGTCACCAGATGCTGAACCAGCACGTCCAATGGCTTTTCAGGGCTGCTGCGCGCCTCGACCTCGCCAGCCAGCACGGCGCGCCGTGCGGCAGCGGCCTCCACCAATTCCAGGGTGTTGGTCGGCACCAGCGTGATGCGGCTGGCGCGACCAGGGGCGTGACCGCTGCGGCCGGCACGTTGCAACACCCGGGCCACACCCTTGGCACTGCCGATCTGCAGCACCCGCTCCACTGGCAGAAAGTCCACGCCCAGGTCCAGGCTGGACGTGGCCACCACCGCTTTCAGCCGCCCCTCCTTCAGGCCCGTCTCGACCCAGTCGCGCACGTTGCGGTCCAGCGAACCATGGTGCAGCGCCACCAAGCCGGCCCAGTCGGGTCGTTCCTGCAACAGCAATTGGTACCAGATTTCGGCCTGCGACCGGGTGTTGGTGAACACCAGGCTGGTGCCGGAACCTTCGATTTCAGCCACCACGGGCTTGCACATCTGCGCGCCGAGATGTCCACCCCAAGAAAAGCGCCCCGGATCCTGCGGCAGCAGCGTGTCGATGACCAGTGCCTTGGGCGTACGGCCTTGCACCAGCACCGCGTCCAGGCTGCCGCCGTGCGCAGCGCTGCCCACCAGCGTCGCCATGGCTTCGGACAGGTTGCCCAGGGTGGCACTCAGACCCCAGACCACCAATCCTGGGTTGAAGCGCCGCAACCGTGCCAGCGCCAACTGCACCTGCACGCCGCGCTTGTTGCCGATCAGTTCATGCCACTCGTCAACGATGACGGTGTGCACCGCACCCAACTCCCGAGCCGCGTGCTCTCGCGCCAGCAGCAGGCTCAGCGATTCCGGTGTCGTCACCAGCGCCGCGGGAAGCCGTCGGTTCTGGCGCGCCCGTTCAACGCTGGGCGTATCGCCGGTTCGCTGGCCCACGGCAAAACCGGGGAGCTGGCTTTGCCAGGCCGGCAGCGGCCTTTGCAGTGCGCGTGTGGTGTCGGCTGCCAGCGCCCGCATCGGCGTCAACCACAGCACCTGCAGGCGGCTTTCGGGCGGACCATTTGGAGCCAGGGGCATGGCAAGGGCCGGGGTCTGGTGCAGCTTCGCGCTGCGTATCAGCGCACCCAGCCAAACGGCATAGGTCTTGCCACTGCCTGTGGTGGCGTGCAGCAGGCCGCTGCGTCCCTGCTCGATCGCGCGCCAGACATCACGCTGGAACTTGAACGCCTGCCAACCCTGTTCTTTGAACCAGCGCGCTGCCAGGGGGTTTGATGTCAGCACTTTTCTGGCGTCTGCTGGTGTTGCCCCCCCAGCGTGGCAAAGTGCACGACAAGGACTGACACATCCCCCGCAATTCGGGGGGTCGCGCGGCGCCAGCACAGCCGTTTTGAATGCCACAATCGGTTACATGTGGACACATTTGCAGTGACTTTGAGTCCCAACCTTCCTCCCAGAAACTTGGCCGCGTTGCGCGAGCTGGACGTCATCGACATCAGCAGTGTCTCACTGACCGGCCATGAAAAAGTCGGCCCTGGTGGTATTGGTCGTCAGCCTCTGCCAGCTGAGGCGTTTGACGAGGCGCTGGCGCTGACTGCGGAAATGCACCGCCAATTCAGTGCCGGTCTATTGGATGATGCCTTCAAGGCAGGCCGCCAGGCGCTGGTGCGCTGGCATGCCTTGCAGGCACACCAGCAGTCCTGCGATGTGCTGCACGTGATGGCCTGGGCTTGCATGGAGCACGAGCAGGGGGTCGAGGCGCTGGCACTGGCCCGGCATGCCTTGCGACTGTCGCGTGTGCATGCACAGCCACAGGCGCTGATAAAAGCCTTGTCCGTTCTGGCGGTCCTGCATGGCCGCCTGCACGACCCTGCGGTGGGCGAACAACTGGCCATGCAGGCCTTGTCGCGCGCTCGCGATTTGCACGACCGCGCCATCCTGAGCTTGGCGCTGGATGCGCTGCTGCGGGTGCTGCTGGAAGCGCACGATGCCCAGCGCGCCGCAAGAGATCTGGAAACCGCACAGGCTACTGCTGAGCGCCTGCGCCGCCACGCCAACCAGGGCATGGTGCACAGCGGCCCCGTGCCGGGAAGCTTTGACGACATGCAACTGCGCATTCATGCTGCTGCAGGACTGGCTGCAAGCGGCCGCATCCTCGATGTCGTGCCCGCACTGGTGGACTGCGTTGATCGCGCGAAGCGTGAGGGCTATCTGGGCGCCGCCCGCTGGGCGCAGCTGTTCAGTGCACATGCCTTGATGCTGACGGGCGACATTGCCGCGGCCGCGGCAACCGGCGCCGAATTGGCACCCTTGCTCAGTGCCGACGATCCGCCCCGCCTTCGACTCGCCTGCCTGAGGCTGCAGCAGCGCCAGGCCGAACACGCCGGTGACAGCAGCGCGGCCCAGGGTTTGTTCGAGCGCAGCGGCAGCTTGCAAGAGACCTTGCTGCGCCAACGCTTCAAGTTGCGAGACACCCTGCGCCGCAGTGGCGATGACGTGATGCGTGTACTTTCCGGCCTGGATGAGCGCTGGGGAAGCAGCGAGACCACCAACCCCGGGCCGTCCGCATAGCCGTGCACCGGCAGCGCCTGTGGCATGGCACAAAGCGGTTGGCAACCACAGACTTGGTGGCCGTACTTCAGGCCGTCAAGATCCAGCCTTCAACCGGATCCACCCCAGCCGGCCAACCCTGACCCGGCGTCAGGTAGGCCCAGGCCGCCTGCACCAGGCACAGCACCGCGTCCAATCTGTCGCCGCTGGCGTCGGCCACCAATTGACCCGCTTGTGCTGGTGTGAGTTTCAGCCGCAGATTCAAGCGCGTTTGCCCCTGCTCCAGCCATTCGACCATGTCCTTGCGCGCCAGCAGGCGGTCGTCGGCGTCGCTGTTTTTGTAGGACCGGCGGCCAATCAGTTCATGGGCCAGCAGACCCGGGTAGGCCTCCAGCGCCGTACGTTGCGTGTCGCCGTCGAGCAGGCCCGGCAAGTGAACGCCGGCGGCGACCAGGCGCGACAGGCCTTCGTAATACATGAAACCCACCGGCACATATCGCGTCTGCAGTGGACTGGTGGAACGGATGCCCGGCACGGCACTGTCGGTGGCCCGGTGCAGCAGGCGCTGGCCCGGCGGCTGGGTGTTGCCCCAACCGTCCACCAGCCGCCGGAAGTCCATACGCGAGGCGCAGCGCTGATGCACGCGCTGCACCACCGTGCGGGTGTTGTCACCCAGATCCTGGGCCTGCACAAAAGCCCGTGGCAGCCCGAAGGGCAGGTCGAACCCGCCCCACCAGGGTCCCGGCTGGCGCAGCGTTTCTTCAAAAGCCGCCAGCGTGGGCAGGTCCTGCAGGCTCAGCAGCCGCAGCACACTGCCCCGCAAATGGCCACGCGCCAGCACCACGGGCTTGCGGCGAGTGGGTGCGCTGCTGAAGTCCACACCCCAGAGTTCGGGCGTCGCGTCCAAGCCCTGACTCATACCCAGGCCAGCGCCATCACGCCCCCTGCGATGCACAGCGCGCCCAGGATGCGCAGGCCGCGGTCCTGTTCGCCCAACAGCCGGCCACCCAGCAAGGCCGCCAGCAACATGGACAGCTCACGCGCGGGTGCCACATGCGACAGCGGCGCCAGCTGCAGCGCATGCAGCACCAGGATGTAGGCCAGCGGGCTGAGCACCGCCACCACTGCAGCGGCCTTCCACTGCACCCGCCACACTGACAACAGCGTGCCGCGGTGGCGCCACAGCGTGGGCAACTGCAAGGGCAGGCGCAGCAGGTTGCAGAAATAGTCGTAGACCAGCGGGCCCATGGTCAGCACCTTGATGGCATAGCCGTCGATGACCGAGTAGGTGGCAATCAGCGCGCCAGTGGTTAAGCCCCAGCGCACACCCGCGCGGGTGCGCTGGCGCACCTCGGCGTCGCCAGCGTGGCGGGCGCGGCTGATCAGTGCCGGGCCGCCGGCAATCAGGAAAACGCCGCCACACACGGCCAGCACGCCGGCAAGGCCGGCGGCCGTCAGCCGCTCGCCCAACAGCAGCACGGCAACGGCGGCGGTGATCAACGGCCCGCTGCCCCGCGCCAAGGGGTAGACCACCGTCAGGTCGGCCACGCGGTAGCCCTTGAGCAGGCTGTTGAAGTACAACAGGTGCACGACTGCGCTGGCCCACAACGCCATCCATTGCGCGGCGCCCCAGCCGGGCACTTCACCCCAGCCCAACCACAAGGCAGCCGGCAGCCAGATGACCGAGCCCATCAGGCCGGACAGCAGCACAAACCGTTCGTCGCCACCGGCCTTTTTTGCCACGATGTTCCAACTGGCGTGCAGCAGCGCGGCCAACAACACCAAGAGAACAGCGGACAACGGCATGGCGTGATTGTGAGGGCCCGCCACGCCGGCAATGGCACAAGCGCACAACAGCCCAGGAAGGTTCGCAGACGCTAAAGTCTGCCCCCATGAACACCACCAACCCACCCCTGGTGCACGCCCTGCGCGGCGGCATCGTCGAGTCGCTGCACCGTGGCGCTGTTGCCGTGCTGGACAGTCAGGGGCAGGTGCACACCGAAATTGGCGACATCGACCGCCCCATCTTCCCGCGCTCGGCCGTCAAGCTGCTGCAGGCGCTGCCACTGGTGGAAAGTGGTGCAGCCGACAAGTTCGGGCTCAGCGACGAAGAACTGGCGCTGGCCTGCGCTTCACACGGTGGTGAGACCCGCCACACCGAGGCGGCTGCGGCCATGCTGGCCAAGGCCGGCGTTGATCAGACAGCATTGGAGTGCGGCAGCCACTGGCCCTACAACGACGCAGCCCTGAAAGCGCTGGCCGCGCAGGGGCGCCAACCCAGTGCCCTGCACAACAACTGTTCGGGCAAACACGCAGGCTTTGTCTGCCTGGGCTGCCTGATGGCCGAAGGCGGCGACCGCCGGGACTTCTTGCGTGCTTATGTGACGCCGCAGCACCCGGTGATGCGCGAGGTGTCAGCGTCGCTGCAAGACGCGTCGGGCTTCGATCTGGGCCTCACCGCCACCGGCACCGACGGCTGTTCCATCCCCACCCACGCCATTCCGCTGCGCAACCTGGCCCACGCCTATGCCAAGGTCGCTGCCGGCCAGGGCATGACACCCGGCCGCACGCAGGCGGCTCGGCGCCTGCGGCTGGCTATCGCCAAGGCGCCCGCCATGGTGGCCGGCACGGGCCGGTTTGACAGTGTGGTGATGCAACGCCTGGGTGAGGCAGTGTGCTGCAAGGTTGGCGCCGAGGGCGTCTACTGCGCGGCACTGCCGTCACAAGGCCTGGGCGTTGCATTGAAGATGGACGACGGCAACACCAGCCGCGCCTGCGAAGTGGCCATGGCCGCACTGCTGGAAAAACTACTGCCCTTGAACGCAGGAGACGCCCACTTCATGCGCAGCTTGTCAGACCTGCGTCTGACGAACTGGAACGGCCTGGAAGTCGGGCGATTACAAGCAGCGCCGCCGTTGCGCTAAGGCAAGGTCATAGCGGCACGGGGGGAGCGTGCCGCAGTAGGGTGAAAGTCACTCCACCAAACGCACCTCGACACGCCGGGCCTGCGCCAGGTCGGTACCGCCCATCAGCATTTCCGGCTTGCGCAGCACCAGGCGCGCACGGTCCACACCCAGACCGGCCAGCGCCTCGCGAACGGCCACTGCACGCTCCTTGGCAAGCACTGCATTTTTCACCGG
>JAHECB010000126.1 GCA_024641925.1 Betaproteobacteria bacterium
CAAGCTGCAAGCCTTGCAGCGGCCAGCGACCGCGCTGCACCTGCAGCCAGCCGGGGCCGGCGTGCACCAGCGCGCCCATGTCGCGCGCGGCGTCCACAAATGCAATGTCGCCCTGGATGGAGTCGCTGCCCACGCCCTGAATGCGCAGCGGTTCGTCGGCCGTGGCGGCCAGAGCACCCATGGCGATGAAATAGGACGCCGATGACGCGTCACCCTCGACATGAAGGTCGCCAGCAGCCTGGTAGCGGGCGCCCGCGGGGATGGTGAAGCGCTGCCAGTCCTGCCGCTGCACCTGGACGCCAAAACGTGCCATCAACTTCAGCGTGATCTCGATGTAGGGCTTGGAGATGAGTTCGCCCACGACGTCGATGTGCACCGGCCGGTCGGAACGCGCCAGGGGCAGGCCCATCAGCAGCGCTGTCAGGAACTGGCTGGACACATCACCCCGAACGCGGATGGGCTGCTGGGTAGCCAATGTGCCGCCAGCCTGTCCTGAAAGCTGCAGCGGCGGGTAACCGGGTTGCCCCAGGTCGTTCACCGTACAGCCCAGGGGGCGCAGCGCATCAACCAGGTCGCCGATGGGCCGTTCGTGCATGCGCAGCACACCCCGAAGCGTGAACTGGCCGCCCTGCGTGGTGGCCAGCACGGCCAGCGCGGCTGTCAAGGGGCGCATGGCGGTGCCGGCGTTGCCCAGGAACAGATCGGCTTCGTGCACCTGCAACTGGCCGCCCAGCCCGGTGATGGCCAGCACGCCTTCCTGGTCTTGCAGGCCGCAGCCCAGCGTGCGAAGCGCCGACCGCATCACGCGAGTGTCGTCACTGTCCAGCAGGTCGTGCAGGCGCGTGACGCCTTTGGCCAGCGCCGCCAGCAGCAGCACCCGGTTGGAAATACTCTTGGAGCCAGGCAATTGCACTGTGCCCGACACCTCGGACAACGGCGGAATGTCCAGCCAGGGGATGTCCAGCATCGTCGCTCAGCCCCTGTTTGGGCCGCGTTTGGCGCCCATCTGCCAGCCACTGCGTTCGGTGCTGGGGCCGCGGATCAGGTCTTCCAGCGCGGCGGCATTGCCTTCACGCACCACGTGTTCAAAAGCCGCCAGCGTGTGCCGAAAGCGTTCCGACTGTTTCAGCACTTCTTCGCGGTTGGCCACCAGCACGTCACGCCACATCTCGGGGTTTGACGCGGCGATGCGGGTGAAATCCCGAAATCCCGGGCCTGCCAGCGACAGAAAGTCCTGCCCCGCAGGCTGGTTGGCTACGCTGGAAAAATAGGCAAAAGCCAGCATGTGCGGCAGATGGCTGACCGCGGCAAACGCGGCGTCGTGATTTTCCGGGCTCATGCGCAGCACCTGCGAGCCCATCGCGGCCCACAGGTCGGTGGCTTTCTGCACCAGCGCGGGTTCCGTCTGCGGCAGCGGCGTCAGGATGACCTGGCGGCCATCAAACAGGTAGGCATCGGCAAAATCGATACCGGACCTGTCGTTGCCGGCAATGGGGTGGGCGGGCACAAACAAGCCCACTTTTTCTCGCAAGGCGCGACGTGCGGCGTCCACCACATCGCGCTTCGTGCTGCCCACGTCCATGACCAGCATGCCGGGCTCCAACAAGCCGCGGATGGCCTTCAGGGTGTTTTCGGTGGCGGCCACGGGTACGGCAATCAGCACCAGATCGGAGCCCGACACCGCCAACAGGGCCGATTCGGCCGCCACATCGATGACACCTTGGGCGCGCGCGCGCTCGGTGGTTGACGGCGACTTGCTGTAGCCCACCACCCGCTGCACCAGCCCGGCACGCTTCAGCGCCAGCGCGAAGCTGCCACCCATCAGGCCGCAGCCGATCAAACCCAGTTGTTGAAACATGGCTCAGTGCACGTCGACGGGGTAGGTACCCAGCAGCTTGAAAAACGCACAGGCGTCGCGCAGTTCGCGCAAGGCAGCGTCGACTTCGGGCTGTTCGGGGTGGCCTTGGATGTCGATGAAGAAGTAGTATTCCCACTGACCGGAACGTGCCGGGCGCGATTCAAACCGTGTCATCGACACACCATGGGTCTTCAGCGGCACCAACAGGTCATGCACGGCGCCTGGCCGGTTCGTGACCGACACCACCAAGCTGGTGCAGTCGTGCCCTGAAGCCCCGGGGCTGGGATGGCGCTGCGGGTGCGTGATGACGGCAAACCGGGTACGGTTGTTGGCATCGTCCTGGATGGCGGGCGACAGCACATGCAGCCCGTATTCGCTGGCGGCGCGCGTGCTGGCGATGCCGGCCAGGCGGGGGTCCAGCGAAGCCAGCCGTGCACCCTCGGCATTGCTGGACACCGGCCGGCGTTCCACGTGTGGCAGATGGGTGGATAGCCATTGGTGGCATTGCGCCAGCGCCTGTGGGTGGGCGCAGACGGCTTCGATGCCGTCGAGTGTGTTGTCCTTGCGCAGCAGGTTGTGGCGCACCAGCAGGCTGGTTTCGCCGATCACAAACAGAGGCGTGGTCAATAAGATGTCCAACGTGCGGGTCACAACGCCTTCGTTGGAGTTCTCCACCGGCACCACACCAAAGTCGGCTGCACCCGACGTGGTCACGTGGAAAACCTCGTCAAAGCTGGCGCAAGGCACCGGCACGATGGTGGAGCCGAAGAAGTTGAGCGCCGCTTCTTCGCTGAAGGTGCCGGCGGGCCCCAGGAACGCCACACGGGTAGGTGTTTCCAGGGCTCGGCAGGCGGACATGATTTCGCGCCAGATGGGCGCCACGCTGTCAGCCTTCATGGGCCCGGGGTTGGCGGACTTCAAACCGTCGATGACCTGGGCTTCGCGCTCCGGCCTGAACACCGGCGAGCCCTGGTGCTTCTTGAGCTCACCGACCTCCAGCGCCAGCGCAGCGCGCCGGTTCAACAACTGCAGCAGTTCGCGGTCGACCGTGTCGATGCGGTCGCGCAAGGCCAGCAGGGCCGGGTCGGGTGTGGGCTGGGGGGCGGCAGCTTCAGTCATGGGCCAGTGGTGTGATGGGCCGCGCGGCCGCGTCCCTGTAGGAATGGCCCGGTTTGTGTCTTGGATACACGCACCAGACTCTGCAAATCAGCAAACAGGAAGCTATTCACGCGGCAGCCCCTGAGGGCCTGCCGCCCCATACCTTACTGCTTGGGTGTCACTGGTGGCTTGGCCGTGATGCCCAGACGCTTGGCCACGCTTTGTTCCATGGCGCGCAGCTTGGGCTCGATATCGCCGCGCGATTCGGCCACCAGCTTTTCACTGATGGCACGTTGCATGTCACCACTCATGGACTGGAATTTACGGTTGACGGGCGACTCCAGAATCGACAGCACCTCGCGCAGTTCTTCTTCGGTCAGGCGCTCTTCCATGATGGTGCCCAGCGTGCTGGGCGCCAATTTCACTGCCTTGGCCTGGATGCCCGGCACCACCGATTCCGCGTACTTGCGGACATCCGCCTCGATGTCGCGTGCCGTGGCTTCACGTTTGTCAGCCGGCAAGCGCTGCAGGGCAGGAGCTACCTGCTGCATCAGCTGCGCCGCGGGGCGTTCGGCCAAGCTGCGGGCCAGGATTTCGATGCCCGGCTGCTGCAGTTTCAGGATACGGCCGATCAGGTCCTTCTTGGTGGCACTGGCCGCTTCGGATTGCGCCTGGGCCGGCACCATGGTCAGGCACAAGGTGGACATCGCAGCCAGGGCGAGCAACTTCTTCATCATCTTCATCCTTCTGAGCCAGCGTCGCCGGCAGTTTCATCGTCTTCGTCTGTTTCAGCCGGGGCTGCGTCATTTTCAACAATGCGCTGCAAGCCGGACAGCGCCGTGCCCTGGTCCAGCGCGATCAGCGTGACGCCTTGTGTGGCGCGTCCGAGTTCGCGAATTTCCGACACCCGTGTACGCACCAGCACGCCCTTGTCGGTGATGAGCATGATTTCGTCGGCGGGCCGCACCAACGTGGCGGCCACCACCCGGCCATTGCGTTCACTTTGCTGGATGGCGATCATGCCCTTGGTGCCCCGGCCGTGACGGGTGTACTCGGCGATGCTCGTGCGTTTGCCATAGCCGTTTTCGGTGGCCGTCAGCACGCTCTGGGTTTCGTCTTCGGCCACCAACATGGCGATGACGTGCTGGCCCACGTCCAGCGCCATGCCACGCACACCGCGCGCGGTACGGCCCATGGGGCGCACGTCGTCTTCGTCAAAACGCACGGCCTTGCCACCGTCGCTGAACAGCATCACGTCGTGTTGGCCATCGGTCAGCGCGGCGCCGATCAGGAAATCGCCTTCGTCCAGGGCCACGGCAATGATGCCGGCCTTGCGCGGGTTGCTGAAGTCATTCAGGCTGGTCTTTTTCACTGTGCCCAGCGCCGTGCACATGAACACGTAATGGTCTTCAGGGAAGCTGCGGAACTGGCCCGTCAGCGGCAGCACCACCGTGATCTTTTCGCCCGTTTGCAGCGGGAACATATTCACGATGGGCCTGCCGCGGCTGGCCCGTGAGCCCTGCGGCACTTCCCAGACCTTGATCCAGTAGACCCGCCCCAGGTCGCTGAAGCACAGGATCCAATCGTGCGTGTTGGCAATGAAGAGCTGGTCGATCCAGTCGTCTTCCTTGGTCTGCGTCGCCTGCTTGCCGCGGCCGCCGCGTTTTTGCGCACGGTATTCGGCCAGCGGCTGGCTCTTCACGTAGCCGGTGTGGCTGAGTGTGACCACCATGTCCGTGGGCGTGATCAGGTCTTCAGTGCCCAGTTCCAGCGCATTGCGTTCGATGACGCTGCGGCGCGCACCCAGCTTGGTCTGGCCGAATTCGGCGCGCAGGGCGGCCAGCTCTTCGGCAATGATGGTGGCCACACGTTCGGGCTTGGACAGGATGTCCAGCAGGTCGGCAATCTGCGCCATCACCTCGCGGTATTCGCCAATGATCTTGTCCTGCTCCAGCCCGGTCAGGCGTTGCAGGCGCATTTGCAGGATTTCCTGCGCCTGCTCTTCAGACAAGCGGTACAGACCGTCGGGCTGCAGGCCAATGTTGGCGGGCTGGCCTTCCGGCCGATAGGCGGCGCGGCCACCCGGCGTGGTTTCTTCAGCGCGGGCCAACATCTCGCGCACCATCGAGCTGTCCCAGCTCTTGGCCATCAGCGCGGCCTTGGCCACGGGCGGCGTCGGGCTGGTCTTGATGGTTTCGATGAACTCGTCGATGTTGGCCAGGGCGACCGCCAAGCCCTCCAGCACATGGCCACGTTCGCGTGCCCTGCGCAGTTCGTACACGGTGCGGCGGGTGACGACCTCGCGCCGGTGGTCCAGGAACACTTCGACCAGCAGCTTCAGATTGCACAGGCGCGGCTGGCCATCGATCAACGCCACCATGTTGATGCCGAAGGTGTCCTGCAACTGCGTCTGCTTGTACAGGTTGTTCAGAACCACCTCGGGCACTTCACCACGCTTGAGCTCGATGACCACGCGCATGCCGGACTTGTCACTCTCGTCCTGGATGTGGCTGATGCCCTCGATCTTCTTTTCGTGCACAAGCTCGGCCATGCGCTCGAGCAAGGTCTTCTTGTTGACCTGGTAGGGGATCTCGTCAACGATGATGGATTGGCGCTGGCCCTTGTCGATGTCTTCGAAGTGGCACTTGGCGCGCATCACCACCTTGCCGCGGCCGGTGCGGTAACCCTCGCGAACGCCGTTCAGCCCGTAAATGATGCCGGCTGTGGGGAAGTCTGGCGCCGGAATGATCTCCATCAGTTCTTCAACCGATGCTTCCGGGTTTTTCAAGAGGTGCAGGCAGGCGTCGACCACCTCATTCAGATTGTGCGGCGGGATGTTGGTGGCCATGCCCACGGCAATGCCGGCGCTGCCGTTGACCAGCAGGTTGGGCAGCCGCGTGGGCAGCACGGTGGGCTCTTTTTCGCTGCCGTCGTAGTTGGGGGCAAAGTCGACGGTGTCCTTGTCGATGTCCTCCAGCATCTCGTGCGCGATCTTGGACAGCCGGATTTCGGTGTACCGCATGGCCGCGGCGTTGTCGCCGTCCACACTGCCGAAGTTGCCCTGGCCGTCGACCAGCATGTGGCGCAGGCTGAAGTCCTGCGCCATGCGCACGATGGTGTCGTACACGGCCGTGTCGCCGTGCGGGTGGTATTTACCGATCACGTCGCCGACGATGCGTGCGCTCTTCTTGTAAGGCCGGTTCCAGTGGTTGGAAAGCTCCTGCATCGCAAACAGGACGCGCCGGTGCACCGGTTTGAGGCCATCACGCGCATCGGGCAATGCCCGGCCCACAATCACGCTCATGGCGTAGTCGAGGTACGAGCGCCGCATCTCCTCTTCAAGGCTGATGGGCAGGGTTTCCTTGGCGAATGAGGTCATGCGGTCTGAGTCTGGGGCGCGAAGGCAAAAAAGGGGTTGCTCCACGCAACCCGCGATTTCATTGCTCAATGCTCACGAGCAGATGAATCCGTGATTCTAGCGGTCCGCCCTGTGTAGTAAGCGCGCAACAAGGCCCGCGATGGCTCGCCCTGAGGGCCCAGAATACAGGGCATCCGACACCCTATGGCACAATGCCTGTCGGTGGTAAGTGCCCGCGTCAGTGGGGATTTGCCCTTGTATATCTATACAGATCCCGCTGGTCGTTTTGGACATCTCGCAGATTCGTCTGCGGCTTTCCTCGAGAGGAGAATCATGAAGAAATTGAACAAGGTGGCGGCAATTTTCGCGACCGTCGCTCTGGCCGTTCCCTTTGCTGCTTCGGCGCAAATGAAATCGGTTGACAACTGGCGCAGTACCGATGGCACCGTTTGGAAAAACGGTACCAACGAACTGTGCTGGCGTGATGCAGGCTGGACTCCAGCGACTGCAGCGGAAGATTGCGACGGCGCTATCAAGCCGCCGCCGCCAGCTGCACCCGCTCCGCGCGTGGCACCTCCGGCCGCACGTCCTGCGCCTGCCCCTGCACCGGCCGCCCGTCCGGCACCTGCGCCGATGCCGGCTGCCCGTCCCGCTGCTCCCACGCCCGCCGCGGCTCCGGTGCGCGAGAAAGTCACGTACGCTGCTGACGCGTTCTTCGACTTCGACAAGGCCGTTCTGAAGCCTGAAGCCAAAGCCAAGCTGGCAGATCTGGTCAGCAAGACCAAGGCTGTTGCCCTGGAAGTGGTCATCGCCGTCGGACACACCGACTCGGTGGGTAGCGACCGTTACAACCAACGCCTGTCGGTCAAGCGTTCGGAAGCGGTCAAGGCCTACTTGGTGTCGCAAGGCGTCGAAGCCAATCGCGTCTACACCGAAGGCAAGGGCGAGAAGCAACCCGCTGCTGACAACCGCACCCGCGAAGGCCGCGCGAAGAACCGCCGCGTGGAAGTCGAAGTGGTTGGTACCCGTCAGAAGTAAGTCCCGATACAGCGCTTCGGCGCTGCACCTGGCTCAAACCCCGCTTTGGCGGGGTTTTTTTTCGCCCGCGCGCCGCAGCTTAAGATCACGCCATGCCCAACGTCGACGCCCAGGAACTGCACAAGTTCAGTGAACTCGCCCACCGCTGGTGGGACCCGAACAGCGAGTTTCGGCCGCTGCACCAGATCAATCCATTGCGCCTGGACTGGATCGACCAGCTCGCCGTGTTGCGCGGCAAGGCCGTGCTGGACGTGGGCTGCGGTGGCGGCATCCTGGCCGAGTCCATGGCAAAGCGTGCACGCCACGTCACCGGCATCGATCTGGCCGCCAAACCCTTGGGCGTTGCGCGCTTGCACGCGCTGGAGTCGGGCTTGTCCAACCTGGACTACCGGGAAGTGGCCACTGAAGCCCTGGCCGAAGAAAGCCCGGCCGCATTCGATGTGGTGACCTGCATGGAAATGCTGGAGCATGTGCCCGACCCTTCCAGCGTGGTGCGGGCATGCACGACATTGGCCAAGCCTGGTGGCTGGGTTTTCTTTTCTACGCTGAACCGCAACCCGAAGTCTTTTTTGTTTGCCATCGTGGGCGCTGAATACGTGCTGCGCCTTTTGCCACGTGGCACGCATGAATATGCGAGGTTCATCCGCCCGAGTGAGTTGGCCCGCTGGGCTCGTGACGCGGGCCTGTCCTTGCAAGGCACCAAGGGCATGGAATACAACCCCTTGTCGCAGCGCTACTGGCTGTCCGAAGACACCAGCGTGAACTATCTGGTGGCCTGCCGCAAACCGGCATGACCGGGGGTCCTGATAGGCGGGTGGACGCCGTGCTGTTCGATCTGGATGGCACGCTGATCGACAGTGCGCCGGACTTGACCGGCACCTTGAACGACATGCGCGCTGAACGTGGTTTGCTTCCATGGTCTGAATTCGCGCTGCGGGAGCATTGCGGGTCTGGGGCCAGGGGCATGCTGGGGGTTGGTTTGCAGTGCACGCCCGCGGACAAGCGCTACGAGACGCTGAGGGCGGAATTCCTGCAGCGCTATGCGCAGCGCTTTCTGCGCCTGACGCGGGTATTCGACAGCGTGGCGCCCATGCTGGAAGCGCTGGACGCGGCTGCTGTTCCCTGGGGTATCGTCACCAACAAGGCGTTGGCACTGGCGCAGCCCATTTGTGCGGCGCTCGGGCTGCAGTCACGCGCAAATGTGCTCATCGGCGGTGACAGTACGCCCCACACCAAACCGCATCCAGCGCCGCTGTGGGCAGCCGCGGCGCACATGGGCCACGAGCCCTCGAGATGCGTCTATGTGGGCGATGATGCAAGAGACGTCACCGCTGGCCGCGCCGCCGGCATGGCCACTCTGGTGGCAGCGTGGGGCTACACCGGCGCGGCCGCTGCGCCCGAGCACTGGGGCGCCACCGATTTGCTGTCCGCGCCAAATGAGCTCTTGAAATGGCTGGAACTGCCCTAAACTCCTGCTTATGGGACCGACTTGGCTTCGACGTGGGTACGGAGTCGGCGCGGGGCATGCCGAGCACCAGTTCGCTCGTAAATCCACTGGAAACAAAGTAACTGCGAACGATCAAACGTACGCCCTCGCCGCTTAAAACCGGTGAGCTTTGCAACAGCTTGTCTATGGGCTGGGTTTGAGGTCGAAAGGCCGATAACTGCAAAGTCATTCACATAGGCTCGTGCTGCCGCGTGTCATTCGCGGTGGTCCTAAAACCAAATGACTCGGCCGATGGGTAGCGTGCTGCTGCGCGACCCAAAGGCTTAAAAACAAATCAGTCAGCTACGCATGTAGAACCGTCCGGTGAAGGCTTGCGGACGGGGGTTCGATTCCCCCCGGTTCCACCACACTAAGGGGCTCGGATGAACTCCGGGCCCTTTTTTTTGGGGCCTGCGATCACCGCGCCACACGGGTGCCGTATCGACGTGCTGCGGGTTCGGGGTAGCCGGAACTCTTGAATCGGCCACTTCCCGATACAGAGCCAACCGTTTCCCCGTTTAGCCTGCCGGTAGGCACCGTGCCTGTTCTATGGCGCGCGCTGCAGCCATAAGTCGGCAATCACAGGCCTGTGCTCCGACGGTAACGACGAGCCCACAAAGCAGCGCTCGACACCAACGTCGGCGGATACCAGCACATGGTCCAGTCGTAAAAGGCTGATACCCGGACGCAGGGCATGTCCCAGCGTGTAGCCATAACCCCGCCCCGCGGTTGAAAACGCGTCACGCAACCCGCTGGCCAGCAACGGGCGCAGCACGGGTGAATGCTCGGCCGCGTTCAGGTCACCTCCCAGGATCAGGCGCGTCGCGGGTTGTGAAATGCGGGCGGCCAACAATTCGGCCTGCGAACGGCGCTGGCGATAGTTGGCCGCCCAGACCTCAAATCCCTCGATCCATGCTTGGCGCGTGGCATTCAGGCCGCGGCGCGGCGACAGCAGATGCGCCGCCACCAGTTGTATGTCCAACCCGTCCACAGTGGTCCGGCATGTTATTGCGGTGGGCTGCACGGCGACCTCCAACGCCGGCAGGCTGTGGCAATTTCTCAGCACAGACCGACTGGCGATCACCAGTTCCCCCTCGGCATAGGCGTGACGGCCGTCCAGCAGTGCATTTAACTCGGGTATCACGGTGTGCCCCGCGCCGATGATCTGCTGCGCATCCTGCATCAACAGCACCTCCGGGTTGTGCTCGGCGATTTCCGCGGCGATGCGTCCGTAGCCGCCGGGTTTGTCAAAAGCCAGATAGGCCTTGATGTTGTAGGTCATCACGCGCAGCGGCACCGATCCGCTGTCGGCTTGGCCGATGGCGCACCCCATGGCCAACCAAACCACGAACAGCAGTGAAACCAGGGACATCATGCGCCAGAGCGGACCCATGCCCATCGAAAGCGTTAACGCGACCACGGCCATCAGCAGGTATGTGGGATATGGCAAATAGCGCAGCCACTCCAGCCATGCATTGTCAAAGGCGTTCACATGGAAGGCGGTCGACACCAGGACCAGCCCGCAGGCCATGGTTGCGACTGCCACGCGTCGCCAGGCAGGGGTGCGCAGTTCAGGCAATGTCTGACTCGCCAAAGTACGGCGTGTCCTGCTCGACAGGTGATGGGCGAAACAGCGTCAACGCGACTGAAACCAGCGCCGCAGTGAGATGCAAGGGAATTGCGATGCCATCCATGAAAGTGCACTTCCACATTGGGGCTGTCGGGTATCGACCAGGGTCAATCAGGACATTCTGCACGGCTTGGACGTTGCTTGCGGCGGTCAGGTCGCTGATCGAACGGTTTCGCGGTGCACACTTTGTTCGGCACCAGATCTTGGGCTCAACGGCTGTGTGACGTCTTGGTTGCACCAAACCTTGCGAACCAGCGCTCCCCGGTGCATGCAGGGTGACACAATCCCAACGCGGTCCCCGGACGCAAGTGGGCGCGGCAACACAGGAAACGAAGATGAAGGGCGGATGGGGTGCGGTCCTTGCCAGGGCAAAGTGGTTGATCCGTGTCGTTCGCCACAGACGATGGCCGGCGCTGCTTTGTATTTGGTTGGCGACTTTGTTGGCTGCGGTCGTGATCGAACTGGTGCCCGAGCGCTATGAAGGCTCGGCACGCATCTATGTCGACACACAGACCGTGCTGAAGCCCATGATGGTGGGTTTGACCTACCAACCCGATATCGACCAGCAGGTACGAATCCTGGCCCGCACTTTGATATCTCGCCCGAATGTCGGCCGTTTGCTGGACCAGCCCGACATGGGTTTTGCCGAGGAGATCAGCCGAAACCGCGAGGCTCTGGTGTCGCGCCTGATGGACAAGATCAAGATCGTGTCAACTGCGCGTGGCAACCTGTACACGATTTCCTATCGAGATCCCAGCCCCGAGCGTGCGCGCCGCGTGGTGGAAGGCATGGTTTCCCTGTTTGTCAATGCGGGCGCCGACAGCAAGAAGCGGGATTCCAAGGATGCGGGCAAGTTCATCGAGGTGCAGGCCCAGGCCATGGAGCTCAAGCTCATCGAAGCCGAAAATCGCCTCAAGGACTTCAAGGTTCGCAACTTTGGGCTGACCGGGGTGTCCAACCAGGATTACTTTGCGCGCATTTCCGGGATGAGCGACGACGTGGCCCGGTTGCAGTCCGAACTCTTGGCTGCAGAGCGCGCGCGTGACGCCTACCGCCGTGAGCTGGCGTCCGAGGACCCCAATCTGCCCGAAGAGGCGGCACCTTCTTTCGCCCAGGTCGCACCTTCGCCCGTCGAAACCCGCCTGGATGCCCAGCGCAAGGTCCTGGACGAATTGCTGCTGCGCTTTACCGAGCAGCACCCGGATGTGGTTGGTGCCCGTAGGTTGTTGACTGAACTCGAGCGGCAACAACGCCACGAGCAGCAGGCCAAAGCGACTGAGCGATCCGTCCGGCCGTCGGGGCTTGCCGCCACCAGCCCGGTTTTCCAGAAGCTGCGTGTTGCGCTGGCCGAGAGCGAAGCGCAGGTGGCGTCGCTCAGCTCCAAACTCACGGCCATGCAACAGCGGCTGGCGCAGACCCGGGCCACGGCCGACCGCATGCCGCAGGTCGAGGCGGAACTGGCCCAGCTGACTCGCGACTACGACGTCATGCGCAAAAGCTACGATCAATTGGTGGCACGCCGCGAGTCTGCATCCCTGGGTGTCAGGCTGGACGAATCTGCCCAATTGGCGGAATTCCGCGTCATCGAGCCGCCCATGGTGTCGCCCAGACCGGTGTTTCCTGCCCACCTTCACTTGGCGCTCATGTCGGCCGCGCTGTCGCTCGCCTTGGGCTTGGTGGTTGCCATGGCCCTGGACGTTGCACGGCCTACGATCAATGACGCCGCAGCACTGGAAAAGCTGTCGGGTCGGCCGGTGCTGGGCTCGGTAACCTTGACACTTCGGCAGGATTCTCAACGTGCCAAATGGCGGCGCACGGCCCAATTCCTGGCTGCACTCGGACTGTTGATGCTGTTTCAACTGGGCTGGCTGGCATGGGTGGCTTCGTACACCTTCAAGCATTGAAACCAGAAGCCATGAATCTGATTCGAAAGGCCACAGAGCGCTTGGAACAACTGGAACGCGCCGGTGTGCAGGTGCCCTGGGCGGTCGCGCGCCGCAAGCCCGGTACAGCGGATGTTCTGCAACCGCGGGAAGCCTCGGCGACGGCACTTGATGCCAAGGCCAGCGCAGATTCGACAGCGTTGCCGGGCCCGGCTGCCGCGCCTTCAGCACGCGAAGTGTTGAAGCCGGCACATTCGACAACGCTGGATCTTGACCACCTGCGCCGCGCCAGCCTGCTGGTGCCTGGTGACGTGCGGTCCGATCTGGCACACCAGTTCCGGCGACTCAAGCGGCCCCTGCTTGAAAATGTTCGGGGCCCCGGCCTGGCCCCCGGCAGCCCGCGTTCACTGGTGATGGTCACCAGTGCTGTGCCGGGCGAGGGCAAGACTTTCTGCGCCATCAACCTGGCCATGAGCATGGCGATGGAAGTGGATACCGCCGTGTTGCTGGTCGACGCCGACGTGGTGCGGCCCAGTGTGCTGTCTCGGCTGGGTATTCAGGCCCGCCCAGCGGGGCTGTTGGACCTGCTGACCCAGCCCGGGTTGGCGTTGGACGAGGCCTTGATCAGCACCAACATACCCAAGCTCTCGATTCTGCCGGCAGGCAAGTTGCACGAGCAGTCAACGGAGTTGCTGGCCAGTACGGCCATGGACCGGCTGCTGTCCCGGCTGGTGACGCTGTTTGCCGATCACATCGTGATCTTTGATGCGCCGCCGCTGTTGCCGACCACGGAGTCGTCAATACTGGCCTCGAAGGTGGGACAGGTGGTGGTGGTGGTCGAGGCCATGCATACGCTGCGCCAATCG
>JAHECB010000387.1 GCA_024641925.1 Betaproteobacteria bacterium
CGGCAACGTCCGCCTGTTTGCGTGTGATGCCGGCCTTCATGTCGGCCACACGCTCCTGGTACTTGGCAAAGTTGCGCTCGTCGCCACGACGCTCGGGCTCGCCGTTGTTGAACTCTTTTTGCAGCGTGGCCAGCCGTTCCTCTTCACGCTGCAACTCATCGGCGAGGATGCGGCGCGCATCGCTGTCCCGGGCGCGCTGGGCAGCCGGGTCCACGCGGGTTTCGCCTGTACGGGCCGCACTGTTGGTGCCATTGCCGCTGCTGCTGTTGGCCGCAGTCGGGCTGGACGCCGGTCTGGGTCGGGCAGGCTGAATGATCGTGATGGCCGCACCCTCGATGGTGCGACAGCCGCGTTCCTGGGCCTCCTGGCTGGTGAGGTTGTCGGTGTACAGCACCGGCGGCCCCGGGCAGCGGTAAACCGGCTTGCTCAGTGCGGGCACGTCCTGCGCCCAGGCCATGGCGACCATGTTCAACAGAGACAGACCCACCAGCAGCTGAAGGTATTTGTAAGCAACCATGTCGAGGATTGTGGCTTACCCACGCGGCAGTGACGCATCCGGCACCGAACGGGCAGACCCAAAAAAAGGGCAAGTCCGGCTGGACTTGCCCTTGTTACAACGCGCGGCCAGCGATGTCGCCGACCGCACAAGTGCCTCAAAGTGAGTAGTACATATCGAATTCAACCGGATGTGTGGCCATGCGGAAGCGGGTCACTTCCTGCATCTTCAGGTCGATGTAGGCGTCGAGGTAGCTGTCGGTGAACACGCCGCCCTTGGTCAGGAAAGCACGTCCGTTGTCCAGGTACTCCAGCGCCTGCTCGAGGCTGGCGCAGACCGTCGGGATCTTGGCGTCTTCCTCGGGGGGCAGGTGGTACAGGTCCTTGGTGGCGGCTTCGCCCGGGTGGATCTTGTTTTCCACGCCGTCCAGGCCGGCCATCAGCAGCGCACTGAAGCCCAGGTAGGGGTTCATCAAGGGATCGGGGAAGCGGGCTTCCACACGACGGCCCTTGGGGTTGGCCACGTACGGGATGCGGATCGACGCTGAACGATTTTTGGCCGAGTAGGCCAGTTTCACCGGGGCTTCGAAGCCGGGTACCAGACGCTTGTAGCTGTTGGTGCCGGGGTTGGTGATGGCGTTCAGGGCACGGGCGTGCTTGATGATGCCGCCGATGTAGTACAGCGCAAACTCGCTCAGGCCCGCATAACCGTCACCGGCAAACAGGTTCTTGCCGTCTTTCCAGACCGACTGGTGCACGTGCATGCCGCTGCCGTTGTCGCCCACGATGGGCTTGGGCATGAAGGTGGCCGTCTTGCCATAGGCGTGGGCCACGTTGTGGATGATGTACTTCTGCAGCTGAATCCAGTCGGCGCGCTGCACCAGGGTGCTAAATTTGGTGCCGATTTCCATCTGGCCGGCGTTGGCCACTTCGTGGTGGTGCACTTCAACCGGGATGCCGACCGATTCCAGCAGCAGGCACATTTCCGAGCGCATGTCCTGGAAGCTGTCAACCGGGGGCACCGGGAAATAGCCACCCTTGACGGCCGGGCGGTGGCCCATGTTGCCGCCTTCAAATTCCTTGTCGGTGTTCCAAGCCGCTTCTTCGGAGTCGATCTTCACAAAGCAGCCGGACATGTCGTTTTTCCAACGCACGCCGTCGAACACAAAAAACTCGGGCTCGGGGCCGAAATAGGCGGCGTCGCCCAGGCCGGTGCTCTTCATGTAGGCCTCGGCGCGCTTGGCCAGACTGCGCGGGTCGCGCTCGTACGGCTTGCCGTCGGCCGGGTCGATGACGTCGCAGCTCAGGATCAGCGTCGGCTCTTCGAAGAAGGGGTCGATGTTGGCGGTGTTGGCGTCGGGCATCAGCTGCATGTCCGAGGCTTCAATGCCCTTCCAGCCGGCAATGGAGGAGCCGTCAAAGGCATGGCCCGACGAGAACTTGTCTTCGTCGAAGGCCGAAACAGGCACGGTCACGTGCTGTTCCTTGCCGCGGGTGTCGGTGAAGCGGAAGTCGACAAACTTGACTTCGTTTTCTTTCACCATCTTCATCACATCGGCAACGGTTTTTGCCATTCAAAATCTCCTTGGGGGCTTGGGGGGAAGGTCTGGGAATCAGGGCGCCTGGCCTTTTTGGCAGCCTGCAAGGGCCACCAGAGCCGACTGCCGCAAAACGGACAGGCCGGGCAAACTCAAAGAAATTTAGCAGAATCCGTGCCTGCTTCCGGTCAGCACCCGTACCCAGCGCATTTCTGTTGAAAAAATATCAATCACTTTTATGGTGCATCTCGTTCGCGTCAACGCACCATTTCGGGGCCTAACCGGGCACCAAATTGAACCAGGCCCTCGCGCAGGGCGGCAAACGCCTCCAAGGGGTCCACCGCGGCCTTCACGCCCAGTTCGATGTGCCGTCCCCATTGGGCATGGTCGACGCTGGGCAGGCTGAAGACCTTGACACCGGCAAACTGCGCTTCGATGCGCTCCATCAGCGGCGTCAGGCTGGCTTCCATGGCGCCAAACACGATGACCGAGCGCTCCACCGCGCGGGCTGCGCCAAACAGGTGCGTGTAGTGCCGATCCAGCACCCATTCCATCATCGGCCAGGCCATGACCGGAAAGCCGGGCACAAAGTGCACATGGTCGACCGAGAACCCGGCGATCTTGTTGTAGGGGTTGGGAATCAGGGTGGCGCCGGCAGGGAACACGCCCATGTTCAGGCGGTGCAGGTTGTCGGGGCGGTCGGGCTCAAAGGCCACGCCCTGCTCTGCCGCGACGTCTTTCATGCGTTCTTCGATCAAGATCTTGGCCTGCGGGTGCAACTGCAGCTCACGACCCAGCGCAGCGGCAGCGCACTGCCGGGTGTGGTCGTCGGGTGTGGCGCCGATGCCGCCGCAGCTGAAAACCAGCTCGCCACTGGCAAAGGCATCGGCCAGCGCGGCGGTGATTCGGGGCCGGTCGTCGCCCACATAACGCGCCCAGGACAAGGCCAGGCCACGCGCCTTCAGCAGTTCGATGAGCTTGGGCAGGTGTTTGTCCTGCCGTTTGCCCGACATGATTTCGTCGCCGACGATGATGATTCCGATGTTCATGGCACAGCACCTGGCGGTGGGTTGGGCACTGGCGAATTGTCCAGCGCAGGGTCAGGAGACACGGCAAGCGCGGGGGCTTCCATGGGCGGTTCTGATCGGATGCCGGTGCGAACCGCGCCACCCCGGCGCTGCTGCAGTCTGGGCAACAGGAAGTGCGCAAACCACAGCGCGGCAAACACAAACACGGCGGTGTAGACCCACACAAGCACAGGCCCCAGCAGCGGTGCCACGGCCAGCGCCGGCGCGCCCACCGCCCACAACAACGACGGCAAGCTGACCAGCACGGCGCACACCAGGCCGATGGCCGACAACGCCCAGCGGTGCTGGTGCAGCAGGCCGCGCCGCTCGTCGGTGCTGGCGAAGTCGGCCAGCACACCGTAGGCCAGCAAGCGGGTGGTCAGCCAGCTCCAGATGAGCCACGGCAC
>JAHECB010000127.1 GCA_024641925.1 Betaproteobacteria bacterium
TGCTGCAGCGTGCGTTTCATGGCGAGCAGCGCTTCGGCCTTGTGTTCCAGGGCCTCGATATGAGCTTCAGCCAATGCCTTGACCTGTCGGCTCGACCGCTTGCGGTTGCGCCAAAGGTTCAGCAACTCGCCGATTTCAGCGATGGAAAAACCCAGGTCGCGAGCGCTGCGGATGAACTGCAGCGTGTGCACCTCGCTGTCACTGTACTGCCGGTAACCCGCCGACGTTCTGTTCGGCTCAGGCACCAGGCCCACGGCTTCATAGTGGCGGATCATCTTGGCGGACACGCCGGAGGCGCTGGATGCTTGTCCGATGTTCATGGCGCTTTTTTTCCGTTTTTCGGTCCCGTGTTTGATCGGATGGCCGATGGGCTGTTCACGCGCCGGCCGCAAGCCGTGCTTCATGCGGCGGCGTGGGTACCGACGCTGCCGCGCTCAGTGGTCGCCAGCGCCGCAGCAGCAGGGCATTGCCCACCACGCTGACACTGCTCAATGCCATGGCCGCACCCGCCACCATCGGGTTCAGGTAGCCCAACGCCGCCAGCGGAATGCCCACCACGTTGTAGGCAAAGGCCCAGAACAGGCCACGCTTCAGGGTGGCGTAGGTGCGGCGCGACACGTCCAGCGCGTCGGCCACCAGCGTGGGGTCGCCGCGCATCAGCGTGATGCCGGCCACTTCCATGGCCACGTCGGTGCCGGTGGACATGGCAATGCCCACGTCGGCCGCGGCCAGCGCGGGCGCGTCGTTGATGCCGTCACCCACCATGGCCACCACCTGCCCCTTGCCCCGCAGGGCCTGCACTTCGGTGGCCTTGTCGGCCGGCAACACTTCGGCGCGGAATGCCTGCACACCCAGTTCACGCGCCACCGCTTCGGCGCTGCCGCGGTTGTCGCCCGTCAGCAGCACGGTCTTGATGCCCAACCCGTGCAGGCGCTGAATGGCCGCACGCGCGCCGGGCTTGATGGCGTCACCAAAGGCCAGCAGGCCCAGCAGTTCGGTACTGCCGCTGTCGGCGGCGGATTCACGCATCAACCACGACACGGTGCGCCCCTCGGCTTCCAGGCGCTGCGCGTCGTCGGCCAGGGCCCCCGCTTGCAAACCCCGTTCCTGCAGCAGGCGTTTGCTGCCCAGCAGCACCTCCTGGCCTTGCACCTGGGCCTTCAAACCTCGGCCCGCCAAGGCCTGAGGTTCGTCGGCTTCGGGCACGGAAAGCCCGTCGGCCTGTACACGTTCCATCACCGCGCGGGCCAGCGGGTGTTCGCTGGTCTGCTGCAAGGCGGCCGACAGGGCCAGCACCGTGTCCCGCGTCTGACCGGCGGCCGGCTTCACTGCCACCACCGTGGGCCGGCCTTCGGTGAGGGTGCCGGTCTTGTCGAACACCACCGTGGTCACGGCATGGGCCAGTTCGAGTGCGGTGGCGTCCTTGATCAGGATGCCGTGTCGCGCCGCGGCGCCCGTGCCCACCATGATGGCCGTGGGTGTGGCCAGGCCCAGTGCACAGGGGCAGGCAATGACCAGCACCGACACGGCGTTGATCAACGACGTTTCCCACTGGCCCGTGGCCCACAGCCACCCCAGCAGCGTCAGCAGCGCCGCAACCAGCACCACCGGCACAAACACCGCGCTCACCTGGTCGACCATGCGCTGCACCGGTGCCTTGCCGGCCTGCGCTGATTCCACCAGCCGCACGATGCGCGCCAGCGTGGTTTCGGTGCCCACCGCCAGCGTCTTCACGCGCAGCGCGCCGTCACCGTTGATGGACCCGCCGGTGACACGGTCACCCGGCGCCTTGGTGATGGCCTTGCTTTCGCCGGTGATCAGCGATTCGTCCACATGGCTGCGGCCTTGCAGCACTTCACCGTCCACCGCAACGCGCTCGCCAGGGCGCACCAGCACGGTGTCGCCCAGCACCACCTGGTCCAGCGCCAGGTCCCGCTCCTGCCCGTCACGCAGCACACGCGCGGTGTCGGGCTGCAAGGCGCTCAGCGCGCGGATGGCCTGTGTGGTCTGCCGCTTGGCGCGGCCTTCCAGCCACTTGCCCAGCAGCACCAGGGTGATGACCACGGCCGAGGCTTCAAAGTACAGGTGCGGCGTGCCGTGGCCGCTGTGTTTGAACATCAGGTAGACCGACAGGCCGTAGGCTGCCGACGTGCCCAGCGCCACCAGCAGGTCCATGTTGCCGGCGCCGGCCCGCAGCGCGTGCCAGCCGGCGCGGTAAAAGCGAGCGCCCAGCCAGAATTGCACCGGTGTGGCCAGCGCCCATTGCAACCAAGCCGGCGCCACCCAGTTCACGCCCAGGAACGGCAGCACCATGGGCGCTACCAGCGGCAGCGATAACAACACCCCCAGCACCACCGGGGCGCTGCTGCTGCCCCAGGGCACCGCGGTGGGGGCTGACGTTGTGGGGCCGCCGGCCGCCTGGGCCTGGTAGCCCGCTGCCTCGACCGCGGCACGCAAGCTCGCATCCGTCACCTCGCCAAAGGCCTGCACGGTAGCGCGCTCGGTGGCCAGGTTGACGGTGGCTGTGCTGACACCCGGCACTTTCAGCAGCGCCGCTTCCACACGGCCGACGCAGGATGCGCAGGTCATGCCGCCAATTTGCAGCGTGACTTCGTGCGTGACCACGCCGTAGCCTGCCTGGCGAACGGCATCGCCCACCGCCCGGGCCAGCTCGCTGGGCTTGACACTGCCGTCGCCGGTAACGGTGGCCTTTTCAGTGGCCAGGTTGACGGTGGCCTGGGCTACACCCGGCACCTTCAGCAAGGCCTTTTCGACCCGACCTGAGCACGAAGCGCAGGTCATGCCGGTGATGGCCAGGTTCATGCTGGGGCTGGCGGGTGACGATATCTGGGCGACGGTGGTGGCAGTGGTCATGTTCGCTATCCTGGGGCCTGATCGTGAGGCCAGCCATGACAAGCATCAAGCTTTCCACCATGGCAAGGTCAAGGTCCAGCGCGAAATGCCATGCTTCCTTCATGGGAACCTGCATTTGCCACTTGACCTTCCAACCGTGGCAAGCTCGACACTGACGTTTGCTAATTCAACACCCGAAGGATTGATGATGATCTCGTTCCAGATCGACGACATGAGTTGCGGCCACTGTGTGGGCAACATCACCAAGGCCCTGCAGGCCGTGGATGCCCAGGCCCAGTTGCAGTTTGACCTGCCGCAGCACCAGCTGCACATTGAAGGCGCGCCTGCCCAGGCTGCGGTCTACAGCAAGGCCATCAGCGACGCGGGCTACACGCCGGTGGCGCTGGACGACAAGGTCAGCTGAAGTCTGCAGCGCGGTTGCGCACGGCGCGCATCAGATGCCAGCTACGTCCAACACGCCTGTCGCGCCGGCGCTGCAGCGCAATCAGTTCGACAGCCGTGTTGCCGCAGCCACCAAGGCCAGTGCCGCTGGCGTGCCCGGCATGGTCTGCAACAGCAGTTGCCGGCGCTGCACGGCGTCACGCACCGCGGGGTCTGCCGGCACTTCGCCCAGCAGGTCCAGCCGCATGGGTGAATCCAGGCTGGGGTTGACGTAGCGGTCCACCACCTGCTGCAGCTGTTGACGCACCGAGCGGCCTTCGCCGGGCTTGCGGGTCTGGTTCACCAGCAGGTGGATGCGCCGCCGCGACTGTGTGGTGGCCAGCACCTTGATGGTGGCGTAGGCGTCGGTCATGGACGTGGGCTCGGGCGTCACCACCACCAGCACCTCGCCGGCCAGCGACACGGTGTACAGCACCACGTCGGAGATGCCGGCGCCAGTGTCCAGGATGACATGGTCGAACTTGGGTTCGACCTCGGCAATGATCTTCTGCAACTGTTCGCGCACCTCGGGTGTCATGCGCGAGTACTCGACCATGCCCGAGCCGGCCAGCAGCACAGAAAAACCGCCGGGCGCCGGCAGGATGGCATCTTGCAGCGTGTGTTTGCCGGTGAATACGTCGTGCAGCGTGATCTTCGGAAACAGGTTCAGCACCACGTCCAGGTTGGCCAGGCCCAGGTCGGCGTCCAGCACCAGCACCTTGCGCCCGCCGCGCGCCAGCGCTGCGGCCAGATTGGCAGACACAAAGGTCTTGCCCACACCGCCCTTGCCGCTGGTCACGGCGATGATGCGGGGGGACAGGGGCATCGGCAATCCGTCGCTCATTCGTGGTCCTGGCTCTGGAAGGTCTCGAACAACAGACGCTTCTCTTCGGTGCTGACGATGGAAACGGTGGTGGGCTCCAGGCAGACCAGGTTGCGACCCTGGGCCTTGGCCTGGTACAGCTGCTGGTCCGCGCGCTCTTGCCACAGACTGGGCGTGGACCGTACCCATTGCGGCGCAAACGCCCCGCCCAGGCTGACGGTGACTTGAATGGCCGGCGCCTGCGCCATGCCGGCCACGGCCGAAAGGGCAATGGGCATGCCTTCCACGCGGCGGCGCACCCGCTCGGCCACGGTTTCGCCAAAGGTGACGGCACAATTCGGCAGGATGATGGCAAATTCTTCACCGCCCACGCGCGCCACCAGATCCATGGGCCGCACGCAGTCCAGCAGCGCACGCGACACCGCCTTGATGACCTGATCACCCGCCGGGTGGCCCCAGGTGTCATTGACTTTCTTGAAGTGATCGATGTCCAGTGTCAGCAGCAGCACCGATTCGCCGCTGCGCGCCACCCGATCCACTTCACGTGCCAGCGCAACTTCAAAGGCGCGGCGGTTGGACAAACCGGTCAGGGCATCACGGCTGGACAAATCAACCAGCGCATCAATCAGCTCGGCCATCCAGGGGCCACTGCCCGGCGCACCGGCCGGCGCGTCCCGACCCGATTGCGACAGCAATTGAAGCGCCTGCTCAAAACGTGTGGCGTCCAGCGCCTGCGGCTTTGCGCGGTGCATGGTGGCATTCGTTTCGGGGGATGTGAATCTTGCCAAAGGGGCGTCGACCGGCAGGCTCTGAACGCCCGGATTCTGGGCGTCGAAGCGGCGCAGTCTAGCAGGGCCGACAGGCCCGACCGACCCTGAAATAGCCTACAAGTACGCGCCAAATCAATGGCCATTCGACGGCCTTGCGGGGCGCCGCTGGATCACGCTCGATCAACGGTCAACGGGCGGCGCTGGTTGGCAGAAACAGGCTCTGCAGATCGGACAGGAAGTCCAGCCCGCGCGGTGTCGGCATGACGTGGTCTCGGGCCTCGTCCCAGGCCAGCAACCCGCGCTGACGCGCCTCGTGCAGCCTGGGCAACACGGTGGACAGCGGCAGGCCGGTGCGTTGTGTGTACTGGGTCAGCTCAAAGCCGTCTTTCAGCCGCAAGGCCCCCAGCATGAATTCAAAGGGCAGGTCTTGCCGTGTCACTTCATGCTGGTTGCTGACGGCGTTGCCGGCCAGGGCGTGCTGCATGTAAGCCGCCGGTTCACGCCAGCGCACCTGGCGCACCACGCGGTGCGGAAAACTCAGCTTGCCGTGTGCACCGGCGCCCAGGCCCAGGTAGTCGCCAAACTGCCAGTAGTTGATGTTGTGGCCACAGCGGTGGCCAGGCCGCGCAAAGGCCGACACCTCGTAGCGCTGCAGGCCGGCGGCGGCCGTTTGTTCAGTGATCAGGTCCAGCATGTCGCTGGCCAGGTCGTCGTCGGGCAACGTCGGCGGATGCTTGGCGAAAAAGGTGTTGGGCTCGATCGTCAGGTGGTAGATCGACAGGTGTGGTGGCGCCCAGGACAGGGCTTCGTCCAGCTCACGGCCCAGCTGCGCCAGCGTTTGCCCGGGCAGCGCGTACATCAGGTCGATGTTGAAGGTGTCGAAGGCAGCACGCGCTTCGGCGATCGCATCCCGCGCCTGCTGAGCGCTGTGCACGCGACCGATGCGCTGCAGCGCGTCGTCGTCAAAACTCTGCACGCCGATGGACAAGCGGGTCACGCCCGCTGCGCGGTAGGCCTTGAAGCGTTCGCGCTCGAAAGTGCCAGGGTTCGCCTCCAGCGTGATTTCAGCGCCGGGCTCCAGCGGCAGGCGCGCGCGGATGTCGCCCAGCAAGCGGTCGATGCCCGCCGGCGAAAACAGACTGGGTGTGCCACCGCCAATGAACACGGTGTGTACGCGCCGACCCCACACCAGCGGCAGCGCGGCTTCCAGGTCGGCACACAGGGCGTCCAGGTAGCGCGTTTCCTGGGATTTGTCCAAGCTGTTGGGTGCATCCGCCCTGGGTGGGATGCCGCCTGCCTGCAAGGTGATCGGCACCACAAGCTGCGCACGCGCCGGCGGCTGGTCCGGCGTCAAGCTGTGCGAATTGAAATCGCAGTAAGGGCACTTCTTCAGGCACCAGGGCAGGTGCACATACAGCGCCAGCGGCGGCAAGGCACCCAGCTGCAGGGTGCCGGGCCGCAGAAAGTGCTGCGCCGACTGCCGCACCGAGCTGTTGGGTTCGCCCGGGTTGGCGGCTGCGCCTTCGGTCAGATCAGCCGTCACAGGTGCCAGGCATCGCGCAGCGCCTGCTTCATCTGCGCTGCAGCCCGTGCACGGTGGCTGTGCTGATTCTTGACAGCACTGCCCAGCTCCGCCACCGACTGGCCCAACGCCGGAATCCAGACCAGCGGGTCGTAGCCAAAACCATGCTCGCCTGCCGGCGCCGTCAGGATCTGGGCCGGCCAGCGGCCCACAGCCACCAGCGGCTCGGGGTCTTGTGCATGGCGCACGGCCACCAGCGTGCAGACAAAAGCGGCGGTGCGTGTGGGCACCTGCTTCAGCTCCTGCAGCAAACGCTGGTTGTTGGCGGCGTCTTGCAAGTGCCGCAGGGCTTCACGGTCCATGCCCGGCGGTGCACTCATCAACCCGGCATAGTGCGCTGAAGCAACACCCGGCTCGCCGCCCAGGGCATCTACACACAGGCCGGAGTCGTCGGCAATGGCGGCAACGCCTGAAGCAGCGGCTGCGTGGCGTGCCTTGGCCAGCGCATTTTCCAGAAAGGTGAAATACGGCTCTTCGGCTTCGTCCACGCCCAGACTGCCCTGGCTGACCAGGTCCACCGCCACGCCCGCAAACAGATCGCGCAATTCGGCCAGCTTCTTGGCGTTGTTGGACGCCAGCACCAAGCGCAGGGGGTGGGCTTGACTTGCAGACATCAGATTACCGCCATCAACATGTTCAAGCCGCCTTCAAGCCCAGCGCCGCACGCTGCGCCGCCACCAGCTCGGAGATGCCCTTGCCGGCCAGGGCCAGCATCTGGTCCATTTCGACGCGTGTGAAAGCGGCACCTTCTGCCGTGCCTTGCACTTCAACAAAGCCACCGGCGGCCGTCATGACCACGTTCATGTCGGTATCGCAGGTGGAGTCTTCGGTGTATTCCAGATCCAGCAGCGGCACGCCCTGCACCACACCCACCGAAATGGCGGCCACAAAGTCGCGGATGGGGCTGGTTTCAATCAGGCCCTTGGTCAGCAGCCCCGTGACGGCATCGTGCGCCGCCACAAAGGCGCCCGTGATGGCAGCCGTGCGGGTACCGCCGTCGGCTTGCAGCACGTCGCAATCCAGCAAGATGCTGCGCTCGCCCAGCTTGGACAGGTCAAACACAGTGCGCATCGAACGGCCGATGAGGCGCTGAATTTCCTGCGTGCGCCCGCTTTGTTTGCCGCGCGCGGCCTCGCGGTCGCTGCGGGTGTGGGTGGCGCGGGGCAGCATGCCGTACTCGGCGGTGACCCAGCCTTCGCCGCTGCCACGCTTGTGCGGCGGCACCCTTTCTTCAACGGAGGCGGTACACAGCACACGCGTGTCGCCAAAACACACCAGCACCGAACCTTCAGCATGCTGGGTGTAACCGCGTTGAAGTGTCACCGGGCGCAGGGCGTCGGCGGCACGGTTGTGGGATCGAACAAAACTCATGGCGAAATCCTTGTTGTCGTGAGGCCTGGGCGCCGGTGTCCGGCGCGCGGTGGCGGCAACGGCATTGTGGCGCGGCACGGCGACCGTCCGATCAGCTGGCCGCGCACAACCGACCCAGCCTGGCCCTAAGGCCGACGCTTGGAGCTGCTGCGCTGTATGGCTTCGTTGATCTCGCGGATGCTGCGCTCGATCTCGGCCTCGTCCAGGTCGTCCACCACCGCACCGCTGCCCAGGCTGGCCTGGATGGTGGACGCAAAGACGTTGTCGCCCAGGCTGTGGGTGGACACTGCGCCCACGGTCCGCGCGTCTTCGGCGGCTTCCCATTCCACGGCCAGCACGGTGACGTTGTCGCACTTGTCCCCGCCCGACTTCAGCGCCAGCTCCACCAGTTCGGGCACGCTGTTGTTGATGGTGTCACCCGCCAGGGTTTGTGTAATGGTTTCGTCGGGCAATTGCCCCCACAGCCCGTCTGAACACAGCAGCAGGCGGTCGCCAGGCTGCACCACCAAGGGGCCCGAGGTGTCGATCACCGGTTTGCCGGGGCTACCCAGGCAAGTGAACAGCACGTTGCGGTTGACACGCTCGTTCATGGGCACCACTTGCGACAGGGTGTCCTGCAGTTCGGAATACGAATGGTCGCGTGTGCGCGCCACCAGCTTGTCGCCCCGCACCAGGTACAGGCGCGAATCACCACAGTGTGCCCAGTAGGCAGCATTGCCCTGCAGCACACAGGCCACGACCGTGGTGCGCGGCGTGTCCAGCAACGCCCGCGTGGTGGCGTAGCGCAGCAATTGCTGGTGGCCGGCGATGATGCCGTCGTGCAGGTAGCGCAGCGGCTGCTCCAGCTTGGGCCGCGCCTGCTTCTGGAACATCGCAGACAGCGTCTGCAACGCCAGCTGCGACGCCACCTCGCCCTCGGGGTGCCCACCCATGCCGTCGGCCACGGCAAACAGGCCGGCGTCCCGCGTGTAGCAGTAGCCCATGCGGTCTTCGTTCTTTTCGCGGCCGCCCTTGCGGCTGAGTTGGTAGACGGAAAAACGCATGGTGTCGGCAGGTGAAGCGGCAAATCAGTCGGCAGGTCGGGCTGCGCGCGCGGTACCGGGCAGGTTCTGCAAAAGGGCCCCAGGGCCGAAGCAGGTCAGGTCAGGACTTGGCGCCGGTTTTCAGCGTCTCCAACTGTAGCTTCAGGCGCTCACTGAAACTCAGTTTTGTGTAACGGCGCTCGGTTTCGCGTGCCAATTCCTTCTGCAAAGCAAACACACTCTGCGGGCGCGCCAGCGGGTCGAGCGCCATGCACCACTCGGTGACTTCGATCAGGTTGTCGGAATACACATTGCGCAGGCGCGACAGGCTCAGGCCCAGGCGGTCTTTTTCGAGCCGCTGCGGTGCGTCGTTGGGCGGGTAACCCTGCATGCAGGCGTAGATGCAGGCGCCGATGGCGTAAATGTCGGTCCAGGGGCCCAACGTGCCGTCACGGCGGTACATCTCGGGCGCGGCAAAACCCGGTGTGTACATGGGGCGTATGAAATTGCCTTCTTTGCTGAGTACTTCACGCGCGGCGCCGAAGTCCAGCATCACGGCCTTGTTGTCGTTCGTCACGAACACGTTCGCCGGCTTGATGTCCAAGTGCAGCATCTTGTGCTGGTGCACGATGCGCAGGCCGCGCAAGATTTCGTCAAACAGGCTGCGGATGCTGCTTTCCCGGAACACCTTGTCACGCTTGAGGTCGCGCGCGGTGACGATGAAGTCCTGCAGGGTGTCGCCCTGCAGGTAGTTCATCACCATGTAGACGGTTTCGTTTTCGCGAAAGAAGTTCAGCACACTCACCACGCTGGGGTGGCTGATCTGGGCCAGTGAACGGCCTTCTTCAAAAAAACTCTTCAGTCCCAGGCGGTACAGTGGCTGTTTGTCGGGTTTGACGCGGGGTGTCAGTTCACCCACGGACCGCTCAGCCAGCGAAGCCGGCAGGTATTCCTTGACGGCGACCTGCTGCTGGCCTTCACCTTCAGCCAGGTAAACGACCCCAAAACCACCGGCTGCCAGCTTCTTGATGATGGTGTAGCCCCCGACAACAGAGCCCGAAGGCAACGGCGCTGGCTTGGGCTTTGACATAATCGAGTGTGACTTTTTTCGCGGTGCAGCAATGACGGTTTATAGCATGACGGGTTATGCCAACGCAGCAGCTGAAAGCACGGCTGCACCGGCGTCGGTCACGGTTGAAGCGCGTTCGGTGAACGGCCGCTTTCTGGACGTGGCGCTGCGCCTGCCCGACGAACTGCGCGGACTCGAGCCGGCCCTGCGCGAGTTGCTGACCGCCGGGTTCAAACGCGGCAAGATCGAACTGCGTGTGGCCACCGCAGCGGCGGCCGACAATGCCTTGCCCCTGCCCAGCGCTGAACAGTTCAACCGCCTGGTGCATGTGCAGGGCGCGGTGCAGGGATGGCTGCCCGGCGCGCGTGAACTGTCGGTCAACGAAGTGCTGCAGTGGTGCCGCAACACGGCTCCGGCAGAAAAGCTGGACGAACCTGCACTGGACGCGGCCAAGCGCTGCATCAAGGCGCTGCGCGAGGCGCGCGCCCGCGAAGGCAAACGCCTGGCCGACAGCCTGCTGGACCGCGTGAAGCTGCTGCGCAGCCTGGCCGAACAGGCCGCGCCGCTGCTGCCGCAGGTGGTGCAGCGCCAGCAGGCTCGGTTTCTGGAGCGTTGGAACGAAGCGCTGGCGCAGGTGAAGGCCGGCACCACGGTGCCCGAACAAGCGCTGCACGAACGTGCGTTGGGCGAAGCCGCGAGCTACGCCATCCGCATTGACGTGGCCGAAGAGCTGACGCGCCTGGCGTCGCACCTGGACGAAATCGAACGCCTGCTGAAAGCCGGTGGTGAACTGGGCAAGCGGCTTGAATTCCTGATTCAGGAACTGCAGCGCGAGGCCAATACCCTGGGCAGCAAGTCCGCCGCACTGGAGCTGACCAACCTGTCGGTGGAGATGAAGGTAGCCATCGAGCAGATGCGCGAGCAGGTGCAAAATTTGGAGTAGTCCCACAGCGTGTCAGACAGTCCCGCTGCGGTGAGGAACCTTCGGGGCCTGGTTGCCCAACGGTCGCATGAAGTTCCTTACCTGAATAGAATGTAAGGAATCTGTCGATCCAGAGGGGATGTCACCATGTTCGCCACACTGACCAGCAAGGGACAACTGACCCTGCCCAAGGAGATTCGCGACCGTCTCAAGCTGGATGCAGGCGCGATCCTCGACTTCCAGCTCCAGGCCGACAACACGATCACCGCCCGGCAAGTCCAGCCGGACGCCCGACGCATACGGGGGTTGCTCAAGTCTCCGCACGCTGCGCCGCTGACCGTCGAGCAAATGGACGAGGCCGTGGCCAGGCACCTGCGCGACAAGCACGTGCCGGCCCAGGCCGGCCGCAAGTCGGCTGGTCGATGATCGGCATCGACACCAACATCCTCCTGCGCCTGTGGCTCAACGATGACCCGGCGCAGAACAAGCGGATCGACACGCTGCTGGCAGCGCACGGCAACATGCCGGGTTCTGTCCTTGTGACCGACGTCGTCTTGGCCGAGGCAGTCTGGACGCTGAAGTCCGCCTTCGAACAAGACAAGACCGCACAGTCGCTCGCAGTGCGCAGCCTGTTGGACGAGACCGCATTCGCCTTCGAGGATCGTGAAACCGTCGCCGCGGCACTCAGGCTGTTCGAACAAGGCTCCTGCGGGTTCGCCGACTGCCTGGTTGTCGCGAAGCATGCCCGACACGATTGCGAGTTCACGGCGACTTTCGATCGAGGCATGCGCAAGCTGCCGGGGGTCAGGGTGCTCTGACCTGACACTTCCTGCGCGCGACCAAGAATCGGGTGGGAGCCCTACTCCTAGTCACAGCTGTGCCGCTGCCGCCGATTCGGCGAGTGACAGCTTCAGGGCGCCCCGGCGACACGACGGGTAGCCTGGAGTCGACCCTGAATCGACATCCGCAGCCCTGAACTCGTCGCCTCGAAGCGGTCGGTCGCACATGCGCCGAGGTCCCCGAAGGTGGCCCGGCAGAAGCGGGCACACACAGGTAGGCGACACTCTGAGCGATTGAGGCGCAGCGCGCGAATTGAGACCGTGCGGGCCACCACCTCCGGAGCCCATCGTACAAGCCAACGGCCGGCAGCCCCAGCGGGCGCCGGATGGCGCCCCGGTCCACTACGAGCGTCACCGCCCGCCGACCAGACCATCGTCAACCCGGTCTCGGGTGAATGAGCGGTGCGGCTGATCGGCAAGCATGCAATGCCGCCGACCTGGACGGTCGGGCCGGGTAGCAGCAGCCAGGCATTCTGCCAATACAGTCAGATACTCGCTTATTTGCCCACTTCAAGGCCAAGACGACGGTAATCGAGACGGTGTGATCGGCGCCCAGTTCGACCAGGCGGCGCCGGGCATCGGCGCGGATGTTGTCGAGCAGGCGCAGCCGGTGCGCGCGGCTCAGGGGGCGCGATGTCAGTTTGGGCGCGGTGGCGTTGCTCATGGTGCCGCGCTACGAACCGCTGGCCGAATGGAGAAAGGAGCATTCGGTCCGTGCGGCGCCCGATGGCGCGGCCGGGCAGGTGCAGCGCGTAGGCTGGCGTTTCGCCCTGGTGGCTGCGACCGGCGATCTGGCCACCGACGCCGGCTTGACGGGCTGGCCGCGCGGCACCGCTTCGGACGCGGTGCGGCGCTGCTTCAATGCGTGGATTGCAGCTCGGCCCGCGGGCATCGGGCTGTCGGAGCCCCAGCAGATGCCGCGCCGTGCTCGCCTGTGGTTTCAGATGCACGGGCGCAGCCCACGTTTTCCCGACTTCGGCCGCATCGATGACGACCGCGCACTGCAAGCCATCAACCAAGCGGGCTACCGGCGCGAGGGGACGCAGGTCAACGGAAGGTGCTTGTTCGAAGAGCGCACAGATGTCTTCGTTTACCCCAAGGCTTTTGCAGCCGAGCAATGTAACGGCGGCAACGCGCGGCCGATGCTGCGGCTTCTCGACTCGCTGGGGCACCTGCACAAAGAAGAGCGCGACGGCTTCACCTGCGGCCTGCCCATTGGTGGCACCAGCCGGCCGCGGGTGTATTGGGTCAAGGCGTCGATCTTGGGCGACGTCGATGAGTGACCGCGCCGCGGTAGCGGCACCGCTGATCCCGCCCGACGCCTGAGCCCACCCCAAGGTGTCGGTGAACTTTACTGGTGTCGGCAAACTTTACAACAGTCCTGCGGAAAACTCCGATAGAGCGACTTGAACCGCATACACGACGCTCCTCAATTGAGGCCTAGA
>JAHECB010000128.1 GCA_024641925.1 Betaproteobacteria bacterium
CAGCATCGACACCGCAGGCGCCACTTGGCCGCGCAACAAGCGTGTGTCCAGGATCAGGATCGGCCCCACCAGCAGCGCAATGCCCACGATGTGCAGTGTGTTGATCAGCGGGTACAGCCAAGCCGACGCACGCAGGCCGGCCGACAAGGCGCTGCTTTCCAGCGTCGTGAGAAGGGCCTGCAACAACCCGCTCGCCTCGGCGCAAGGGCAGGGTGGCTACTTCTTGCCGTCGGGCAGGCGCTCCGGGTACAGGTCAAAGGCCTTACCGCCGATGATGACGCGCTCTGCCTTCATGCGCTGTTCTTTCGGGTCGGCCGACCGCTTGCCGACGATGGTCAGCGTCGCGCCCTTGGCCATCATGCCGTCGCTCAAACCCGCGCGTTCATTGCGCCAGGGCTGGCCCACCTCGACCTGCCATTTCGAACCGTCCGCGTCCATGGTCAGCACGCCATGCGGGTTGCCCAGAACGGCTTTTTCGACCTTGGCCGTCAGCTCGAACTGGCCGTCATCGGTCCAGCGCCAGCCGTGGTGCGCAAAGGCGGTGCCCAGGCTGGCACCCGTCAACAGCAGGCCGGTCAGACAGCGGCGGAACAAGGCTGGTTTGTGCATGGTGTTTCCCCAGGAAGGATCGGAGCCCGCCATTCTGGGCGTGCGGCGCTAGCCGCGTCAAAACATTGCAACAAGCAGGGACTCGCCAGCGACGGGGTGTCCGCGCCGCGCAGCCGGGACAAGGCCATGCGCTGCAGTTCGCTGTTGACCTGCCGCATCACCGCACCAAAGGCCGCCTGGTCGCCATGTTCCCAGGCCTGCAGCAGCTGGGTCAGGGGTGGGGCTTCATCGTTGGGCATGGTGCCCGATGGTGTCACGGCTGGCCGGTGCGCTTGTATGGGGACATGTATCGGGATCTTTGTCGGCCGGCTGCGCCGGCGGCCCGGTGGGCCTGCGCGGGCAGCCTGTGGCGCCTGCGGCAATGGCGTTTACCGCGTTGGTCGGTGTCTGCCGCAGCTTGAATGCCATCAGAACGCTGAAAACCCGGGCTCGCCATAAATGAAATTCACAGGTATATTTTCACAACGGTGAAAGTTGCTGCGTGTTTGTCACAGGCCTGCCGTCGAGCTGGAGCGTCCATGAGCGAGACCCCTGCATTGCCACCGTTGACCATCTTCACCGCACGCTGCATCCACACCATGGACGAGTCGCTGCCCACCGCGACCGCGGTGGCGGTGAGCGAAGGGCGCATCGTGGCGGTGGGTGACCTGGACTCGATGGCGCTTTGGCGCCAGGGCCGCGAAGTCACGCTGGACCGGCGCTTTGAACACCAGGTGCTGCTGCCGGGTTTGATCGACAACCACATCCACCCGTTTCTGGGCGCCATCCTGATGCCGATGGAACTGATCGCGCCCGAGGCCTGGCGCCAGCCCGACGGCAGCCTGTGTCCGGCCGCGCGCACACCTGAAAGCTACCGCCAGCGCCTGCTGGAGCGTGCCGCCGCCAAGACCGACCTGGCCGACTGGTTCATCACCTGGGGTTACCAGCCGGCGCTGCATGGCCGCTACGACCGCGCGGTGCTGGATCAGCTGTTTCCGGACCGGCCGGTGATCCTGTGGCATCGCTCGTTCCACGAGACCTACATGAACAGCCGAGCCACCGAGAAGCTGGGGCTCAGCGCCGACAACACCGCCGGCCACCCTCAGATCGACTGGGCGCGGGGGCACTTCTTCGAGACCGGCAACAAGGCCGTGGTGATGCGCCTGATGCCGCACCTGCTGCGGCCTGAGTGGTACCACGACGGCCTGCGCCGCACGGCCGCGCTGATGCACATGGGCGGCATCACCACGGCCGGCGACATGCTGTTTGGCAGCATCAACCCCGAGTTTGAGGTGGCCGCGCTGGAGCAGGTGCTGGAGCGTGAAGACGCGCCCCTGCGTGTGGTCAACGTGTTTGACGCACGTGGGTTTTCCAACCGCGCCGTGGGCATCAAGGCCATGGGCCCGCCCGATCAGCCGATCAACTTTGCCGCAGGCCTGGAGGCCATGGCGCCGTGGCTGGACAAGGGCAGCCCCAAAGTCTGGTACAGCAAGGCGGCCAAGCTGTTTGCCGACGGCGCCATGTTTTCGCAGCTGATGCAGATGAATGCACCCGGCTACGCCGACGGCCACCACGGCGCCTGGCTGATGGCACCTTCGGTGGTGAAAGAAGGTGTGCTTGCGCTGTGGAACGCCGGCTACACCGTACACGTGCATGTCAATGGCGACGGCGGCATGGACGCCGTGCTGGCGGCGCTGCAGGCTGCGCAGGACCACAAGCCGCGCTTTGACCACCGTTTTCACGCCCACCACGTGGGCTTCCACGCGCAGGCGCAGACCGCGCGGCTGGCGGCGCTGGGCGCACACGCCAGCGTCAACCCGTACTACATCCACGCGCTGGCCGATGACTACGCCGGCTTTGGCCTGGGCCCGGAGCGGGCGTCGCAGATCACACGCTGCGCGTCCATGTTGCGCGAGGGCATGCGCGTGTCGTTCCACTCCGACTTCATGATGGCGCCACCCGAGCCGTTGACCCTGGCCTGGTGTGCCGCCACCCGCCGCACCGGCACGGGCAAGGTGGTGTCACCCAATGAACGGCTGACGCTGATGCAGGCGCTGCGCGGCATCACCATCGATGCCGCCTGGGCCTTGCGGATGGAGCACGAAGTGGGCTCCATCGCCGCGGGCAAACGCGCCGACTTCGTGGTGCTGGATGACGACCCGTTTGAGCTGGGTGTGGAACGCCTGAACGAGGTGCGTGTGGCCGGCACGGTGTTTGAAGGCCAGCCGCACCTGCTGCCCGAACCGGTGGCGTCCAGCTTGCGACAGCCGCTGCACCATGGCCAAACGGCCGGCGTGGCCACTGCGCCCAAGACAAATTCCAACCCGCACCGACTGCGCAGCCTGCGCGCAGCCTGCTGCGGCTTTTCCGACCGCTGCGACATCGTGCGCCAGTGGTCGGCCTGGCTGGGCGCTGCCTGGCCACAACCGGCGCCACCCAGCGCCCTTTGATTGACTGGAGCACCTGGCATGTTCAAAACCTGCAAACACCTGTTGGCCAGCGGCTTGCTGCTGGCTTCGAGCTGGGCCATGGCCGCGGCGGGCGGTGGCGGCACCTTGGTGGTCGGCTACGGCACCGTGCCGCGCCACCTGAACTCGGCCGTGCAATCCGGCATTGCCACGGGCATCCCGGCGGCGCAGGTGTTTGCCAGCCCCTTGCGGTTCGACAACGGCTGGAGCCCGGAGCCCTACCTGGCCGAGTCCTGGGTCTTCCAGGACGACGGCCGATCGCTGCTGCTGAAAATCCGCAGCGGTGCCACCTTCCACGACGGCAAGCCCATCACCAGCGAAGACGTGGCCTTCTCGATCATGACGATCAAGGCCAACCACCCCTTCCAGTCGATGTTTGCACCGGTTGAACGGGTGGACACACCGTCGCCGCAGATTGCCATCATCCGGCTGTCTGCACCGCACCCCGCCATCCTGCTGGCGCTGTCGCCGCCGTTCTGCCCCATCATTCCCAAGCACGTGTTTGGTGACGGTCAGGAGATCAAGACCCACCCGAAAAACACCATGCCCGTGGGCTCGGGGCCCTTCAAGGTGGTGGAATTCAAACCCCGCGAATCCATCGTGCTGGAACGCTACGAGGGCTTTTTCATGCCCGACCGGCCCAAGCTGGACCGCGTGATCTTTCGCATCATCCCCGACACCTCGGCCCAGGCCTTGGCATTGGAACGGGGCGAGGTGGACCTGCTGCCGGGGTCGGTCACGCTGTCGCAGTTTGCGCAGCTGTCCAAGAGCAAGGACGTGGTCATTTCGCGCAAGGGCGGCGAAGCCATCGGGCCGCTGGGCTGGCTGGCCTTCAACCTGAAGCGCAAACCGTTTGACGACGTGCGGGTGCGCCAGGGCATTGCCTATGCCATCGACAAGGACTTCATCGTCAACCGCCTGCAGCAGGGCAACACCAAGATCGCCACCGGCCCCATCGCCCCGGGCTCGCCGTTTTATATCGACAAGGTCCCCGCCTACAAACTCGACCTGAAGAAGTCGGCGGCGCTGCTGGACGCGGCCGGCCTGAAGCCCGACGCCAGCGGCAAGCGGCTGGGACTGACGCTGGACTTCCTGCCCAACACGCCGGACAACTCGCAGACCGTGGCGGAGTACTTGCGTTCGCAGCTGAAGAAGGTGGGCATCGAGGTGACGGTGCGCACCTCGCCGGACTTCCCCACCTGGGCACGGCGTGTCTCCACCGGTGACTTTGACGCCACCATGGACGGTGCCTTTAACTATGGCGACCCGGTCATCGGCGTGCACCGCACCTATCTCAGCAGCAACATCCGGCCCGGTGTCATCTGGTCCAACACCCAGAGCTACAGCAACCCCGTGGTGGACAAGCTGCTGGCCGATGCCACGCTGGAGCGTGACTTTGAAAAACGCAAGAAGCTCTACGCGGACTTTCAGCGTCAGGTGATGACCGACCTGCCGGTGTACCCAATTCACGTCTGGGCCCAGGGTTATGCCGCGCGCAAGGACCTGGTGAATGTGCCGACGTCCATCTGGGCGCCGATGGCACCGTGGGACCTGGTGGAACGCCGCAAGCCGTGAACCTGCCCAGGCCACGGCAGGCTGAACCCAGCAGTGCGCAGGCCATCCCGGCGCGCGCCGACGTGGTCATCATCGGGGGCGGCATCATCGGCTGCTCCATCGCCTACCACCTGGCGAAGCTGGGCATCACCGACGTGGTGCTGCTGGAGCGCCGGCAGCTGACCTGTGGCACCACCTGGCATGCTGCGGGGCTGGTGCCGCAGTTGCGCGCCACGCGCACGCTGACCGAGTTGGCCAAGTACACCAGTGAACTGCTCAAGACACTGGAAGTCGAAACCGGCCAGGCCACCGGCTACAAACAGAACGGCAGCATCGGTGTGGCGCTGTCAGCGGCCCGCTTCGAAGAATTCAAGCGCAACGGCGCCATGGGCCGGGCCTTTGGGGTGGACGTCGAATTTTTGTCGCCCCGCGAGGTGCTGGATCGCTACCCGCTGCTCAGCGACAAGGGGGTGGTCGGCGGCATCTGGACACCCAACGACGGCCAGACCAACCCCATCGACACCACCATGGCCTACGCCAAGGGTGCACGCCTGCGGGGTGTGCGCATCGTGGAGCAGGCCGAGGTCACCGACATCGTGCTGGAACAGGGCCGCGCCGTGGGCGTGAAGCTGCAGCATGGTGGCGCCAGCGGCGAGTTGCGCGCCGGCACGGTGGTGCTGGCGGGTGGCCTGTGGAGCGCCGAGATCGGCCGCAAGATCGGGCTGCGCCTGCCGCTGCAGGCGGCAGAGCACTACTACGTGGTCACCGAGCCCATGGCCAACGTGCCGCCCAACCTGCCGGTGCTGCGTGTGCCTGATGAGTGGGCCTACTACAAGGAAGACGCCGGCAAGCTGCTGGTCGGCGCGTTCGAGCCCGTGGCCAAACCCTGGGCCCTGGGCGGTGTGCCCAAGGATTTCTGCTTCGACGAGTTGCCCGTAGACCTGGAGCACCTGGAGCCGGTGCTCAACAAGGCGATGGAGCGTGTGCCTGCGCTGCAGCATACCGGCATCGCCACCTGGTTCAACGGCCCTGAAAGTTTCACGCCCGACGACCGTTACCTGCTGGGCGAAACCGCCGAAGTGCGCGACCTGTTTGTGGCCTGTGGCTTCAACAGCATCGGCATCCAGAGTTCGGGCGGCGCCGGCAAGGTGCTGGCGCAGTGGATACACGACCGCGCTGCGCCGCTGGACCTGCCCGGCATGGACGTTCGGCGCATGCACCCTTGCCAGGGCACCCGTGCCTACCTGGCCGAGCGCACCACCGAAAGCCTGGGTTTGCTGTACCAGATGCACTGGCCCCATCGGCAGGTGGAAACCGCACGTGGTGTGCGGCGCACGGCATTCCACGACCGCCTGCTGGCACAGGGTGCCTGCATGGGTGAGCTCAGCGGTTGGGAGCGTGCCAACTGGTACGCCCAGCCGGGCGGCCGGCCGCAGTACCAGTACAGCTTCGGACGCCAGAACTGGTTTGAGCACACGGCCGCCGAGTGTGATGCCGTGCAGCACCGCGTGGCCTTGTTTGACCAGAGTTCCATGGCCAAGTTCATGGTGCAGGGGCGCGATGCCTGCCGCGTGCTGAACCGGCTGTGCACCAACAACGTGGATGTGCCCTTGGGCCGGCTGGTCTACACGCAATGGCTGAACGAACGTGGCGGCATCGAGGCCGACCTGACCGTGGCGCGCCTGGCCGAAACGGAATTCATGGTGGTCACGTCGGTGTCTTCACACATCCACGACCTGGCCTGGCTGAAGCAGCACATCACGCCCGACGACTTTTGCACCGTGGTGGACGTGACACCGGGCCTGCCTATGTTGGGTGTGATGGGCCCGCAGGCACGCGCGCTGATGCAAGACGTGAGTGACGCCGACTTCAGCAATGAGGCCTTTGCCTTTGCCACCACCCAAGAGGTGGAAGTGGGCTGCGCCATCGTGCGCGCCAACCGCATCACCTATGTGGGCGAACTGGGTTGGGAGCTTTATGTGCCGGCCGATCAGGCCCTGTACGTGTTTGACCGCCTGATGGCTGCAGGCCCGCGGCACGGCTTGAAGCTGGCGGGTTCTCATGCCTTGAATGCCTGCCGCACCGAAAAGGGCTACCGGCACTGGGGGCACGACATCGGCATCGACGATACGCCGTTGCACGCCGGCCTGTCCTTCACCTGCGATGTCAACAAACCCGGCGGTTTCATCGGGCGTGAGGCCGTGCTGGCGGCCAAAGAAGCCGGCACCCCGCGCAAGCGTCTGCTGCAGTTCAGGCTGGCCGACGACCAGGAACTGCTGCACCATGAAGAGCCCATCTATGCCGACGGCGAGGCGGTGGGGGTCATCACCTCGGGCATGTACGGGCACCGTCTGAAGGCATCATTGGGCATGGGCTACGTACAGCGCAACCACGCCATCACCCCCGACTGGATTGCGAAGACCACCTTCGAGATCGAAGTGGGCGACCGGCGGGTGGCGGCGTCGGCGCAGCTGGGGCCCTGGTACGACCCCAAGGGCCAGCGGATCAAGGCATGAGATGAAACGCCCACACCGAACAACAGCGCCGCCGCCAGCGCTGGCCGCCAAGCGGGTACGCGTGGGCGCGGCTGAACCGGCTGTTGATCCGGTGGCTGAGCCGGTGGCCCCACCCAAGGATGACGGCGTGCTTGCTGGCGGTGCAGGCCGAGAACTCGGGCACCAGATCCGCGACCTGCGCCGCGCACGTCGCGTCACCATCCCCACGCTGGCGGCGCGCATCCAGCGTTCGGTCGGCTGGGTCAGCCAGATCGAGCGCGGCATGTCCGAGGTCACCATCGCGTCGCTGCACCAGATTGCGGATGTGCTGGGGGTGCAGGTGTCGTGGTTTTTCCAGCCCGGCGTGGCCGCGCAGGAACGTGAACGTGGCCTGGTGCTGCGCAAATCGCAGCGCCGGCAGCTGGACTTTCACGGTTCGGGGGTACACGAGGAAATTCTGTCGCCCACCGTCAGCGGGCCCTTGCTGCTGGTGGAAAGCACCTTTGCACCGGGTGCCAGCACCGGCGACCGAGACCGCGAGCGCCGCGGCGACGAAGCCGGGCTGGTGCTGGAAGGCACGCTGGAGTTGACCGTGGAGGGTCAGGTACTGACCTTGAACGCCGGCGACAGTTTTGCCTTCAGCCGCAAGGGCCCGCACCGCTGCAAGAACCCGGGCAAGCGGCCCGCAGTGGTGCTGTGGGTGATTGCACCCGCATCCTATTGACGATGAAGGCGCGACCTGTGCCGAAGCACGCTGCGGTGTCTCGGTTCCAAGGTGCGGCCGCTGCGCCCCAGGGCGACTGCGTGCGGAGGCGCCTGCGCCGACGAGCACGCTGCGTCCAAGCGTCAACGAGGACGAAGGGTGCATCCCGATGGCTGCTGGGGCATCTTTCTGGCATCGTGGTGACAAGCGCTTGGTGCGCCTGCTGGCACACCGTGTCTATTCCCGCCATTGTTCGGAGCGACTGTCCATGAATACCTTGTCCCGCCGCCAGATTCTCCAAGCCGGCGCCGCCGGCTCGCTTTTCGGTCTTCCGCTGTCCGTGCTGGCCCAGGCTGCCAAGGGCGGCGTGCTGGTCATCGGCACCACACAGAAGCCGCGCCACCTGAATTCGGCCGTGCAAAGCGGCATTGCGACCATGATGCCGGCAGCGCAACTGTTTGCGTCACCCATCCGCATGGACGCTAACTGGAAGCCCCAGCCCTACCTGGCCGAACGCTTCGAGCTGTCGGCCGACAACCGCAGTGTCACCCTGGTGTTGCGCAAGGATGCGTTATTCCACGACGGCAAGCCGATCACGGCTGAAGACCTGAAGTTCAGCATCGAGACCATCCGCGACAACCACCCCTTCAAGAGCATGTACGGGCCGGTCAACGCGGTCACCGTCGACAGTGCGCATACAGCCGTCGTGCGCCTGTCCGAGCCGCACCCGGCCATGTTGCTGGCCATGAGCACCTCGCTCACGCCCATCATCCCCAAGCACATCTTTGGCGACGGCACCGACATCAAGCTGCACCCTCGCAACAACAGTCCGGTGGGCTCGGGGCCCTTCAAGCTGGTGGAGTTCAAGCCGGGCGAACACATCGTGATGGAGCGCTTCGACCGCTTCTTCATGAAGGGCATGCCGGCGCTGGACCGCATCATCGTCAAGGAATACAAGGATCCTGCCAGCCTGCTGCTGGCGTTCGAGCGCGGCGAGGTCGACGTGCACCAGGGCATTGGCAACCCGCGCGACCTGGCGCGTGCCGTGAAGGTGCCGGGTGCCCAGATGGTGAATCCGGCGCAACCGGCGATCGGCCCGCTGCTCTGGCTGGCCTTCAACACCAAGAGCCCCAAGCTGACCGACAAGCGCGTGCGCCAGGCCATCAGCTTTGCGCTGGACCGCAAGTACATCGTCGAGTCGCTGTTCGAGAACATGCACAAGCGCAGCACCGGCCCCATCGCCGGTGGCAGCCCGTTCTACAGCGCCGACGTGGAGCGTTACGACTTCAACATCGCCAAGGCCACGCAATTGCTGGACGCTGCGGGCCTGAAGCCCGACGGCAGCGGCACCCGGCTGACGCTGGACCTGGACGGGATACCGGGCAGTGGTGAACTGAAGGTGATGCAGGAATACGCCAAGGCCGCGCTGGCCAAGGTGGGCATCGAGGTCAATGTGCGTTATTCGCCCGACTTCCCCACCTGGGCCCGACGCGTCTCCAGCCACCAGTTCGAGATGACCATGGACTCGGTGTGGAACTGGGGCGACCCCGTCATCGGCGTGCACCGCACCTGGCTGTCCAGCAACATCAAGCCTGGCGTGATCTGGAGCAACACCCAGAGTTACAGCAATCCCAAGGTCGACCAGTTGCTGGCCGATGCCGGCAAGGAGATGAACCTGGCCAAGCGAAAGGCTCTGTACAAAGATGCACAGCGCCTGATCGTGGACGATTGCCCGGTGGCGTTCCTGCTGGAAGCGGTGGTGGCCGAGGGATACAACGCCAAGGTGCAACAGCCGCCGCGCGGCATCTGGGGCATCGTGGACGGCTTGACGCAGACCAGCATGAAGGCCTGATCACCCATGCTCCGTACCCTGGGCGCCGTGCTGCGCCGCCTGGCGTTGGCCGTCGGACTGGTGCTGGCGGTGCTGGCGGTGAACTTCACCCTCATCCACGCCGCACCGGGTGACCCGGCGCTGGTCATTGCTGGCGAAATGGGTGGCGCGGACGAGGCCGCGATGGCCAGTATCCGCAAGGCCTACGGGCTGGACAAGCCGCTGCTGCAACAATTTGCCACCTACATCGGCAAGAGCGTGCAGGGCGACCTGGGCACCAGCTACACCTACAGCAAGCCGGTGTCCGAGCTGATCATCGGCCGCCTGTGGCCTACCGTGCTGCTGGTGATGACGGCCTTGATCAGTGCGCTGGTGCTGGGCACGGCGCTGGGGGTGTGGGCCTCGCGCAAACCCGACAGCCTGGGCAGTGGCGCCATCACCGTGTTGTCTTTGGTGGGTTATTCCATGCCGGTGTTCTGGACCGGCATCCTGCTGGTCATCCTGTTCGGCAAGGTGTGGCCCATCCTGCCGATTGCCGGCATGCGCGACGTGCGCGCCTATGGCGCCACCGGCTGGGCCGCGGCGCTGGACGTGGCGCACCACCTGATCCTGCCGGCCCTGACGCTGGGCATCATCTACCTGGCGCAGTACAGCCGCCTGGCGCGCGCCAGCATGCTGGAGGTGCTGGGCAGCGACTACATCCGCACCGCACGCGCCAAGGGCTTGAGCGATGGCGTGGTCACCTTCAAACACGCACTGCGCAACGCGCTGATGCCCATCGTCACCATCGCCGGCCTGCAGTTCGGCAACCTCATTTCAGGTGCGGTGCTGGTGGAGACCGTGTTTTCCTGGCCCGGGCTGGGCACGCTGGCGCTGGACGCCATCCTGGGCCGCGACTACCCCACGTTGCTGGGTGTGCTGACCTTTTCGGCCATCCTGGTGATCGTGGCCAACCTGCTCACCGACCTGAGTTACCGCTGGATCGACCCGCGTTTGCGGGGGCGTTGAACATGGCTGAAAACCACCCCACTGCACCGTCCCCTGCCGTTCAGGCGGCGCCCGAAGCCTTGTCGCCCTGGCGCGAGGCCTGGCGTGTGTTCCGCAGCAACAAGGCCGCCTTGATGGGCCTGGCCTTGCTGACGCTGGTGGTACTGACCATGATCGTGGGCCCGGGCCTGTACGGTGTGCCACCTTATGACATCGTGGCCCAGCCCTTCACCGAGCCCTTCACCGACAGCAAGGTCTGGCTGGGTACCGACTACCTGGGTCGTGACGTGCTGGCCGGGCTGCTGGTGGGTGGCCGCGCCACCGTGATGGTGGGCCTGGCGGCAGCCGTGGTGGCGGTGACCATCGGTGTCACCGTGGGAGCGCTGGCCGGCTTTTTTGGCGGCTGGGTGGACACCGCGCTGTCGCGCCTGACGGAACTGTTCCAGGTGTTGCCGGCGCTGCTGTTTGCGATGGTGCTGGTGACGCTGTTCACACCGTCGCTGACGGTGGTGGTGTTTGCCATCGGCGTGGTGGTGTGGACCGGCACGGCACGTCTGGCGCGTGCGGAATTCATGCGCCTGCGCAACCTGGAATACGCCAACGCGGCGCGCGCCATGGGTGCCGGTTCCTTGCGTTTGATGCTGCGCGAGATCCTGCCCAATGCGCTGCCGCCGCTGATCGTGTCGGCCACACTCATCGTGGGTGCGGCCATCCTGTTTGAAGCGGGCCTGAGTTTCCTGGGCCTGTCCGACCCCAACGTCATGAGCTGGGGCCTGATGATCGGCAACAACCGGCGCAACATCCTCGAATGCTGGTGGGCGGTGACGTTTCCAGGCGCCGCCATCTTCATCACCGTGCTGGCCGTGAGCCTGATCGGCGACGGTCTGAACGACGCCTTCAACCCCAAACTGCACTTGCGATGAGCGACCCCTCCAACTCCGCGCCGCTGTTGCAGGTGCAGGACCTGAGTGTCGAATTCCGCACGCGCCGCGGCACCTCGCGTGTGCTGGACGGCGTGAGTTTTGACCTGCAGCGCGGACAGACGCTGGGCGTGGTGGGTGAGTCGGGTTGCGGCAAAAGCGTGACGGCGCTGGCCGTGATGCGTCTGATCGCGCAACCGCCGGGCCGCATCGCCGGTGGCCGTGTGCTGTTTGACGGGCGCGATCTGCTGCGCATCAGCGAAGCCGACATGCGCAAGGTGCGCGGCAACCGCATCTCGATGATCTTCCAGGAGCCGATGACGAGTCTGAACCCGGCTTACACCGTGGGTGACCAGATTGCCGAAGCCGTGCGCCTGCACGAAGGCCTGAGCCGCAGCGCCGCCACCGAACGAGCGGTGCAGATGTTGCAGGCGGTGGGCATCCCCGACCCGCAGCGCCGCGTGCACGAGTACCCGCACCAGTTCAGCGGCGGCATGCGCCAGCGCGTGATGATTGGCATGGCCCTGGCCTGTAAGCCCGACGTGCTGATTGCCGACGAGCCCACCACGGCGCTGGACGTCACGGTGCAGGCGCAGATCTTCGACCTGATCTCCGATCTGCGCGAAAAGACCGGCACCGCCGTGATGCTGATCACCCACGACATGGGCGCGGTGGCCGAGATGACGGACCGCGTGGTGGTCATGTACGCCGGCCACATCGTTGAAAGTGGCCAGGTGTCGCAGATCCTGCAGGAACCGCTGCACCCCTACACGCGCGGGCTCATCGCCTGCGCGCCCGGCGCGCGCACGGCTGCGCCCGGGCAGATGCTGGAAGAGATTCCGGGCAGCGTGCCGTCGCTGATCGAGCGCGGCGCAGGGTGCCTGTTTGCCGAGCGCTGCAAGGACGTGATGCCGCGCTGCCGCAGTGAACTGCCACCCCGCACCCACGCCGCCGACGGCCGCACGGTGCTGTGTTGGCTGCACGTGCCGGCCACGGAGTTGGCGGCATGAGCGGCGACACCAACACCTTGCTGCAGGTGCGCGAGCTGAAGGTGCACTTCCCGGTGGGCGGTGGCTTGCTGAAACCCAAAGGCGCGGTGAAGGCGGTGGACGGGGTCAGCTTCGACATCCGGCGCGGCAGCACCTTCGGTATCGTGGGTGAAAGCGGCTCGGGTAAAAGCACCACCGCGCTGGCGGTGATGCGGCTGGTCAACATCACCGCCGGCAGCATCAAGTTGGGCGACGCCGAGATCGGCAGCTTGCAGGGCGACGCCTTGCGCCAGCAGCGGCGCCGTTTCCAGATGGTGTTCCAGGACCCCTACGCGTCGCTGAACCCGCGCAAGCGCGCCGGCGACGCCATCCTGGACGCGCTGAACCTGATGGACGTGGGTGAACCTGCGGGCCGCGCTGCGCAGGCGGAAAAGCTGTTTGTGGAAACCGGCTTGAAGGCCGAGCAGATGCAGCTGTTTCCGCACCAGTTCAGCGGTGGCCAGCGCCAGCGCATCGTGCTGGCGCGTGCCCTGGCCGCGCGGCCAGAACTGGTGGTGTGCGACGAACCGGTGTC
>JAHECB010000129.1 GCA_024641925.1 Betaproteobacteria bacterium
CGGCAGCAAGCAGTGTTACGTGGAACGTGCCGGCCGGCTGGTGCTGACCGACGTCACCTTTGACGACGACCGCCACCTGCTGAAGATCATCGACAAGATCGTGTCACGCATTGGCCGGCGCGTGGACGAGTCCAGCCCCATGGTGGACGCACGTTTGCAGGACGGCTCACGGGTCAACGCCATCATTGCCCCGCTGGCGCTGGACGGCCCGGTGCTGTCGATTCGCAAGTTTTCGAAAATTCCGCTGAAGATGGACAACCTGCTCAAGTTCGGCACGTTGACGCCCGAACTGGCCGAGTTGCTGGAAGCCATGGTGCGGTCCAAGTTGAACCTGCTGATCTCGGGCGGCACGGGCAGCGGCAAAACCACAACGCTCAACATTTTGTCCAGCTACATCGCGGCCAGCGAGCGTGTGGTGACCATTGAAGACGCGGCTGAACTGCAGATGCAGCAGCCCCACGTGGTGCGATTGGAGACCCGCCCGCCCAACATCGAAGGCAAGGGTGAAGTCAATCAGCGAGCCCTGGTGCGCAACGCGCTGCGCATGCGGCCAGACCGCATCATCCTGGGCGAGGTGCGCGGCGCCGAGGCCTTTGACATGCTGCAGGCCATGAACACGGGCCACGAAGGCTCGATGGCCACCGTGCACGCCAACACGGCGCGTGACGCGCTGATGCGGGTGGAGAACATGATCGGCATGGCCGGCACGCCGCTGCCGGCACGGGCGGCGCGCCAGCAGATTTCGTCGGCGCTGTCGGCCGTGATCCAGATCCAGCGCATGTCGGACGGGCGGCGCAAGCTGCTGTCGCTGACCGAGCTGACCGGCATGGAAGGCGAAACACTGACCATGCAGGACATCTTTGTGTTTGAACAGACCGGGGTGGACGCCGAGGGCATGGTCACCGGCCAGTTCAGGGCCACTGGCGTGCGCCCCAAGTTCCAGGACCGGCTGAAGTCTTTCGGGCACAACGTCAGCGACGACATCTACGACCCGTCCAGGGTCTATCACGTGGGTGCACCTCAGACTGCGAAGGGCAGGGGTCGCTGAGATGGATACGGGCCTGATCCTGACGTTGGTGGTGGCCTTTGTGGCTGTCGTCTTTGGCCTCGAGGGTTTGTTCCTGCTGTGGAACAACTCACGCGGGCCTGAAGTTCAGCGTTTGCAGCGCCGGGTGCGCATGATTTCTGCCGGTACGCACGGCCAGAAGACTGCCGAGTTGGCGAAAGGCCGCCTGGGCGAGGGCGTGGGGCTGGTCGACCGCATCTTGCTGATGTTGCCCCGCGTTTCGACCCTGGACCGCATGATCGAGCAGGCCGGCATGGACTTTGGCGTCAGCCGCATCTTGGGCGCGATGGCGGCGCTTTTTGCAACCACCGCGTTTGTCTTGTTCCTGGTGCGCGCTCCGGCGGTCAGCATCCCGATTTTTGCGGGCATGGCGGCGACCTCGCCCGTGGTCTGGCTGGTGATCAAGCGCAGCAGCCGAACCAGCGCGCTCGAGGCGCAGTTGCCCGATGCCATCGACCTGATTGCGCGCGCCATGCGGGCCGGTCATGCGTTTCCAGCGGCGGTGCAGATGGTGGGCGAAGAGTCGCCAGACCCGCTGGCCGCTGAGTTCCGCATCGTTCACGACGAGATCAATTTTGGGTTGGGTATGGACGAAGCGTTTCGCAACCTGTCGGCGCGGGTGCCGTCGGACGACATGCGATTTTTCATCATTGCCGTGCTGCTGCAGCGCGAAACCGGCGGCAACCTGGCCGAGGTGTTGGGCAACATCGGCACCTTGGTGCGCAACCGCTTCAAGCTGCTAGGCAAGGTCAAGGTGCTGGCGGCGGAAGGCAAACTGTCGGCCTGGATCCTGGGTCTGATGCCGATCGGCATAGCGATGATCATCAACATCATGAACCCGAATTTCATGTCCCTGCTGTGGAAAGACCCCGTTGGCCTGATGCTGGTCTATACATGCGCAGGTATGTACGTGGTGGGCATCTTCTGGATGTGGCGTCTCATCAAGATTCGGGTGTAAAGCATGGGCATCACCGAAATTACGATCCTGGGGCTGCTTTTTCTGGCCGTGGTGGGCATCGTGGCCGGGCTGAGTTCGGTGCTGGGTGGCGACGATACCGTGCGCAACCGCGTCCGAGCCCTGGGCGGCGGGGCCGTTGCCCGAAAGGGCAACGTTGACGCCGAGGCCGAGTCGCCCTTGCAGCGCATGGTGGCGCCTGTGGCGCGCATCGCGACGCCGGACGGCGTTGACGAGGTCACGCGTTTCCGGGCCAAGTTCTTCAACGCTGGCATCCGGTCACGTGCCGCCCCGGTCTACTTCTTTGCCATCAAGGCAGCCATGGCGCTACTGTTTCCTCTGCTGACATGGGTAGCCGTACAGTTTGGCGATTCGCAGTTGAATGGCCAGAGCGTGCTGTTGATCCTGGTGCTGGTGGCGGCCCTGGGTTACTACCTGCCGAATATGGTGCTGGGTTCGCTTGCTGCTCGGCGGCAACTGCGCATATTCGAGGCCTTTCCCGACGCCATCGACCTGATGGTGGTCTGTATCGAGGCTGGCTTGAGCATGGACATGGCTATACAACGCACGGGCAAGGAAATGGCTATCCGCAGCGAGGCCCTGGCCGACGAACTGCAGCTGGTGGGTATCGAGTTGCGCATTGGCGCCACGCGCGAGCAGGCCCTGCGCAACCTGGCGGCCCGAACCGGTGTTGAAGAGATCCGGATGTTTGTGGCCATGCTGCTGCAGGCCGACCGCTTTGGCACCAGCGTGGCCGATTCGATGCGGGTGCATGCCGAAGAGTTGCGCTTGCGCCGGCAATATCGTGCTGAGGAATTGGCGACCAAAATCCCGACCAAACTGCTGTTTCCGCTGTTGTTGACCATTTTCCCGGCGCTCATGCTGGTGCTGGTCGGTCCGGCCGCTATCGGCTTGGCGCGCAGCATCATGCCCATGATGACGTCGGGTGTGTGAGATCGCGGTCCTTGTGTTGAAACCCAGGAGAAAGATCATGCCCAGCCGTTCGCCCACTGCCGATGCCCCTTTGGCTGCCCGGGAAGTGCGACCGGCAGCCTGCCGCGTGCGCTTTCAGGTGCCGCCGCTGTCTGACCCTTCGCAGCCCCTGTTGGCGCCGGTTCGCCCGGCCCAGCGCAAGCCGCACAGCTGCAAGCGGGTCGCCGGCCAGCGCCGAACAGCACCGCATCTGCCAGCGGTGAAGGCATCGGCCGCACCGCCGCCAAAAGCGCCCATGAGCATCCTGCGCCTGGGTGCTGCGGCGCTGGGTATGGTGACCATGGCCGGTTGTTCGGTGTTTCCGGGCAAGCAGGCCATGGACCCCACGCCGATGCGGGTAGCGCCCGTCTTGCGCATGGACAGCGGCCCCGTCACAGCCGACGCCATGTATGCCGCCGGCAAGCTGGCGCTGCTGGGTGGACAGCCCCAGAACGCGCTGATGAACTTTGAACAGGCCGTGTTGGCCAGCCCTGCCCACGCCGACGCCCGCAACGGCAAGGTCGTGGCGCTTGCCCGGATGGGCCGTACCGACGAGGCCATGGCCTTTGCCGAGTCGAGCCTGGCTGCGGGCATCGAAAGCGCCGAATTGCGCGCCAATGTGGCGCTGTTGCAAACCTGGCGTGGCAAGGCCGCGGCTGCTGCCGATCGCGTTGTGGCCCAGGCGGCTGAAAAGCCGGCGGCGCCGGCTGCAGTGGCGCAGACAAGCCCCGTTGTGGCAAGCGGTGCACCGGTTGTTGTTGCCCCGGCGGCACCGGCTGCGGTGGCCGACGTGCAGTCGGCGCTGAAATGGATGAAACACGGCCCCAACGTGCTGGAGCTGGGTCGCCAGAGCCCGGCGGCACCTGTTGAGCCACTGGCGTCAACCGGGGCGCTGCAGCCGGCGACCGACACCGTGCCCATGCCGCTGGGTGCGGTGGCGCAGACATCATTGCCGGCATCGGCAGCCCTGGTCGAGGCCCCGGCGGTTGCCGAGCCCGCCAAGGTCAGCCTGGCCGACATAGTGGCCCAGTACCGGGCCGAAAAAGAGGCCTTCAGGCAGGCCGAGGAACAAGCCGAAAAGCGGGCCGAAAAGCAGGCGGAAAAGCAGGCGCAAGCGCAGCCCGAAAAGCTGTCGCTCCCAGTGGCAGACACCACCCTGGCCGACCTGGCGCTGGAGATCAGCAATGGTGCCGGGCGCCTGAACCTGGCGCGCGACACGGCGCAGGCCTTGTCGGCGGTGGGCCTGCAAACGCGGCGGCTGACCAACCACGTGAACTACCGCGTGCAGAAGACCGAGATCCACTACCGTGGTGCCGAACATCTGGCGCAAGCGCAGCGGGTGGCCCGCACGCTGTCGGTGGACGCTACATTGGTCGAGTCGACCGTGCTGCGGCGTGACATCAACGTCAAGGTGGTGATGGGCGGTGACGCCGTCAGCCGCCTGGCTGATGCGCTGCCGCTGGTGCGTGAAGCCCCGGCCGTGGCGTCGGCCAGGTTGCCGTAGGCACTGCTTGGTTTGAAGCAACACTGCCGCCGTTGACGCAGGTCTCGGGCGGCAGCGCAGCCAGCGCTGCCGGGTTGGCGGTCAGCCGCCGCAGCCGTTGCTGACGATGCGATCGTGGGCGGACACGGCCTGCACCAGCCCGTAACCGTACTTGGTGTCGCGGCCTTTGGCCCCCAGGTCCCTGGCGCTGTTGTTCAGCGACGCGCGCAACTGCGCTGCCGAGCATTGCGTGTGCATGCTCCACACCAACGCCGCCACGGCCGAGACGTGCGGCGTGGCCATCGAGGTGCCGTCGAAGAAGGCATAGTCCGTGGCGGTGACAGCCACCGTGGCGGTTTGACCCAGCTGGCCCAGCATGGTGGCTCCCTCGGCGTCCGACGCCGTCACGGCCGGAATGTTGACCACGGTAGTGCCCAGCGTGCCGCCAAATCCACCGGCCACGTTGTTGTAGACCACCGCACCCACTCCGCCGCTGGCCTGGCAGTTGCTGACCTTGGTGGCGAAGTCGTAGGTGCCGCGTTGGATGAGGCAGATCTTGCCAGCCATGCTGTTCGGCGTCGCGCTGCCACCCAGGCCGAAGTCGGCCAGCGGTGCCGTTTGGGTCAACAGGGGTGAACCGTCCATGCCGCCCGGATCGTAAGTGGTGCCCCCCACCGTCAACGTCGACGCGCGGCCTGCGCCCGGCGGCACGGTGGACAGCACGTTCACGCCGGGCGCGGCGATTTCAACGTTTTTGTTGTATTGGGAAAAACTGGCCCACTGCATGGACTCGTCGATGGCGGCCACCGACATCACACTGGCATACGACGCGGGGTAGGAATTGGCCGTGGTGCCGTCATTGCCGGCAGCCGCGATCGACAGCACACCTTTGCTGTACAGACTGTCAAAGGCGCGCTGTTCGGTGCGGTTGGAGCGTGAGCCGCCCAGCGACATGCTGATGATGTTGGCGCCCGCGGCGCCGCACTTGTTGGCGGCGGTGGCCAGCGTTGACGAATAGGCCCAGGCATCGGCACCGAAGACCTTGACGATGTGCAGCTGGATGGTGCCGTTGGAATTCACGCCCACCACACCCTTGCCGGTACCGGCATTGTTCAGCGCCGAAATGGTGCCCGCCACGTGGGTGCCGTGGTGGTTTTCGTCGGTGTACCACCAGCCCGTGCCCTTGTCGTATTCGCCTTGCACATTGGCGCCAGCCGACAAGTCTTCATGGCCGCGTGCGTAGCCCGAGTCGATGATGCAGATCTTGCGGTTGCTGGCATCTAAGCCCGCAAGCTTGTCGGCCTGGACCATGGCAATGCCGTAGGGTACCAACTGATCAAAGTTGTAGGGAAACCCGGTGGAGGGCGTGGTACCCGAGAACATGAAGCGCTTGACGTCTTCTTCCACGTACTCGATGTTGGGGTTGCGCGCCAGCCCGTTCAGCGCCTGGGTGGGCACCTCGATGGCCACGGCATCCATGCCCAGGATTTCTTCTTTCACCGTTCCGCGCGCGTTGGCCACCGCCTGGCGGCCCGCCGCTGCGGCCCCAGGTTTGAAGGCGACGATGACACGGGTGGTGTCTGCGGCCTGCGCCGCGGATGCGGTTAGAACGACCGATGCGACGGCAAGCGGTAAAGCCAGGCGTTTGAACGGCGTGACGTGGGAGCGGTGATGCATGGTTGCCAGATCCTCGTTGGGTTTGAACGCGCCGGCTCGCTGTGATCAGCGATTGACGTGTCCGCGAGTGTATGCAGGCGCGACTTGTTTGGGTCCCCGCCAAAAGGGGGACATGCATCGATCAAATTCTTTCAGCGGTTTGTTCCGGAAACAAAACGGCCCGGTGCAGTACCGGGCCGTTGCACTCAAGTTCGGACGTTGCTCAGGGGACTTTTTTGCACAACACGCCGCTGACGCCGTCGGGGTTGGTGACCACCGTGGGCACGACGGACCATTGGCTGTTGGAGATCAAGTCGTTCAGAGCCGCTGGGAAAATCAGGTTGTAAGGGGCGATGTTGTAGGGTGACAGCACAAAGGCTGGCGGCGGCGGTGGCGTTTGGCGGTCCTGGCTCGTCACGTGTTCATCCAGCACCGACAGCACGCCTGAAAATCGGGCCCGGCCTTCACTGCCGTTGGCGCCGCCCGCAATCACCGACACGGTAAAGGCAGACCAGGACCCGACGTTTTGCGGGTAGGTGATCTTCAGCACGGCCTGGCCTGCGGCGTTGGTCTTCGAAGGCCCATCGAAGCTGACAATGACGTCGGCCTTGCGCGGGTCGAGCTGTCCATTGCCGTTGACGTCTTCCACGGCGCCGTTGGCATAGATTTCGTTGACGGCGTTGCGGTTCAGGTCTTCGTTTTCGCAAAGCGAGCCGGCGATGCGCTGTTTCCAGTCCACACCGACCAGTTCCCAGTACCCCATCAGGTAATAGGTCATGTCCACCAGACCCGACAACTGCACATCGGCTTTGGGCCCGCCCGATGCGTCGTTGACCTGCACCAGGTAGCGTTTGACGTAGTCGATGTCCGTGGTGCCCAGTGCGATCTTGTTGTCGGTGCCGATCGAGATGGACAAGGGCTCTGACACCACGGTCACCTTGGTGCTGGCCTGGTTGGGGCAAGCGCCCACGGCAAAGTCGACATAGTCCCAGCAGGCGCGAATGGTCACGCCGTCCAGCGGGCTGGTGCTGCCGCCGGGTGTGTAACTGGTGCGCACCGTGCCGGTGGAGTCGGTGTACAGGATGGACGTGCCCGTGCTGAAACTGCCCGGCACGTCGTTGGCATTGCCCGCCAGGTCAAAACGGACCCGAACACGTTGTGCCGGCTGGTTGGTTTCGCGCAGGAACAGCGCGCGTACGTCGATGCTGTTGTTGGTGGACCCTACATTGGCAGGAACCACGGCGGAAGAAACGGAAACAGTGGCCGCTTCCAGCGGCGGGCTGGCGATTGCCGGATCGATGGTGGCGACGCTCTGGACCTGGACCGACTGTGTCAAAGATACGCCGGCGGCGCTGGCGGTGATGGACAGGTTGCCCGCTGCCGCAGGTGCGGTGTAAGCGTAGTCGTACAGGCCAGCCGTGTCGGTCTTGCCTTTGACCTCGACGCCTCCGACGCCTGCGACGATGACGTCCTGCAGCGCGATGGCATTGGAGTTCACGTCGGTCAGGCGGAAGCGGACCGTGCCCGCCGCGCCTGGCGCCAGTGAGGCTGGTAATGGCGTAGCCACCAGCTTGGCGCCGGTGACCTGCACAGTGGCCGTCCGCACCAGATTGCCGCTGGTCGCGGTCAGGGTGATGACACGGTTGGACCGGTCGGCACCGATGCCAACCCGGGCTGTGGTCACGCCGTCGGCGTTGGTGGTTGCCGCGGCAACAGCCGCCGTGGCATTGGCGTCCACGCTGAACGTAACGGGCACGTTGGCCAGCAGGTTGCGGTTGGCGTCAACCAGGATGGCCGTGGCGGTGACGGTGTCGCCGCCGCTGTTCAGCACCGTGGGGGCACTGAGCGTCAGGCTCATGTCGGCAGCTACGGGTACGGGTGTGGTGGTGTTGGTGGACGTGCCTGTGCCCGCGCTGCTGCCGGTCGTGCTGCCGCTGCTGCCTGCCGCTGCGGTGCCGGCGCAGGAAACCGACAAACCGCAAGGGTCGCCTTTGCTGCCGCCGCAGGACACCAGAGCCAATGCAAGCGCGCTTGCAAATGCGGCTCGGACCCACCCACTTCGAAGGCTCCGAAAGCTTGGAGCGCCGAATGAGTCAACCATGCTTAATCTCCCAGTGACGGCGTCGCGCTGGACGCACACGTCCGTGTTTAGCTGCCAGTGTAGCGTGCGTGGCCCCAGCTGACCATGCTGCTGCGCCCTGCGAACGGGGGGGCATTGGGCCGCCAAAACGTTGCACCGTGCGCAGTCTGTTGTGCCCTGGGCAACAGGTGGGTTGGACGTTGCCTTTGCGTTGCCCCGGCGGTCTTTGCACGGCGCACAGGTGCGGGCCCGCAAGCCCCAATTTGAATGACCCAGGGTTTGCCCGGCGCCAAAACAATCAGCCGGTCTGGATGCTTGGGGCACCCAGACCGGCTGATGGCCGGATCGGTGAATTGAAATTCAGCGAACGGACTTGCGGCGCATCACGGCCAAGCCCGCCAGGCCCAGGCTCAGCAGTGCCAAGGTGCTGGGTGAGCTGACAACGCTGAAAACACGTATTTCGTACTTGGCGGTGCCTTGGCTCGTGGCCTCAACATACTCCAGCCCGTCGATGATGGCCTGGCCCAGTGCCGTGACGACCATCCAGTCTCGACCTGCCGAACTGGTTTCGTACAAGAACACCAGGTAGCTCAGCGCGGGGTTGAGGTTTGCAATCTGCAACGGGCTCTGAAAGGGCTCACTGTTGTTCAGAGCCGGGCCAACCAGTTGGTTGTTGAAGGAGACCAGATCCATGTTGCCGACTTTGTAGTCAATGGTGGTGGCAACACCCCAGATTTCATTGACAGAACCGGTGTTTGGAGCTTGTGCCGGCACGGCGCCCCAGCTCTGGCAGGTTGCGGCGGTGTCGACCTGTGCCGTGGAGATGGTCGAGCCCGAACCGCAAGCGGCGGTTGCTGACCAAGCCGGCGCAGCAGCCAGGGCGCCTGCCGACACTGCGGCCAAAAGGCCCAATTTCTTGAAAGTTAAGGTGTTCATCTTTGATTTCCCTATGAATGATGGCTTCGAGCACAGCTTGCCGCACGCTACTGCTGCTCCTGACAGGCGCCGCTGAGTCGGGTTGGGGCGCAGTCAGTATGCAATGCAAGGTCAAGGATGTCACGCATAACGTGGCTGTATTGACCCGCCGATTCGAGGGGGGTCGGAGTCCGTCAATCCAGGTCTGATATGTAAGCAGCTGTATATGGTTTCGGTTGAGGGGTGCAAACCCTTCAAACTCGGCATTGACGGAATTGCCACCGCACGTGTCAACTCCAGGGCAACAGCAGGGCAACAGCAGGGCAAAAGCAGGGCACCAGGGCCCGGTATTTCGACGGGCAGCCACCTCATGCCCGCCGCTTGTCCAGGCGCAGTTGGCACGTATATCCGCACCCGATGGCCGGCGCTTGGGGGTGATCTGAAAAATAGTTTGGTGGGAATATAGGCCTGCGAATCCGCTGGATCCAAGGTGAATATCGAATGAGAACTGGACAGTATTCAGGAATGTCTTTGTCGTGGTTGAAAATACCGCGCATACCCTTGCGCTGGCGAATTGCGGCTGTGGTCGTGGCGATTGCGGCGCCCTTGGCCTGGTACGGGTTTACCAGGGTCGACGAGGGCAAGGCCATTGCGTCGGCCCGGGCTCACCTGGAAGCGCATGAGCCACAGCCGGCGACCGTCTATCTGAAGTCGCTGCTGGCCGTACAGCCCAACCACGCCTTGGCCCGTCGTTTGCTGGGCGAATCACTGCTGGCACAACGCGAGGCCGCCGCGGCCGAGGCCGAACTGCGGCGCGCGATGCAACTGGGGGTGCCGCAGTCGCAGGTGGCACCCTTGCTGGCCAATGCCTTGCTGGACCAGGGCAAGCCGGATGCGGTGTTGTCCGAGTTCGGGCGCATGGAGATTGCCGAGGCGCAGCCCGCGGCCGACCTGCTGGTGCAGATCGCGCGTGCGCACCTGGCCAAGGGCGACGAAGCGGGCGCCAAGCGAGCCTTGGACGACGCACTGAGCCGAAAGTCCGGCCACGCCGACGCCTTGTTGATGGTGGCCAGGAGCCGCTGGCAGGCGGGCAAGGTAGCCGAGGCCCGGTCAACCATCGAAGCCGTGCTGAAGGAACGCCCCGACAACGCAAGGGCCTGGGTCTACATGGGTGACCTGCAGGCGGGCCAGGGCGATCCAGCCGCGGCCGCCGAGTCCTACAAGAAGGCGGTGAAGCTGCAGCCGCTGGACCTGTCGGCCTACACCGCGATGGTGATGCTGGACCTGAAACGCAAGGACCTGGCTGGCGCCCGCGAGATGCAGCTGGCCATGCAGAAGGCGGCGCCCAGATCCGTCACGACCTTCTATGTCAAGGCAATGCTGGAATACCTGAGCGGCAACTATGCGGCAGCGCGCGAAGCCTTGCAGCAGCTGCTGAAGGCCGGTTCGGTGCCGCCGCAGATCGACCTGCTGGCCGGTATGACCGAGCTTCGGCTGGGCGCGCGGGCCCAGGCCGAAACACACCTGAACAAGGCCATGACCGGCATGCCCGCAAGCACCGAGCCGCGCAAGGTGCTGGCGCAACTGATGATCGAGTCGGGCCGCGCCAAGCGTGCACTCGAGTTGCTGGACCCGGCCACGCCCGGCGCCGCCACCGACCCGGAATTCTGGTCGCTGATCGGCCAGTCGCAGGCTTCACTGGGTGAGTTCGACAAGGCCGACGCGGCGTTTGTCAAGGCCCGCAAGATCAATCCCGACGACCCCACCGTGATGACCGAGATGGGTCGCAGCATGGCGGCGCGGGGCAAGGTGGACGCAGCCGTGACGCTGCTTTCCAGCGCTGCCGCCAACGCCAACAGCGGCACGCGTGCCGACATCGCCCTGATCAGTGCGTTGATGCTCAAGCGCGACCTGGCAGGGGCCCTGAAGGCCGTGGACGGCCTGGCCAAGAAGCAGCCCGACAGCGCCATGGTCGACGTGCTGCGCGGCCAGGTGCTGGAAGCCACGCGTGATCTGGACGGCGCGCGGCGCGCCTACATGACAGCCACGTCCAAGGACGGGCGCTACGAGCCGGCCCTGACCCGCCTGGCAGCGCTGGACGTGACCCAAGGTCGTTTTGACGAGGCGCAGCAGCGCTACGACAAGGTGATGGAGGCCGACCCCAAGGCCACCTGGGCCATGTTGGCGGCTGCCGACATGGCGCGCCGCGCCGGGCGCGGGCGGCAGGCGGTGGGCGCATTGCTCGACCAGGCCGTGAAGGTCAACCCCACCGACGCGGGCCCTTGGGTCAGCGCCGTTCAGGTGCATCTGGATGGCGGCGACACGGTGGGCGCGGTGTCGCGCGCGCGGGCGGCCGTGGCGGCCTTGCCCAACGAACCAGCGGTGCTGGACCGCCTGGTGCAGACCTTGATGCTGACGGGCGAAGACAACCGCCAGGCGCTGTCCACGGTCAACGACCTGATCACCCTGCGCCCTCGCGACTTGGCGCCGCGGCTGCGGGCCATTGACGTGCACCTGGCGCTCAAGAACGTGAAAGCGGCTTCGGCCCAATGGAACGAGGCGTTGAATCTCGATCCGAACTCGGCCGAGGTCGCAGCGGCGGGCATGCGCATCGCGCTGTTCGAGCGCGCGTACAAACGCGCGCTGGACCTGGCACGCGCCCGCCAGAAGGCCCAGCCCAAGCAGGCGCTGGGCTGGGTTTTCGAGGCGCAGACGATGGTGGCGCAGGACAACCGGGCCGGCGCCATTGCCGCGCTGCGCACGGCGCTGACCAAGGAGGGCGGCGCAGAACATGCGGCGCGGCTGCACTTCCAGCTGGCGGCAGGGGGGCAGCAGGAGGTGGCCGACCAGTTTGCACAGCAGTGGCTGAAGGACCATCCCGACGATGTGAACTTCATCACCCACCTGGCACTGTTGGCCGCCAAGGCCAACGACCATGCCACTGCGGAAAAGCGTTACCGGCAGGCCCTGGCACTGCGGCCGCAGTCGGCGCTGTTGCTGAACGAGCTGGCGCTGGTGCTGCTGAAGACCGGCAAGCCCGAGGCCCTGACACTGGCGCGCAATGCGGTGGCAATGTCGCCGGACCATCCGGCCATGCTGGACACCCTGGCCCACGCGCTCGCCGCCGGCAAACAATGGTCGGAGGCGCTGGAGGTGCAGACCAAAGCCGTGGAACTGGATCCCAAGGACTCAGTCTTGCGCCTGGAGCTGGCCAAGATGTACATGGACACGGGCGACCGCAAGAAGGCCCGGATCGAACTGGAGCGCCTGGCCGAGCTGTCCGAAGCCCTGCCGGCTGTCAAGGAAGCCCAGCGGATGCTGAGGCTTCTTTGATGCATCGCAGGCCCGCGCGGCCTGCGATGACCCCGGGGCCTGCGGGTCAGGGCGCCCCGATCGTCACACTGCTGGCGACGTTGGCCGGTGCGGCGTAACCCAGGCCGTTGCCAGTGATGGAACTGACCGTGTAGACGGTGCTGCTGATGCGTTTGGCGGACAGGTTGCCGCTGGTCACGCTGCAGGTGCCCGCCGAAGAGGTGGTGCAACCCGCGTTGGAGCCGCCCGAGGTGAAGCCGCCGCTGACAACGGCGCCAGCCACGGCCTGACCTTTTGCGTCGACGACCGCCACCGAGACCGTGGCCCGCCAGCCTTTGCCTTGCGGTGCCGCGCTGCCGTTCAACGAGCCAACCGACACCCACTCCAGCACCGGATTGTCTACAGGCGGTTGATCGGGCGGCGGTGGGGGTGGTGAAACACCCGTCACGCTGCTGCTGGTGTTGAGCAGCAGGTTGGGCGAACCCGCGCCGGCATTGGACACCACGTTGGCCGTGGCCGCTGTCTTGAGGGCATCGACCACCTGGGCCGGGCTGGCATCAGGTCGTGATTGCAGGATCTGCGCCACGTGCCCTGCGACGTGGGGTGAGGCCATCGACGTGCCGCTGATGGTGTTGGACGCGGTGGTGGAC
>JAHECB010000388.1 GCA_024641925.1 Betaproteobacteria bacterium
GAGATCATCGTCACCCGCGCCACGGTAAGCGTGGGCGAGGACATCGGTTTCCTGCCCGGCACCGAAGAAGAAAAGATGGGGCCCTGGATGGGCGCGCTGGACGACAACCTGGAAGTGCTGGCCCGCACCGACACCACCGCCGGCGAATGGGGCCGCGCCGCCACCAACGACCTGGTTCGCAGCAAGATCAAGATCAAGAGCCTGAACTTCATGCGCGGGCGCACGTTTCTGAACAAGTTTGTCATCATCGACGAGGCGCAGAACCTGACGCCCAAGCAGATGAAGACGCTGATCACCCGCGCCGGCCCGGGCACCAAGATCATCTGCCTGGGCAACCTGGCGCAGATCGACACGCCCTACCTGACCGAGGGCAGTTCGGGCCTGACCTTTGCGGTGGACCGCTTCAAGGGCTGGCCGCACGGCGGCCATGTGATGCTGGCCCGCGGTGAGCGGTCGCGCCTGGCCGACTTCGCGTCCGAAGTGCTTTGACGCAGCGCGGCGCAGGCCGTATCACGGGCAGGTCGTCACAGCGTCCGCACCCTCAGGAAGCTCGCAAATCTCGGCACGCCGCCAGCGGTGTAGCCGCGGTGGCTGTAGGTCACCCAGGCGCCCAGTGGCGGTGGCTGGTCGCGTTGGGCATCGTCAAGCCCGGTGCCGATGGCAAAAATAACGCCTTCAGGGGTGCGCACCTGCAAGGCGCCCAGTCGCCCGGCGTGTCGGCCCTTGCCGGGCAGGTGCGCCACCACCTGCGCCTCGGCGTCGTGCAGCGGCTTCAGTTTCAGCAATGAAGTGCTGCGGCCTGCGACCCAATGGGCATCGGCACGGTGCAGCATCAGCCCTTCACCGCCGGCCTGCACCACCTGGTCCAGCCAGCGTTGCAGGTCTTGCGGGCCGGCCACGGTCCGTTGCACAACGCCCTGCAAGGCTGGCCGGTCCACCTGTTTCATCAGTGCCTGCAAGGCTGCGGCTCGTTTCACAAAGGGGCCTTCAGCACCCGGCAGGTCAAACACCTGGTAGCTGATGCGGCGCCATTCGCTGTCGTCGGGCTGCAAGCGTCGCACCGCGCCCGACAGGGCTTCAAACTGGCCGCGCGCCATCCACAGTTCGCCGTCCAGCGGATGTTTTGGCAAGGCCTGGGTGAACCAGCGTGGCGCCTGCACCGGCAGGCCGCTGCGAAAGCGCAGTTGCTGCCCGTCCCACAGCGCACGAGCGCCGTCCAGTTTTTCGCTGACCAGGAAACCTGCCGGGTCCATGTCGGCAGCGGCCTCACCAGCCAGCATCAAACCCTGGTTGCGGTGGCGGGCGGCCCAGGCTGGTGCTGCAGGCCAGGCCACGCAGCCCACCAGAGCTGCCAGACACCTGCGGCGGTTGATCGGGTGCTGGGCGGTGTGGGTTTGCATGGTTTGGCGCTCCGGTGTTGGACCAGGCCTCACTGTGCGTTTTCAACACCGACTGCACCATCGCCCGGCACGGGGCACCCCTTCGGGGGGGGCCAACCGGCCCGTCAACGGTCAGGGTTTGGCCGCTGCCAGTGCCTTTTTGGGATGCATCAGCACGCGGCGGCCGTCAGCGCTGCGTTCGGCGGTGTCGACCATGATGCGCACCAGATCGGCGGGTTTCAGTTTTGGGTTGACCGCCAGCAGCTTGGCCGCCAGATTGGCCACCTGGGGCGCCGCCATCGATGTGCCCGACAAGGCCACACGCCGCCCACCCGGCAGGAAACTTTCCACCTGGTAGCCGTTGGCATGCAGCTTGACCACCTTGCCGTAGCTGGTGAAACCGGCTTCATCACCGGCCAGGTCCACGGCCCCCACGGTCAGCACATTGGGCAGCACGATGGCGGCCGGCACGTCCTCGACAAAGTCGGGGTCGTTGTTGCTGTTGCCCGCCGCAGCCACAAACAGGATGCCCGGTGCTTCGCGGAAAGCACGGGTCAGCGCCTCTTTCTGGATGTCGAACAGCACCCGCGCCCGGGCCTTGCGGTCTTGCGGCGTCGTGCCGATGCCGCACTGTTCCAGGGCCGCTTCGATGCTGCGCACATCACCACCCCAGCTCATGTTGACCACGCGCACCCCGTTCTTTTTCAGATAGGCCACGGTAGCCAGCGCGGCCTTGGCATCGGCCAGGGTTTGCGCCTTGCTGGGGCAGGGTTCGGGCTGCAGGTGGTAATCGAATTCCAGCCGTGCCACCACCAGCCGCGCAAACGGGTTGCCCGCCAGCGTGATGCCGGCGACGTGGGTGCCGTGTTCGTAGTTGCCGATCATGCCCAGCTCTTCCACGGCCTGCTTGTAGGCGTCGGGCGCCAGGGACGAAAGCCAGCTCTTGACCTCCGATGACTCCTTGCTGTCGATATTGGCCTGCAGATCCGAGAAACCCTTGGTCCGCGCCATCATCTGCGGCAGGCGTTGCTGCACGTCTGGCGTCAGCGGGGCTAGCAGTGACTTTGAGGCGCGTGAATACTTGTCGTAGGCGATGGCCAACGGCTTGCCGTCTGGGCCACGCGCCAGCTGATCACCAAAAAGTGCGGTGTCCACGCCGCTGTCCCACACGGCCACACGCACCGGCTTCAAGGCCAAGGACGGGTCCAGCGCCTGGTCGCGTGCCGCCCAGATGTCGGCCTTGACCACGCGGTGTTGGTCCAGATAACGGGTGAAACTCTGGATCAGGGTCTGCTTCAGGGGCAAGGTGGCCACCAGCCCAAAACGCGAGCCGACCACACCCGGCGCAAATTCCGAGCTGATCTCGCCAGTGCGGCTGGCAATGGGCTGCATGACTTCGCGCACCCGGCCCAGCACCAGGGCTTCGCCGATCAACTCGGCGCTGGCTTTCAGTTCCCGCACGCCGTTGCCGATGACTTCAAACGGCATGGGCTGCAAGGCCTGTTGCAGACCGTCGGCCACAGCCTGCTGAAACGCTGTGCCTTCCCTTGTGCCCGTGCTTTTGGCGGCCTGCGCCATGGTTTTCAGACGCAGGCTGTGCAGCAACTGGTCTGCGGGTTTCTCTTGCAGTGCCCTGCCTTCTTCGACACGTTTCAGCGCGTCGTCATAACGCCCGTCCAGGTAGTCCAGCAGGGACAGCAGGCCGATCAGACCCCGCAAGGTGGCCTTGTCCGCAATCTCATAACCCCCCAGCACCGACTCGGTGTCGCGGCGAACGGCCGCGGCAAAAGGCGCAAAACGCTCGGGCGAGCGCACGATGTCTTCCAGCGGCCCATCCACCTTGTAGGTGAAGCGCGGCAGGTCAGCCGCTTTGTCGATGCGCGGCTTGTTTTGGGCATGAGCTGGCGAGGCCAGCAGCCACAAGGCCGCCATCAACGGCAGCCCCCAGGTCATCAAGCGGGTGGTCAGCATGGCCCAGGCCCGGGCGGGCCGGGCAGCGGTGAAAGTGCCGTGATGCTAGCGGCACGCCGCCTGTCTTTCAGGCGGCGTGCGACAAACTGCGGTTCAACCGGATCAGGCGGA
>JAHECB010000130.1 GCA_024641925.1 Betaproteobacteria bacterium
ACAGCCTGGGCACCCCGCGCGACAACGCGTTTCGCCTGGCCTACGCCAAGGCCTACAAGCTGCAGCCTGACGTGTACGCCGTGCAGGGCTACGACGCGGCGCAGATCCTGGGTGCTGGGCTGGCGGCGGTGAAGGGCGACATCAGCAACAAGGCGGGTTTTGCGGCTGGTGTGCAGAAGGCCAGCATCGACAGCCCACGCGGGTCGTTCAAGCTGGGCAAGGGCAACAACCCGGTGCAGGACTTTTACCTGCGCCAGGTGGTGAAGGGCGAAAACAAGGTCATCGGCATTGCCAGCAAGGGCCTGACCGACCCCGCCCGCGGCTGCCGGATGTAACGGATCTTCCTGCTGCGCGGGCCGATCTCAGGCCTGCGGTGCTCGCCGTCCGGGTGTTCGGCTGCGCTCCTCGACCTGACCTCGGGCCGCTCGCGACGGAATCTCCGCCACATCCGTCGTGTGTTGACTCGGGGCTTCGCTTCGCTCGCCCCTTGCTGGTTTCTTTATGGACTTCGCCACCTTTCTCATCCAATGCCTGAACTCGCTGCAGTACGGGCTGCTGCTTTTTTTGGTGGCGAGCGGGCTGACGCTGATTTTCGGGATCATGGGCGTCATCAACCTGGCGCATGGCAGCTTCTACATGATCGGGGCCTACCTGGCCTTTTCGCTGGCGCCCATCGTGGGGGGCACGGTGGGCGGCGGGTTTTTCATGACGCTGGCGGTCGGCGTGGTGCTGGCGGTGTTGCTGGGCTACGTGCTGGAGTGGGCCTTCTACAGCTACCTTTACGAGCGTGAACACCTGCAGCAGGTGCTGATGACCTACGGCCTGATCCTGGTGTTTGAAGAACTGCGCAGCATCCTGGTGGGCGACGACGTGCACGGCGTGAAGGTGCCCGACCTGCTGTCGGCCACCATTCCGCTGGGCGACCTGATGACGTACCCGGTCTACCGCATCTTCATCTCCGTGGTCTGCATCGTGCTGGCGCTGGGCATGTACTTTGTATTTACGCGCACCCGACTGGGCATGATGATCCGCGCGGGCAGCACCAACCGAGAGATGGTGCAAAGCCTGGGCATCGACATCAAGTTTTTGTACCGCGTGGTGTTTGCCGCCGGTGTGGCGCTGGCGGCGCTGGCCGGCATGGTGGCGGCGCCGGTCAGCAGCGTCTACCCGGGCATGGGCAGCTCGGTGCTGATCATCTGCTTTGTGGTGGTCGTCATCGGTGGCATCGGTTCCATACGCGGTGCGCTGGTGGCCGCCTTGCTCATCGGTTTTGTAGACACTTTCGGCAAGGTGCTGTTGCCCGAAGTGGCCGGTGTGCTGGTGTACGTGATGATGGCGCTGATCCTGCTGTGGCGCCCCGACGGTTTGTTCAAGGCGGGATGAAGCCATGCTGAACAACTTCACGTCAGCCAAGGCGGTGTTTGTGGCGCTGTGTTTCCTGGTGCTGGCCATCGTGCCCTGGATGGCCGGTGACTTTGCCGCCGACCTGGTGGTCAAGACCATGATTTACGCCGTGTTTGCGCTCAGCCTGGAACTGCTGGTGGGTGGCGCCGGCCTGGTGTGTTTTGGCCACGCTGCGTTTTTTGGCATCGGCGCGTATGCCGTCGTGCTGCTGGCGCCGCAGGACAATCCGGGTTCTTTGTTGATGCTGATGCTGGCATCGGTGGCGGCGGCGGGCTTGTACGCGTTGGTCGTGGGTGCGCTGTCGCTGCGCACCAAGGGGGTGTACTTCATCATGGTCACGCTGGCCTTCGCGCAGATGGCCTACTACGTGTTGCACGACACACCGCTGGGCGGTGGCACCGATGGCATCTACCTGTACCTGAAACCGGCGTGGGGCGGTGTGCTGGACCTGGACCACCCGATGGCCTTGTATGGCCTGACCTGGGCTGTGCTGCTGGGCGTATTTGCCTTGCTGGCCGTGTTGTCACGTTCACGTTTCGGTCGTGCCCTGGCGGGCATTCGGGCCAACGAACAGCGCATGCGCGCCACGGGCTTTGCGACCTACCCCTACAAGTTGGCGGCCTTCACCTTGTCGGGTGCCCTGGCAGGCTTGGCAGGCTTTTTGTTTGCTGTGAAGGACGGTTACGTCAACCCCGAAATGCTCAGCTGGCACCTCAGTGGGGCGGTACTGATCATGATCATCCTGGGCGGTATCGGGCACTTGCGGGGCGCTCTGGTGGGCGCCTTTGCGTTTGCCTTGCTGGAAGAACTGTTCAAGTCCGAAGCCGTGTTTGGCAGCTTTGCCAAGCACTGGCATTTGGGCCTGGGCTTGACCATCATCGCCAGCGTGGCGCTGCTGCCGCGTGGTCTGGTGGGGTTGCCGGGCCAATGGCGCGACCGCCTGCTCGGCCGCGCCGCGCGCCGCGCCGAAACCACAGGGGTTGTGCGATGACCGCCAACGCTGCGGAGGTGCTGTTGCGCTGTGAGCAGCTGACGCGCCGCTGGGGTGGCCTGGTGGCGGTAGACCAGGTGTCGCTGGCGCTGGAACGTGGCAGCCTGCATGCCGTCATCGGTACCAACGGCGCGGGCAAGTCCACACTCATCAACATGCTGTCGGGCGAGATCCCGCCCAGCGCAGGCCGTGTTGAACTGCTGGGCCAGGACGTGACACGCTGGAGCCAGCCGCGCCGCGCGCGCGCCGGCCTGGGCCGCAGTTACCAGCGCACCACCATCTACCCCGACTTCACCGTGCTGGAAAACTGCCGCCTGGCTGCGCAGGCGCGCACGCCCAAGCCCTGGCTGTGGTGGCAGGACGCTTCGCAATGCACCAGCAGCGTGCCAGCAGCTCGCCAAGCGGCAGCCCAGGCGGGCCTGTCCGACTTGCTGGACCGCACCGCCGGCCTGCTCAGCCACGGCCAGAAGCGCCAGCTGGAAATTGCCATGTGTCTGGCCACCGCGCCGCAAGTACTGCTGCTGGACGAGCCCCTGGCTGGCATGGGCGCTGAAGAAACCGAACGCATGCTGGCCTTGCTGGAAGAGCTGAAGGCCGGCCATGCGATCTTGCTGGTGGAACACGACATGGACGCCGTGTTCCGCGTGGCCGACTGCATCACCGTGATGGTCAACGGCGCCGTCATCGCCAGCGGCACGCCCGACCAGGTGCGCAACAGCGACGAAGTGCAGTCGGCTTACCTGGGCACGCATTGACATGAGCACAGCGGCAGGCCGCACCAGGCAAGCTCGCTCCCGTCTGATGAAAAAGGCGGCGGCACAGGCCGCAGGCCGAAGGTTGCAAAGATGAGCGAACTCATTCTGGATGCGCGACAGCTGCATGCCTGGTACGGGAGCAGCCACGTGCTGCACGGTGTGGACCTGCAGGTGGCGCGGGGTCAGACCGTGGGCCTGCTGGGCCGCAACGGCATGGGCAAGAGCACGTTCATCCGAACGCTGTTGGGCCACGTGACGCAGCGCGACGGCCAGATCCACATCTTCGGCAGCGACCTGTCCAAGGCCCGCCCGCATGAAGTGGCGCGTCGCGGCGTGGCCTATGTGCCTGAAGGCCGCGGTGTGTTCCCCAACCTGAGCGTGCGCGAAAACCTGGTCATGGCCGCGAAGCCGCCGGGGCAGGGCCGGGCAGGGTGGACCTTTGACCGCGTGATGCAGACCTTTCCCCGTCTGTCCGAGCGCCTGGGCAACCTGGGGGCACAGTTGTCCGGCGGTGAACAGCAGATGCTGTCCATCGGCCGCGCGCTGATGACACAGCCCGAACTGATCATCCTGGACGAAGCCACCGAAGGCCTGGCGCCCTTGATCGTGGCCGAGATCTGGCGTGTGTTGGGTGAGATCCGCAAGGACGGCATTGCCACGCTCATCGTCGACCGCGACTACCGCAAGGTGCTGGCCCAGTCCGACCGCGCGGTGGTGCTGCAAAAGGGCGAAGTGGTGCTGAGTGGCAGCGCCGCCGACTTGCGCGACAACCCCGAACTGGCAGGTTTCCTGGGCGTTTAGGGTTTTGCCGGCCCTGGCAGTAGGGCGTCCTGTTCGGTGCGAGGGCTGGGAGCTTGGGCCGCAGGAGGCGTCGGAGCGAAAAGGGCGAAAAACGCGTGCCAGTCGGTCTTGTCCCGTGAGCTCCGGGGTAGCCCTCTGGGTGCAATGGGCGAAACCGGAGGGCGCCGTTTTCTCGCACATGGCAGCCGGTGCCTTTCTGCCGCCCTCGCTCCTGGGGCTTGCCCATCACCCGGTTCGGGTCAAGGCGGCGCCATCAGCGCGGACACGGCCGTGTACCCGCCTTTCACGGCCATGTCGGCAGCGCTCAAGCCGCGGTCGTCCCGCAACGCGGCGTCTGCGCCACGCGCCAGCAGCAGCCGGGTGGCTTCGACATGGCCTTGGCCGGCGGCCCACATCAAGGCGGTCAACTGGTTCACGTAGGCATGGTTGACCGGCACGCCTCGGTCCAGCAGCAGGCGCAGGCTTTCCACATGCCCCTGACCGGCGGCGTAAAGAATGGCGGGTTTGTTCATGCGGTCCAGGAGATCGGTTTGCGCGCCTTTTTCCAGCAGCAAACGCACGATCTCGGTCGCACCGACGTAGCTGGCGGCCATCAGCGGCGTGACGCGCTCAACCGACGCCATGTTCGGGTTCGCGCCAGCCTGCAGCAGCACGGCGGCCATGTCGGTACGGCCTTTTTCGGCAGACAGAAACAACGACGTCTTGCCCAGGCGATTGCGGCTGTCCACGGCCGCCCCTTTGCCCAGCGCCCGGTTCACGGCAACCAGATCTCCCTGCCGAGCGGCCACCAGCAGCTGCGCGTTGAGGTTGGGATTTGTCGGCGTCTGTGCGGCCACAAAGGCTGGCAACAGCGCAGCCAGCACCAAGAGTCGACGGCGTGAATTGATCATGAACAAGTCCTCGCTGCTGTTTGATCTGCATCGCTGCGGTGCAGCATGAAAAAACCCACAGATTCTGCGGCTATTCCGGTATTCTGCCTGTCGGGTGAGCAGCGCGTGCAGCCGAGCAGGCAACAAATCCTGCCCTGCCGCGAGTGATTGAAGCGCAAGGCGCGCGCCCGATGTTCAGCTCAGAGAAGTCAACATCAAACAGGAGACTCCACCATGTCGTTCAAGCGCAACGTGCCGCACACGCGGCTCTGTCAAATCAGCTGTGCAGCTGTGCTCGCTGTCGCCTCGTCGGCCGCATTTGCCCAAAGTGAAATTCAAGGCGGGGCCGCTGCCACCGGCTCGCCGGTGCCCAAGGCCATTTCAGTACCGCAATCGGCGCTTGACGCTGCCGACGGCGACAAGTCGAATTTCCTGCACTCCAACATGAATTATGCGCAGACCCGGTATTACCCGGCGGCGCAGATCAACGCCAGCAACGTGTCCAAGCTGCGCCCGGCGTTCACCTTCCAGACCGAAGTGCTGGAGTCGATGGAAACCGCGCCGATCGTCATCGACGGCATCATGTACATCACCACCTCGTACAACCACGTGTACGCGCTGGATGCCAAGACCGGCAAGGAGTTCTGGCACTACAAACACAAACAGGGCCCGGTCACCACGTATTGCTGCGGCCCCAACAACCGGGGCGTCGCCATCCTGAATGACCGTGTCTACATGGGCACGCTGGATGCCAAACTGGTGTCGCTGGACGCCAAGACCGGCAAGCTGCTGTGGAGCGTCCAGATCGCCGACCCTGAACTCGGCTACTCGGAGACCATGGCGCCGGTGGCCGTGAACGGCAAGATCCTGATCGGCACCAACGGCGGTGAATACGGCATCCGCGGCTTCGTCAAGGCGTACGACGCCAACGACGGCAAACTGCTGTGGACCTTCAACACCGTGCCTGAAAAGGGCCATGAAGGTGTGTGGGCAGTGAACGACGCCACCAACCGCAACATGCTGCGCGACATCGCGGCCGAGAAGGCGCAGTTCGCCAAGCAGGGTGATGACTTCTACAAGACCCTGGGTGGCGGCGTGTGGATGGCGCCCGCGGTCGACAAGGAAACCAACACGGCGTTTTTTGTCGTCGGCAACCCCAGCCCTGACCTGTACGGTGCCGAGCGCCCGGGCGACAACCTGTACACCGACTCCATCGTCGCGGTGGACCTGGACACCGGCGCCTACAAGTGGCACTACCAGTACGTCGCACACGACGTGTGGGACCTGGACGCCGTGTCGCCGGTGATCCTGACCGACGCCAAAGGCAAAGACGGCAAGATGCGCAAGGTGGCCATCCACGGTGGCAAGACCGGGCACATTTATGTGCACGACCGCGCCACCGGCGAGCTGATCCGCTTCAGCGAAGCCATGGTGCCGCAGGAAAACATGTGGGTGCTGCCGACCAAGGACGGTGCGCGCATGCTGCCTGGTGCCAACGGCGGCGTTGAGTGGAGCCCGATGGCCGTCAACCCCAAACTGCGCCTGGCCTATGCCGCCAACTTGCACCAGCCCATGACCTACCACGTGGAGGCTTCAACCTACCCGGGTGGCAAGCTGTGGCTGGGTGGCGCGTTCAAGACCATTGCCAGTGAAAAACAATGGGGCCGTCTGGCCGCCGTGAACCTGGACACCGGCAAAATGGTCTGGAAGTTCGATACCGAGCAGCCGCTGATCGGTGGTGTGCTGGCCACCGCAGGCGACCTGGTCTTCAACGGCGAAGGCAACGGGCTGTTTCGGGCCTTCAATGCCAAGACCGGCAAGCTGCTGTGGGAATACCAGGCCGGCGCCGGCGTGAATGCACCAGCGGTCTCCTACACCGTCAGCGGCAAGCAGTACATTGCGGTGGCGGCCGGTGGCAACACCCAGCTGGACTTCAAACGCGGCAACTCGGTGGTGGTGTTCGCGCTGCCTTGAGGTCAGGGCTGTTGCCGCAATGCGGCGCGGCCCATTCCGGTGCGGCCCCATCCTTCGAAGGGGCCGTTTTTACATGTTCCTTGCACAGAAGGCATTGATGAACCCATTTTCCTGGACGCGTGTGTTGTTGGCCGCGGCGCTGGGCGCTGCCACGCTGGCGACTTCAGCGCAGGAGGCACCCGCCAAGGCAGCCGTCTGCACGGCCTGTCACGGCGCCGCCGGCAACTCGACGCAGCCGCTGATCCCCGGCCTGGCCGGCCAGACCAGTCGTTACCTGTACCTGCAATTGCGCGACTTCCAGGAAGGGCGACGCAAGGACCCGCAGATGAGCGCCATGGCCGTAGGGCTGACACGCGACGAGATGCGCGAACTGGCCGACTACTTCTCGCGGCAGAAGCCCGTGTCGCTGCCCTTCAAGCCCGACCCGCAGAAAGCAGTGCTGGGCAAGCAGAAGGCTGACGAAACGCTGTGCACCATGTGCCACCTGGGTGGGTTCCTGGGGCAGAACGAAATCCCTCGCGTCGCGGGTCAGCACTACGACTACGTCGTCAAACAGCTCGCCGACTTCAAGGCGCGCCGCCGCACAAATGACGCCGGCACCATGACCAGTGTGGCCAACACGTTGTCCGACGCCGACATCGAGAATCTGGCGCACTACCTGGCGGGGCTGTAGGGCAGCGACGCCCAGGGCCTGGTCAGATTGGGACGCCGTAAAGTTGACGGTGCTGATGCGCAGTCGGGCGAACACCGTCACCGGCTGCGCCACCCGACAACGGCCGCGGCACGGCCCAGGAGACCCACCATGCCCGCCGGGAATACCGCGCGCCTGTACCGTATCGAAGCCCTGATCCGCCAGCACGGCCACGTCAGCTTCAAGACGCTGATCAGCGACCTCGAGGTGTCGCCCGCCACGCTGAAGCGCGACCTGGAATTTCTGCGCAGCCGCATGGGCGCGCCCATCGAATACGACACCACGCTGCGCGCCTACCGTTTCGGCAAGGCCTATGACGGACAAAAGCGTCACGAACTGCCTGGCCTTTGGTTTGACGAGTCTGAACTGCACGCGCTGTTGACGGCGCAGCAGGTGTTGGCCGGTCTTGATACCGGCGGCTTGCTCAGCCGCCACCTGCAGCCGCTGCTGGACCGCATTCAACTGCTGCTGGCCAGCGGACAGGGTGCTGGCGCGGCAGGGCAGGTGATGCAGCGGGTGAAGATCGTCTCCGCGTCGCGCCGCCCGGTGCCCAGCCAACACTTCGAACGTGTCAGTTCAGCCCTGTTCCTGCGCCACCGCCTGCACCTGCGCTACCTGACGCGCGGACGTGGTGAAGTCAGCGAGCGCGACGTATCGCCGCAGCGGCTGGTGCACTACCGCAATACCTGGTACCTGGACGCCTGGTGCCACCGTGCAAGTGGCCTGCGGCGTTTTGCGCTGGACGCCATGCAGGATGCGCAGGTGCTGGACCAAGCCTGCAAGGAAGTGTCGGTGCGTACCGTACAGGCCAGGATGGATGCCGGCTACGGCATCTACGCGGGCGGCGAAAGTCAATGGGCCGTGCTGCGCTTCAACCCCCAGGCGGCGCAGTGGGCCAGCTGTGAAGAATGGCATCCCCTGGCTGAAAGGCACTGGCGCGACGACGGCAGCTACGACATGCGCCTGCCGTTTGTGGATGCCAATGAGTTGTTGATGGACGTGCTGCGCCAGGGCGACCAGGTGCAGGTGTTGGCACCTCCCGAGCTGGTTCAGGCTGCACGGCAGCGGCTGCAGGCGGCAGCGGCGCTGTATGCCGGCGCTGAGCTGGCACCGACGAGCCAAGGCGATTGAAATTGTGGCGGGCCGCTACGAGCGGCGTTGCCGCAATGGCCTGGATGTGCATCAAAGCGTCCGGGCGTGTAGCCGCGTAAACGTCCGCTTGTGCGGCGGCCTTGAAGCGGGCCGCTCCAGGTGCGCCTGCCCGTCGAGTGGAACGGTCGTTTCCTGTTCCAGGGAGGCGGTGTCACCGGATAACCGTCGGCGCTCGCGCGCGGTTTTGCCGTGGTGGCGACGGACGGTGGTCACCAGGGCGGCGGGGCCAGGTTCCGCCTCGACAGCCAAGTCCGGATCGAACATGCCTACGCGGCATACACGCACACCACCGATACCGCCAAGGCATTGATTGCGTCCGCCTTTGTGCGGCCGGCGGGCCGTTCCTGGTTCATGGGATATTCCGGCGGCGGGCGCCCTGCGAAGTTGTTTCCGCAGTGCTATCCGACCTCTTTCGATGGCATCGCTGCCGCAGCGCAGCCCATGCGGGCCGCGCGCGCGGCATCAGTGGCAACCGTCTGGAGTGTCAACGCGCACCGGTCGACAGCACCCACCGACGCCGCGTGAAACCCGATCCTGAGCCGGGCGATGTCGAGCAGCGAAAGGTCCCTGCTGTACGGCGCGACCGCGCAGCAGTGCGACGCATCGGACGGGGCACAGGACGGCATCTTTGCGGCCATTCCTTCACGGTGTCGCTTCGACCCAGGGGTTCTGCAGTGCGCCGGAGACAGGGCTGCCGATTGCCTGAGTGCCAAGCCGATGGTGGCCGCACGGGCCTGGAAGTCGTTCAGCAGCGAGTCGATTCCCATGTTTGTCTCCTTGGTGATTTCGAATCCACGACCAGGCTGGTCAGAGTGCAGTTGTTTGTTCAAATGAACCCATGCGCGGGCGACTACCGACTCGCCGTTGGCTGCCAGTCCACCGTTTCCAGGGCAACACCGGCGCTTGCGGTGCCGGCTACACAGCAGCAGTGCAGGCCGCGTGCGGGACCGCCATCTGTGGCGACTCCGGCTCAGGCTGTCGCCTGGCAGCGCCTTCGGGCGGCAGTGGCTGTCGACAAAAACCCTCCCCAGCAACCGGCCGAAGTGTCGGGAAAGAGGACGCAATGCAATCGGCGGTGACTGGTGCAGCGCCCGACACGACCGCGACGTTCAAGGTGCGCGCAGGTTGCTGGACGCCGTGGATCCCGACATCAACAACAGCATGTCGAAGCCGTGCACCACCGTCATCAGTTCCGGGTCCACCGACTGTCGCCAGCGACCCAGGATGACACGCAGGGGGCGCAGGTCGATCAAGGTGAAGTCACCAGCCTGCGCTGCCGCCAACAAGGGTTGCAGCCCCTGCATGTAGTTGTCCTTGGGTGTCGCGCTCTGATAGAGCCAGCGCCCCGGATCCAGCACCGCCGTGGGTGAACCCCGTCCGGGCAGCACCATGACCGTAAACGCCCGGCCACCGGCCGCCGCAGCCAGTTCCGGCGCCAGCGAACCGATGTCGAATGCCGCGTTGGCGTTGAGCCCGCGCGTCAGGTGCGAAGCGCCCAGCTTGATCATCACGCGGGGAGGTTGTGACGCGCGCTGCGCGTCAAGCCAATGTGCCAGGTAGGCACGGCGCAGCCGTTCAGCACGGAGTTGGTTGGAATCGAAGCCGCGCCCACTGACCCACAATCGATTGATCTGCAGCGTGCCGTGCAAGGTGTCCAGAATTGAAGCGGCTGCGGGATCGGCGTCGGGCCAGGCCCGTTGCACCGCGGCGACCAAGCCGGGGTCGCCGGAGAAGCTGAAGCCCTTGGACAGATCGCCGCTGTCACGGTAGCGGGCCCATGCGGCCTGAGAGGCGTCCTGCAGCTTTGCCATGGCACTGGCGGCGGCCGCGGGGGGCTTCAACGCCGCCAGGCGCGCCAGCAGCAAGCGGTCGCCCCCCACCTCATAGTCCACACCCCACAGGACCGGTGGGGCACCCGGCACGGCAGCACGGACCCGGGCAAGCATTTCAGCTTCCTCGCGCATGCCAAAAAAAGCGGGCTCGCCGCCGGGCTGCAGAAACTGACGCCGCAGTCCGTCAACGCCGTCGCGGGCTGAGCGGTCAAGCAGTTGCGCCATGGGCGGCGAGACTTCGATCACCAGCCGCTCATAGCCTGCCGGCACAAGCGCTGCAAACAATTCGCCCGTCAGCTTCGGATTTTCAGCGATGCCGTGTTCTTCGCCGATGCCAAACACCTGGGCCGCTTGCGCTTCATGCAACAACCGATCCCAGGCCGGGCCCCAGAAGCGCTGGCCGTCATGGTGCAGCGGCTGTTGGAATCGCAGCGCAGCGGCGGTGATCCGCTCGGCAATGGTCGGCGGGGGCGGGACGGCTGGCTTGCTGGCTTGCGCCAGCAGCGACATGTGCACCAGGCTCACAACCAGCGCCACGAGTCCGTTTCGAAACAGGGGTGTTGCACTCATCGTCGGCCTCCTTGCTCGTCGCTGCTGCAGCGCCAAAGGCTCAGTGTCGCGTGTTGCCCCGGAAATGAAAACCCCGACTGAGACAGAAGGTCATATCAGGCAGACCAGGCGGTCGTTGCGCAACGCCAGTTGGGCAGGCAGCCCAGAGCACCAGATGCTGGCTCAGCTGGCCATCGAATACGGTCCGCCGCGTTCCAACGCGCGCAGGTAGGCGGGACGCTGCTGGAGCCGGCGCACCCAGGCGTCCATGTTCGGATATTGCGCACGCAGCCCACGCGCGGCTTCGCCGACAAAACTCATCTGGAAGTCCGCACCACTCAGGCTGTTGCCTACCAGCCAGTCGCGGCCCTGCAGCGACCGGTCGACAAATCCCAGGTGGTTGGCCAGTTCGCTGTTGATGCGCGGATGCAGTGGCGCGCCAGCATCGCCCAAGCGGCTGACATACAGCTTCAACAGCAAGGGCAACATGGCAGAGCCCTCTGCGTAGTGCAGCCACTGCTGGTAGTCCTCAAACGCCGGGCTGTCTTCGGCCGGACGGAACCGACCGGCTCCATGTTTGCGGATCAGGTGGTCAACGATGGCGCCGGATTCGATCAGCGTGCGGCCCTCGGTTTCGATCACCGGTGACTTGCCCAGCGGGTGCACGGCCAGCAGTTCGGGCGGCGCCAGGCGAGTGGTGGCATCGCGGGCATAGTGGCGAATGTCGTAAGGGACCCCCAGCTCTTCCAGCAACCACAGGATGCGCTGTGAACGGGACTCGTTGAGATGGTGGACGACGATCATGGCTGCTCCTTGCAGGCTGTGGTGGTTGAAAGAACGTGCTGCACCGGCGGCTACCTGCCTTCAGCCGCGACCAGGATCTGGCGCCACGCGTGCCGTGGCCGACTTCGCACCGGCACGCCGGACGTTGACCAGATTGCCCGCCAGGATCAACACCGCGCCGACCGCCATCAACAAATCCAAACGCTCGGCGTAGATCAGCCAGCCGGCCACCGCAGTCAGCGGCACCCGCAAAAAGTCCATGGGCACGACCACGGTGGCGTCAGCGTGGCGCATGGCACTGGCCATGCAGAAGTGCGAAAACGTGCCGCAAAAGGCCACCAGCACCACCCAGGCCCACAGGGTGGGCGTTGGCCAGCGCCACACCATCAAGGCCGGCACCAGACCGATCACCGATTGGATCACCAGCATCCAGAAGATGATGACCACCACGTCGTCGCTGCGCGTCAGCGACTTGGTCATGGTGATGGAGACGGCAAAACCCACAGCTGCGGCCAAGGCGATGGCCTGGCCGGCGCTGAGGCCGGCAGCACCCGGCCGAACGATCAACGCCACCCCCAGCAGCCCCAGCGCAACCGCCAGCACCTTCCAGCCGGTGATGCGTTCCCCCAGGAACAGGGCGGCCAACAGCAGCGTCCAGACCGGCATGGTGAATTCGATGGCCACCACCTGCGCCAGCGGGATCAGCGTCAGCGCCGCCATCCAGGCGTACTGGGCGACGTAGTGCACGGTGTTGCGGGCGGCATGATCTCGGATGCGCAAGGTTTTCATGGACGCCAGACCGCCGTGCGCACGGATCAGCGGCGCCAGCATGAGCAGGCCCATCAGGGACCGCAACACCATCACCTGGAAAACCGGCAACTGGCGGGTAGCCTCGCGCCCGGCAATCGCAATCACCAGCATCAGCGAAAGCCAACCGGCCATCCAGGCGGCGGCTTTGGGCAGGGAAGGAGACGGGGCAGTCAACAAGATGCGCGTAGCGTAACGCCTGCCAGCGGCAGCCTGTGTCGCCCTCACCACGCCGAGGCGGGTTTGCGAGGCAAGCGCCAGAAAAGAGTCCCGGGCCACTGGCCCAGGATCACGCTGCGGTCAGCTGCTGCTGACCGTGCGCTTGGGCAGCGTCCAGTTCGGCCGCGGGTAATGGCAGGTGTATCCGTTGGGAATGCGCTCCA
>JAHECB010000131.1 GCA_024641925.1 Betaproteobacteria bacterium
GACGCCAAGAGCAACGAACTGGGTACCGATGCCACCGTGGCCTGCATGGCCGACAGCTTTGGCGACCGCGCCAAGGGCCAGACCGCGATGGAGAACTGCCTGCAGAAGGCGCCCGACGTGAACCTGGTCTACACCATCAACGAACCCGCCGCCGCCGGTGCCTACAACGCGCTGAAAAAGGCCGGCAAGGAAAAAGGCGTGGTCATTGTCAGTGTCGACGGCGGCTGCCAGGGCATCAAGGACGTCGGCGGTGGTGTCATCGCGGCCACCAGCCAGCAGTACCCGCTGAAGATGGCGGCCATGGGTGTGGAAGCGGGTGTCGCCTATGCCAAGACCGGCAAGAAGCCCAGCGGCTACACCGACACCGGCGTCACGCTGATCGCCGCCAAGGCCCTGCCCGGCGTCGAAAGCAAAGACGTCAAGACCGGCACCAGCCTGTGCTGGGGCAAGAAGTAAGCGCCTGCTGACACGTTTAGCCTGCCGGCGGGGCTGAAGCGCCCGCCGGACCTGGGCCTCCGAGCCCGGACCACTTTTGCGCCGCACCCGCCAACAGCCTGCCAACCCGGGCTGCGGTGCCGGCTTCTGCCCTTCACCGGACGCACAAGCATGAAACTACCCCCCATCGGCACCCTGGGCCCCTTCCTGGCCCTGCTGGCAGCCTGCGCCTTTTTCGCCACCCAGTCCGAGATCTTCCTCACGGGCGGCAACTTCTCGCTGATCCTGCAACAGGTGATGGTGGTGGGTGTCATCGCCATCGGGCAGACGCTGATCATCCTCACGGCGGGCATCGACTTGAGTTGCGGCATGGTGATGGCGCTGGGCAGCATCGTGATGACCAAGTTCGCCACCGAACTGGGCCTGCACCCGGTGCTGGCGGTGCTGTGCGGCATCGGCGTGACGGCCTTGTTTGGTCTGCTCAACGGCCTGCTGGTCACGCGCATCAAGCTGCCGCCCTTCATCGTGACGCTGGGCACCTTGAACATCGCCTTTGCCATCACGCAGCTGTACTCCAACTCGCAGACCGTAACCGACCTGCCGCCGCTGCTGACCGCGCTGGGCAACACCTTCCAGATTGGCGGCACCTCGGTGGCTTACGGTGCGATGCTGATGCTGGCGCTGTACGGGCTGGCCTACTTCGTGTTGCGGGAAACCGCTGCCGGGCGCCACGTGTATGCCGTGGGCAACAACGCCGAAGCCACGCGCCTGGTGGGCATTCCCACCCAGCGCGTGCTGCTGGGGGTGTACGTGATGGCCGGCGTGTTCTACGGCATCGCCGCGCTGCTGAGCGTGGCCCGCACCGGTGTGGGCGACCCCAACGCCGGGCAGACCGAAAACCTGGACGCCATCACCGCCGTGGTGCTGGGCGGCACCAGCCTGTTTGGCGGGCGCGGCATTGTGCTGGGCAGCCTGGTGGGCGCACTCATCGTAGGTGTGTTCCGCAACGGGCTGACGCTGATGGGGGTCAGCAGCATCTACCAGGTGCTGGTCACCGGCGTGCTGGTGATCCTGGCCGTGACCTTGGACCAACTGTCCAGAAAGGACGCCCGATGAGCCAGCCCCAAGATACAAATCAAGCACCATCCCATCGCCTGGTGATGCAAGCCACCGGCGTGACCAAGCGCTACGGCCAGGTCACCGCCCTGGACGGCGTCGACTTTGAACTGCGCGCCGGAGAGATCATGGCAGTCATCGGCGACAACGGCGCCGGCAAGAGCAGCCTGATCAAGTGCCTGTCGGGCGCCACGGTGCCCGACGAAGGGCAAATCCAGCTGGATGGCCAGACGGTGCACTTCAAGACCCCCATCGACGCCCGCCGCATGGGCATCGAAACCGTCTACCAGGATCTGGCCGTGGCGCCCGCCATGTCCATTTCTGAAAACCTGTTCCTGGGCCGCGAACTGCGCCGGCCCGGCGTGCTGGGCAGCGTGTTCAGGATGTTGGACAAAAAAGCGATGCTGGAGCAGAGCATTGCGCGCATGAACGACCTGAAGGTGGGCATCCGTTCAATGAACCAGGCCGTGGAAACCCTGTCCGGCGGCCAGCGCCAGTGTGTGGCCGTGGCGCGTGCCGCGGCATTTGCCGAACACGTGGTGATCCTGGACGAACCCACCGCCGCGCTGGGCGTGAAAGAAGGCAACATGGTGCTGGAGCTGATCCGCCGGGTGCGCGACAAGGGCCTGCCGGTGATCCTGATCAGCCACAACATGCCGCATGTGTTCGAGATTGCCGACCGCATCCACGTGGCCCGACTGGGCAAGCGTGCTGCCATCCTGAATCCGAAAAAAATCAGCATGAGCGACACCGTGGCGGTGATGACCGGCGCGCTGGCGCCTGAAAATCTGCCTGCCGACTGTCTGGCTTGAAATCAACCTGAAGATGTGAACATGCTCGACGCCGGGCCCAAGATCGAATCCACCAACCCACCAACCCCGCGCCTGAAGGCGCGTGGCAGCAGCCAGGGCGGTCTGCGCCAGTACAACGAACGGGTGGTGCTGCAGGCCATTCGCCAGCATGGCGCCCTGCCCGCGGCCGAAATCGCACGCCAGAGCCAGCTCACGGCGCAAACCGTGTCCGTCATCACCAAGCGGCTGGAAACCGACGGCTTGCTGCTGAAGGGCGAGCCGCAGCGCGGCAAGGTGGGCCAGCCCTCGGTGCCCTTGCGGCTGAACCCCGACGGCGCCTATGCCATCGGCATCAAGGTGGGCCGGCGCAGCCTGGACGTCGTGCTGCTGGACTTCACGGCCCAGGTGCGCAAGCGTTGGCAACTCGACTACAGCTACGCCGACCCGGATGTGTTGGTGCCCGAGATCGCCGCACGGCTGAAGGACATCGGCAAAAAGCTGGGGCCCGAAGGCCGCACGCGGCTGCAGGGCATCGGCATTGCTGCGCCGCTGTCGATGGGGGGCTGGCAATCGTTGCTGGGCCTGCCCGAGCCGGTTGCACGCAAGTGGCAGCAGTTGGACCTGGCGCAGGCGGTCGGCCGCCTGACCGACTTGCCCGTGACCCTGCTGAAAGACACCGCAGCCGCCTGCGTGGCAGAGCTGGTGGCCGGGCGCGGACGCACCCTGCCCAGCTTTTTGTACGTTTTCATCGACACCTTCATCGGCGGCGGCCTGGTGCTGCACAGCCATCTGCACGGCGGCCTGAACGGCAACGCCGGCGCCGTGGGCTCCCTGCCCCTGTGGCCCGTGCCCGCGACAGCCGGCAACGCACCCGTGCAACTGCTCAGCGTGGCATCGTTGCTGACCTTGGAACGGCGCTACGCCAAGACCGGTCTGGACATCAGCGCGGTGGCAGACACGCGCGCCCTGACAGACCCCTGGCTGCCCGATACCCGGGCCTGGCTGGAGGAGTCGGCGCTGGCCATTGCGCAAGCCGTGCAAAGTGCCGCCTGTCTGCTGGACCTGGAAGGTGTGATCCTGGACGGCAGCTTCAGCCGCGAATTGCTGGCCGCTTTGCTGGACAGCACGCAGCTCGCGCTGCAGCGCTTCAACTGGGAGGGTGTGACGGCGCCCGCCTTGCTGGCCGGCGACGTCGGCCCCGACGCCCGAGCCCTGGGCGCCGCGCTGCTGCCGCTTCATGCCAACTTTGCGCCAGACCGCGATCTGTTCCTGAAGATATAGGCCCCTTGGCCGCGATGGGTTGCAAATTCCGCCACACAAGCGGCGGCCGCCGGCGCCGAGCCGCTCCCTAGAATGCAAGGCTGCATCGCCCGAGCTTCAAGGATGCCCCGGCGCCTGCCCGCACCACCCGCACAGCGGGCACACCCCCCTGGCGACCCATGCGAATTCTTTACCACCACCGGATAGCATCCAAAGACGGCCAGATCACGCACATCGAAGAGATGGTGCATGCCTTGACCGAGCTGGGTCACGAGGTGCGTCTGGTGGGCCCCGAGGTGCACCAGGGCGACTCGGGCCAGGGCGGCAGCCCCGGCTGGGTAGGGCAGCTCAAGAAGCACCTGCCAGCGCAGGTGTACGAGATGGCCGAAGCCAGTTATTCGCTGGTGGCCTACCGGCGCCTGATGAAAGCCATCAACGCCTTCAAGCCGGACGTGATCTACGAGCGTTATGCGCTGTACCAACCCGCCGGTGTGTGGGCCAGCCGCCGAAGCGGCGTACCCCTGCTGCTGGAGGTGAACGCACCGTACGCGATTGCACGCCGCAAGTACGGCAACATGGGTTTTGGCGGCCTGGCCGACCGGTTTGAACGTTTCACCTTCTGCGGTGCCACCCGGGTGTTCCCGGTCACCGAGGTGCTGGCCGACATGTTGGTGGGCATGGGCGTGCAGCGCGAGCGCATCCGCGTCATCCCCAACGGCATCAACCCCAATGATTTTGTGACGGTCCCCAGCCGCGACCAGGCCCAGGCCACGCTGGGCGTGCAAGGGCGCATGGTCATCGGCTTCATCGGGTTTGTGCGCGAATGGGACCAGCTGCACCGAATCGTCAGCTGGCTGGGCACACGCCCCAAGGACGACCAGGCGATGCTGCTGGTGGTGGGCGACGGCCCCGTGCGCGCCGAACTGGAAGAGCAGGCGCGCAGTCTGGGCATTGCCCACAAACTGAAGTTCACTGGCGTGGTGCCGCGCAGCCAGGTGCCGGCTGCTGCAGCCGCCTTTGACGTGGCGCTGCAGACCGCGCTGGTGCCCTATGCCTCGCCGCTGTGCCTGTTTGAATACATGGCACTGGGCAAGGCCATCCTGGCGCCCGACCAGCCCAACCATCACGAGGTGCTGGTGGGCGGTGTCGACGCCGACCTGTACGACCCGGTGGACCCCGCCGGCATCGAAAAACGCCTGGACGTGCTGGCCAGCGACGCCGCATTGCGGCAACGCCTGGGGCAGGCAGCGCGACAGGCGCTGACCGACCGGCAGTATCTGTGGTCCGGCAACGCCCGGCGCGTGACTGAAGCCGCGACACAGGCCGTGGCCGCCAAGACGGCCTGACGGGCCGACCGGGTCCGATGCCTTGCGGGACAACACCCCCATGGGCTGAGGTCGGCGCGGCGTATGCTGCTGGGCCATGCCAATACCCAGCCCTGACGACGAACCGCGCTACGCCTGGGTGGTGGTGTGGGCGTGTTTTGTCAGCCTGGCGCTCATTTTCGGCGTGTCGTATTCCTTCGCCGCCGTTTTTGAGTCCTTGACCACCGAGTTCCACGCCCAGCGCGCCGACGTGTCGCTGGTGTTTGGCGTGTCGGGCGCCATCTACTTTGTGCTGGGCGCCGGCGCCGGCATGCTGGCCGACCGCATCGGCCCGCAGCGGGTCACCGCCGCCGGCATGGTGATGATTGCGCTGGGCCTGGCGGTCAGCAGTTGGGCCAGCAGCCTGAGCACGGTCACGCTGGCCTTTGGCGTGGGCGTGGGCGTGGGCATCGGCCTGGTGTATGTGCCGGCCATTGGCTGCGTGCAGCCCTGGTTTGTGCGCCGGCGCGGGCTGGCGGCCGGGCTGGCCAGCGCCGGCATCGGCGCCGGAACGTTGGTGGTGCCGCTGCTGCTGGCCTGGGCCATCGAGGCCTGGGGCTGGCGGCTGGCCTTGCGCGCGCTGGCGCTGAGCGTGTTGATGCTGGGTTTGGCGGCGACGCTGCTGTTGCGCCGGGCACCCGCGGCCACCGCCGCCACGGGGCGTGTGGTGCCCGGGCTGACGCTGCTGCAGGCGCTGCGCACACCCCGGTTTCGCTGGCTGTACGCCATGACGCTGCTCGGCGCACCCAGCATGTTTGTGCCCTTCGCCCATGCCTCGGCCGCCGCTCGCGACCTGGGCGTGGCCGACACCCAGGCCGTGGGTCTGGTGGGCCTGATCGGCGTGGGCAGCCTGTGTGGGCGTTTTGCCATCGGCACCCTGGCCGACCGCATCGGCCGGCCGGTGACGCTGGTGCTCAGCACCGCCAGTCTGGGGCTGTCGTACCTGATGTGGGCGGCTGCCGGCGGCTACCCAGCCATGGCTGTATTTGCGTTGTGGATGGGCCTGAGCTACGGCGGCATCGTGTCGTTGCTGCCGGCGCTGTGCATGGATTTTTTTGGCGCGCGGGCGGTGGCGTCCATCATCGGCGCGCTGTACACCGGGGCGGCGATGGGCAACCTGGCAGGGCCGTATGTCGCGGGCTGGGTGTTTGACCAGACGCAGGGTTACGGTGCGGTGGTCTGGGGCTGTCTGGCTTTGTCGGCCTTGTCGACCGTGGCTGCGTGGCAGTCGGTGCGGCCGCGTGCAGAACCGCAGCGCGTCGCCGTCAACGGGTCAACTTGATGCGCGACCGGGGCGCCACCAGGGTCTGACCGCCCTGCCCGCGGGCACCGGCCACTTGAACCTCGATGCGCCGGACGCGCTTGAAGACCGTGGCCAGTTGCAGATCCACCACCCGCAGTTGGGCTGGCTGGGCACAGCTGAACTGGTAGCTTGCATCCAAGTCGGCGTGCCCGGATTCGGCCGCTCCGGCTACGGCTGGCACCGCGGGCCGCAGCGCCTGGTCTTGGACGTCGACGCTTTTCAACGTGCACAGCGCAGCCGCGTCGGGCTTCAGCCAGGCCGCGGGTTTCTTCAAGCGGTCCAGCGCGTCGTTGGCCGCCTGCTGCTCCGCAGCGCTGCGGGGCCGGTGTTCAAAGCCCAGCAGACTGTCCAGGGGCATTTGCAGTTCCACCAGCAGGGTGTTGCCGTCCACCACCACCTGGGCCTGCACCTGGCCATGCACATGCGCAGCGTGGTGGGACGTGGCGGCACGGGCCGGCATGGCGGCCGCCAGACTGCACAAGCAACACATCAAATAAGCGCGAAGGTTCGGGTTCATGGCTTGGAAAGGCGTACCGGACGAGGTCATGGCTTCGTGAGCGGCGGCGGCGCCGGTGACTTGACCAGCGCCTGTATCAATGCCTGGGTGTTGTGCATGTACATCTTCAGGAACGTATCGGCCTCGGTGCCAGGCGCTGACAGCGCGTCGGAGTACAGGCGACCGCCCACCGCCACGCCGGCCTCCTGGGCTATGCGCTGCAAAAGACGCGGGTCGCTGATGTTTTCGACAAACACGGCGTTGGCGCGCTGCTTGCGCAAGGCGTCGATCAGGCGCGCCACGTCGGCCGCTGATGCCTCGCTGCCGCTGGCGCGCCCCCGCACGGGCAGGAATTGAATGTCGAAGGCGGCGCCCAGGTAGCCAAAAGCGTCGTGCGGGCTGACCACGCGCCGACGCGCCGGGGGCACCGTCGCCAGCTGGCTGCGCACCGACTGCAGCAGCGCCTGCAAGCGGCTGTTGTAGGCCGTGGCACGCTCGGCAAAAGCCGGCGCGTGCGCGGGTCTGGCGGCACTGAAGGCGTCGCGCAAACGCGCCACGTAGTGCTGTGCATGGCCCAGGTCTTGCCATGCGTGGGGATCGGGCAAGCCACCCAGGCGCAGCGGCACGATGCCTTCGCTGAGTTGCAGCAACGGGCCCTTGTAGCCACTGGCGCGGACCAGGCGCTGCAACCAGCCTTCAAAACCCAGACCGTTGAAGACCACCAGGTCGGCGCGGCTGAGCAACTGGGCGTGTTGGGGGGTTGGGCTGAACTGGTGCGCGTCGGCATCAAAAGGCACCAGGGTACCCACCTCGACCGCGTCGCCACCCACCACCCTTGCCAAGTCCGCAAGGATGGAGAAGCTTGCGACCACTTTCAAGGGTGCCGTTGCAGAGATTGTGGGTGCGCCGCGGGCGTGCGCGGCCCAGGCTGCCAGACCCCCAACCAGGCCTTGCAGCGCATGGCGTCGCCCGGCCTTCATTCAGGCCACCCGGTGCTGGTGCAGCCGCAGCCGCCGCCACAACAAGCCGTCATGCGCGCCCGCCGCCACCGACAGCAGGTACAGGCCGCCAGCCACCAGCACGATGGCCGGTCCGCTGGGCCATTGCAGGTGAAACGACAGCAGCAGCCCGGCCACACCCGACAGCACCGCCATCACCACCGCTGACAGCAACTGCCCGCCCACCTGGGCGGCCCAGAAGCGTGCCGCCGTGGCCGGCAACATCATCAAACCCACCGCCATCAAGGTGCCCAGCGCCTGAAAGCCGGCCACCAGGTTGGCCACCGCCAGCACCATGAACACGGCGTGCACGGCCGAGCCCGGACCGCCCACACTTTTCAGGAATCCGGGGTCGACACACTCGACCACCAGCGGCCGGGCCAGCGCGGCCAGCGTCAGCAAGGTCACGCTGGCGACGCCAGCCATCAGCAACAGTGCGGCGTCGTCCACCGCCAGCACGCTGCCAAACAGCACGTTGAGCAGGTCGACGCTGCTGCCGCGGGTGCTGATCAGCAGCACCCCCAAGGCCAGGGCCATCAGGTAAAACGCCGCCACGCTGGCATCTTCACGCTGTTGCGTGTGGCGTGTCACCCAGCCGGCAGCCAGCGCCACCGACATGGCGGCCACAAAACCGCCCAGGCTCATGGCGGTGATGGAAAAACCCGCCCACAGAAAGCCCACCGCCACCCCCGGCAGCAGGGCGTGCGCCATGGCGTCGCCCATCAGGCTCATGCGGCGCATCACCAGCACGGCGCCGATGGGCGCGCTGCCCAGGGCCAGCGCCACGGTGGCCACCAGCGCACGGCGCATGAAGCCGTAGTCGGCAAAGGGCTGCAGCAGCAGCTCGTAGGCGGACATCAGGCAGCACGCTCCGGGGCCAGGGGGTCGGCGGCCCTGGCGCCGACGATGTCGTGACCGGGCGCCGGTTCGGAGTGGTCGCCCGGGCCGTGGTGGTGGTGGTGGTGATCGTGTCCGTGATGGTCGTGGGCCCCGAGCGCGTTTGCGGCGCGCAAGGCCGGCAGCGGTCGCAAGGGCGTCACCCCATGCGCATGGCCCTCGTCAGCCACGTGGCAGGCCGGCGCCGACTCGTCCCAGGCTTCGGCCATCTGCCGGGCCAGGAACAGGTTGTGGGCATCCAGCGCCGTGGCCGTCGGCCCCCAGGCCACACACCGCCTTGCCAGTAAAAGCGTTTGAGGGAAGTGGGTTCTCACCTGTTCGATGTCATGCAACACCGCGATAACGGTGCGGCCCTGTTTGTGCCAGCGTTGCACCAGGTCCAGCAGGTCGGCCGTGGTGCGAGCGTCGATGGCGTTGAAGGGCTCGTCCAGCAGGATCACCGGCGCGTCTTGCAGCAGCACACGGGCAAACAGGGCACGCTGGAACTGGCCGGTGCTGAGCTCGCTGATCACACGTCGCTCAAAACCCACCAGCCCCACCGCCGCCAGCGCCTGCACCACGGCCTGTTTGTGCGGCGCGCCCAGAGCGCGCAGGCTGCCCAGTTGCCGCCAGTGGCCCAGGCCCACCAGGTCTTGCACGCTGATGGGAAAACTGCGGTCGATCTCGCTGCGCTGCGGCAGCCAGGCGATGTGGCCCTGCAAGCGGTCCAGCAACTCGACCCTGCCCTGCGCCAATGGCAGGTGACCCATGATGGCGGCCAGCAAACTGCTTTTGCCCGCGCCGTTGGGGCCGACCACCGCCGTCAGGCTTCCCGTGTTGAACTGGCCCGACACGTGGTGCACCGCCGGGTGACCGCGGTAGGCCACGGTGACGTCATGCAAGGTGATCGCAGCGTTTCCAGTGCCTGCCGCGGAGCGGGTCGCAGTCAGCGCCGCCGCGTTGTCGGGCCTCTGGCGCCAGAGTCGGGTCAAGGCGTTCATGTCGGATGGCGCAACGCGTGGCGCTTTGAAAGAACCCGCATCACGCCGCCAGCGCCCAGGCCACGGCCAGCCACAGCAGGGCCACGGCTACGGCGGCGGCCAGAACGCGGGTCAGGGCACTGGTGTTCAGCATGGCGCTTCAGCGGCGCGGCGCTGCGGCACCCGGTTGGCAGTCGCTGCAGCGGCCATACAGCACCAGGTCGTGGTCGTTCACCACAAAGCCCGGTGGCGCCAGGGCCGCCAAGTTGCCTGGGCAGGCGTGCACGTCAAAAACACGCTCGCAGGCCTGGCATTGAAAGTGGTGGTGGTGGTGCTGGCCGGCGGTTTCAAACCGCGGGTTGTCGCCCGGCAGGTTCACGCAGCGCAGTGCACCTTCGTCGACCAGCGCTTTCAGGTTGCGGTAGACCGTGGCAATGCCCATCCCCGGCACCTGGGCCTGCGCAGCCTGCAACACCTCTTGCGGCAGCAAGGGGCGCGCCGCAAGCAGCAGGGCTTCGCGGATGGCGGTGCGTTGGCGTGTGTTGCGTTCCATGGTGCGTGCGGCAAGGGGGTCCGAGCGGGTCGGCGGTGACGGGCGCAACCCCACAGCGTGCCCGTGCTGCAATGATAATGCGATATCAAGTTCAGCACGCGCAGCGTGGCCGCTGGAACCGTCAGGCAGGTCGCCCTGGCCGCCGGCCCAGAGTTTTTGGGTCGCTCAATCCAGCTTGGTGTTGGATGCCTTGACGACCCGCGCCCACTTGCGCATTTCGGCCTGCAGAAAGACCGCAAACTGCGCTGGCGTGCCGCTGCCCGGTATGGCCCCTTGTGACAGCAACCGCTCCTTCAGTGCCGGCGTGGCCAGCGCCGCTAAGGTGGCTTGCTGACAGCGCCCCACCACGTCGGCGCCGGCACCGGCCGGCGCCAACAGTCCCAGCCAGGCGCTGGCCTCAAAACCCTTGAGCAGCGGCCCTCCGGTTTCCGCCACCGTGGGCAGTTCGGGCGCCGCACCGGAGCGCGCCGCGCTCGTCACGGCCAGCGCGGTGAGCCGGCCACTGCGGATATGCGGCATGGCACTGGGCAGATGGTCAAACATCAGGTCCACGTTGCCCGCCATCAGGTCGGCCAGGGCGGGCTCGATGCCCGGGTAAGGCAGATGGACCATGTAGCTGCCCGTCATGCGCTTGAACAGTTCACCCGCCAGATGCAGGCTGGTGCCATGACCGGGGCTGGCCATGGTGAACTTGCCAGGGTTGGCTTTGAGCACACGCACCAGATCCTTGACGCGGCGGATGCTGTGCTGCTGTGCCTTGCCCGGGTTCATGACCAGCACGTTGGGCACTGTGGCGACCAGCGCAATGGCGACAAAGTCATGAGCGGCGTCATACGGCAAGGTCGAATGCAGGCTCGGGCTGATGGCTTGCGTGTCGACCGTGCCCATCAGCAGCGTGTAGCCGTCAGGCGGCGCCTTGGCGACCTGGGCGACACCGGGGCTGCCGTCCGCGGCGGACCGGTTGTCCACCACAAAGGGTTTGCCCAGCAACCGCTGCAGCTCGGCTGCCAGGCCGCGGGCCAGGATGTCGGCCGTGCTGTCGGCAGCCGCCGGCACCACGATGCGCACACTTCGCGCCGGCCAGACACTCTGGGCATGGGCTTGCGTCAGCGCCACCGTCGTCAGGCCACCCCATGCCGGCACCAGGGCAGCGGCATGGACCAGGAAGCAGCGACGGTTGGACAGCATGGGAACGGCGGGCACAGAAGGGGAAACCGTCGAGTTTGACGGCAGGCCGCCCAGGCGCCACGAGGGCATCCCCCAAGTTCCGATCGTCAACGCTGACAATCGGATGCACCCTTGACGGTGCCGGGAACCGCGTGTTTACAGCTTCAGCTCCAGGCGCAATTGCACGTTGGTGTTGCTGCGGCCGCCGGACGTCGTGGTGGTGCGTTCGGGTCTGCCGGTGTCGACGTTGACGGTTTCATTGACCCCAGTGGTGGTGTAGTCCCGCGGGTCCAGGTTGTTGCCCAGCAGCCGCACCGCCACGGTGGGGTTGACGGTCCACAGCACGTAGACGTCCCACACCCGCTTGGCGCTGACGCTGGTGGTTTCGGCCACGTCCAGCCGCGTGGTGTAACCCGGCACCCAGTTCAAGTTGCCGCCCAAAGTGAGCGGCAGGCCACGCAGGCGGTAGTCGGCGCCCAGGTTGCCGGTGGCGCTGGCCTGCTGGTCCAGGCGGTTGTCGGGACCGGGCACCGTTTTCACGCGGCTGTGGTAAAGGCTGAGGTTGCTGCGCATTTCAACCGGCAGGGCGCCGTTCCACAGCTGGTCCAGCCTGAACTTGGCCTCGAGTTCAACGCCCGTGGTGGTGGCATCGCCAATGTTGCGCTGGCGGCGCACGTAACGCTGGGCCGTGGTCCAGGACACGGTTTCCAGATTCACCTCGCCGCGGATCAGGTTGCTGATGCTGCGGTGGAACAGGTTGGCACTGAGCAGACCGCCGGCCGTGAGGTAGCGCTCGAAAGCAACATCGATGCCCGTGGCCAATTCAGGCTTCAGTTCGGAATTGCCCGCGCTGTCGGGGTAGATTTCGCGGTTGCTGGGGTCGATGCCGCAGGTCACGGTGTCGACCGGGCAGGTCCGGCTGAAGCTGGGCTTGGCAATCAGCGCGCCCAGGGGCGGGTTGCGGTAGCTGCGGGTCAGGCTGAACCGAATCTGGTCCTGGCCTTTGGGATCGGGCTTGTAGACGGCGTGCATCAGCGGTGTCCAGACGCTGCTGCGGTTGCTGGGGCGGTAGCCCTGGCCGGAATCGCCCTGGGTGGAGATGCCCTCCCAGCGCAGGCCGGCGTGCACGCCCCAGTTCGGGTTGAGCTGCCATTCGTCCTGCGCGTAGGCCGCCAGTCGCAAGGTACTGGCCTTCAGGTTGTCGCCGAAGTTGGAGACTTCCGGCGTCGACACCCGGGTTTCGTCGCGGTTGGCACCTTCGATCTCCAGGCCGGTGACCAAGTCGTGCTCGGCCTTGGCCTTGGCACCTTCGCCGCCGTCCCCGCCCCCCAGCAGCTTGCTGGCCTTGAGCTTCAGCGTCAGCGACTTGTCGTTGGTGACGCTGTTGTCGCTGTAGCGGCGCGGAAAGGGATTGCCGCTGGTGGTGTTGCTGTTGCTGCCAAATTCATCGCGAAGTGTGTTGCTGGTGGCCTGCCAGACGCGCGCGCTGCCGTCGGCCTGCAGCCGCACGTCGCCCAGGCGCTGGCGCCACATCAGGCCCAGCGTGGCGTTGGTGAAGCGGCTTTGGCCGACCGAGGTTGCGGTATCGAAAAAATCCGGCGCACTCGGCCGGGACACCGTCTGCACCTGCGAAGCGCTGCCGTCGCTGCGGG
>JAHECB010000003.1:0-8964 GCA_024641925.1 Betaproteobacteria bacterium
ACCTGCGGCAACATCTGGCTCAGTTGGCTGAGCAGGTCGCCCTGGTCCATGCCAACCTGTTTGGCCATGTTGGCGATGGTGTCACCGCCCAATGCGCTGCCCAATTGGTCAGGTGCCACCGGCATGTTCTGGCCGGTGCCTACCCACGAGCCCACGACATCGCCGAGGCCGCTCTTCTGCAACTGGGCCACCAGGCCACCCAGTCCGCCCAGACCACCGGCGGCACCAACGTTGCCGCCGCCCTGGCCCAGCATGCCGATCACGGCATTCAGCAATGCAGCATTGCCACCACCGCCTTGCGAGCCACCCATGGCACCAATCACCGAATCCAACAAAGACATCGCGACCTCCTGTATAGCAGTTCATATCCAACAAAACAGCCGCCAGCACCGTACCGCAGCCCCGGGGACATTCTCCGACATGCAGGCTGCATTTGGCCCGACCATGGGATGGCCCCGCGGTCTCATTCCAGCATCGCGATGCCCAGCCAGGCCAGCAAGGCTAGCGGTGCCGTGTCGGCACGCAACACACGTGGGCCCAGGCTGATGTGCAAAAAGCCGGCCCGTGTTGCAGCCGACTCTTCGTCAGCCGAGAGCCCGCCCTCGGGTCCGCTGAGTGTGAGCAAGGACTGGCAGCCCAGGGGCCGCACCGGTGGCCTGGCCCCGTCGCCCAGGCTGAGCAGCCAGCGCGCCTGCGCGCCATCAGCTGGCGTCGATGGCAGACCGGCCAACCAGTCCTGCAGCGCCGCCACGGGCGCAATGTCCGGCACCCAGGCGCGACCGCTCTGCTCGGCGGCGGCGACTGCTACGCCCTGCCAGTGCGCCTGGCGCCGCGACGCGCGTTCGCCCTGCAGCCGCAGCACCGAACGGCTCGACATCAACGGCTGAATGCCCCTGGCGCCCAGCTCGGTGGCTTTTTCAACCAGACTGTCCATGCGCTCGTTGGCCGGTACCACCAGCGCCAGGCTCACGGCCAGGGGCAGCTCGGGCAGCAAAGCCACGGGTGCGCCAACTTCCACCTCGACCTGGTGCCTGCCCATGGCCACAACACGCGCGGCACATTCAACACCGCGGCCGTTGAACAGCTGCAGCAGTTCGCCCGGCTGGACACGACGCACCTGGGCGTGTTTGGCCGCGGCATCGGGCAGCGGCCCTGAATGACCGGACTTCAAAGGCAAGTCGGTGCCCACAAACAGACGGAGCGGTGATGGGTGGGGTGTTGTGGTCATCGTGGGTCAGGTTCTGCGCGACGCGCACGGCGACGGCCCGCGCAGACTGTAGCGCCTGCCACCCGCTACGGGCGACGACCTGCCCAGCCTGCGCAGGTGATCGGGTAGCCTGCTGTTGTTGATCTGAAGTCCTGCTCAAGGCCGGCCTTCATCCAGAATGTGGCCATGACTGCATCACCCACCCCTCTTCCCGTGCTCATCGCCGGCGGCGGCATCGGCGGCATGGCGCTGGCGCTGACGCTGCACCAGATCGGCGTGCCCTGTACGGTGCTTGAAGCCGTGCCCAGCCTGCAGCCGCTGGGCGTGGGCATCAACCTGCAGCCCAATGCGGTGCGCGAGTTGATGGACCTGGGCTTTGACGACACGCTGCTGGGCAGCATCGGCATCCCGGCGCGTGAATGGGCGCTGGTGGGCCGCAATGGCAACGACGTGTATGCCGAACCCCGTGGCCTGCTGGCGGGTTACCGCTGGCCGCAATACGCGGTGCACCGTGGCCAGTTGCAGATGCTGCTCTTCAACGCCGTGGTGCAGCGCCTGGGCCCCGACGCCGTGCGCCTGGGCCAGCGTGTGGTCGGCTACCGCAACCAGGACCAAGGTGTGACAGCGCTGGTGGAGTCGCGTGACGGCCAGCGTCACGAGATAGCAGGCCGGCTGCTGGTGGCGGCCGATGGCCTGCATTCGGCCGTGCGTGCACAGATGCACCCGCAGCAGCCGCCCATCCAGTGGGGCGGCGCCATCATGTGGCGTGGCACCACGCCGGGTATCCCCATTCGCAGCGGCTCGTCATTTGTAGGCCTGGGCTCGCTGAAACACCGTGTGGTGCTGTACCCCATCAGCAAACCCGACACCCACACCGGTTTGGCCACCATCAACTGGATCGCCGAAATCACGGTGGACAACACCCAAGGCTGGACCCAGGGCGACTGGAACAGGCGGGTGCAGCTGTCCGACTTCATCCACCACTTCGAAGGCTGGAACTACGGCTGGCTGGACGTGCCCGCCATGCTGCGCGGTGCGCAGGAAGTGTTCGAGTACCCGATGATCGACCGCGACCCCGTGCCCACCTGGGTCGATGGCCATGCGGCGCTGCTGGGCGACGCCGCGCACGTGATGTACCCCGTGGGCTCCAACGGCGCCAGCCAGGCCATCGTGGACGCGCGTGTACTGGGCGCCGCGATGCTGCAGCACGGCGTGTCGCCAGCCGCGCTGAAGGCCTACGACGACAAACTCTGCGCGCCCATATCGGCACTGGTGCTGCGCAACCGCGGTGCCGGCCCGTTTGCCCTGCTGGGCATGGTGGACGACCGCTGTGGCGGTGTTTTCGACGACATCAACCAGGTCATACCGGCGGCCGAGCGCGACGCGTTCATGGCGCGCTACAAGGCGGCGGCCGGCACGGCCATCGACACCTTGAACGCCGCGCCGCCTACCATTGCAGCTGGGGCACGGGTGCCCGGCGGTTGAGTTGGGCGAACGCCTTCCTGCCAATCAGAGGGATTTGACTGGCGGCGTGAGCGCCGCACCGCCTGCGCCTTGCGTTTCAGTTGGGCTCAGCAAGGGGCTGGGTTGAGACTTGTTCCATGAGTTCCAGGTCTTCCGTTGCCCTCGATACCGTTGTCCCGCAGCCGGCAGCGCTGCCCTTGGTGCGCTTGCTGCGCGCCCCGCATGTGTCGTCTGGCTCGCGCCAACTGGGCTGCATGCCGCGCGCAGGCGCACCGCGCCATCGAAGCAGTGCAGACCGGGCTGAGGCTGTTGTGTGCAGCTGTGTGCGCGGCGACAGCCAGTGCCGCGCACGAGGCCATGGCCTGCCCGCTGGTGTAGAGGCGCCGCTACCGGGATGTGGACCGTCGCAGCGGCCTGCCGGGGCTGGTCGGCACCGCGCTGTAATGCGAAAGCCGCCTGTTGCGGCCGTACACCAAGGGCGTGGAAGGGCGGCCGGACCAGACGACCGAATTGGCAACCACCGCGGTCGAACTGGCGCCGAACGACGGCTTGCCCAGGCCCTGGATGGACCAGGGCCGCTACGCCGAAGCCGCCCAGGCCCTGCCGCCAGCGAAGACGCCGTGCGGCGGCGCCGATGACCGATTGCGCAGTTGTGTACCCAAGGCAAAGCTGCTGCCGCTTGGGTTTGCTGCAAGCCTGGCTGGCTCAAGTGCATGGGCTGACACCGGCAACCTGTCCTATTTTGAAGGGCAGATGCCCGTCGCCCTGGATGCGGTGACCACGCTGGGGCCCGATCTGTTTGGCGACAAGGTCAACCTCTACAACGGCGCGCTGCAATTCGAGCAAGCTGACCTGAGTCTTCCGGGCAACAACAGCCTTGCCGTGGCTGTTCACCGGCGATATGGGCCTGGGCGTGACCCGCAGATTCGCGGTCAGCTGGGCGATTGGGACCTGGCGCTGCCGCAAATCAGCGGCACTTTCGGCCATTTCGGCTGGGTGACGTCGTCGCGGGGCGTCAATCGATGCTCGGGCTATTCGGTACCGCCAAGCTACAGCGAGCCCGGGCCCGGGGTTACGGTGTCCTACAACGCGCAGGACTATTGGCAAGGCAACATGCTGGATGTGCCGGGCTACGGTTCGCAGGAACTGCTGCAGCGCGCAACGGACTTTCAGCTCAAGCCCGAGGGCGGGGCTGACTACCCTTTGGTCACCCGCGGCCTGTGGGCGGTCACCTGCCTGAACAGTCTCAAGAATGCGCCGGGTGAGGGCTTCTTGGCCGTCGCGCCCGATGGCACCCAATTTCGCTTTGACTGGATGGCGACGCGGTATGTGCCTGGCGTCAGAAAAGCCGGCGCTGTTACCACGCGCACCGAGCACTTCGTGTACGCCAGCGAGGTGATCGATCGCTTTGGGAACCGGGTTTCCTACACCTACGACGCGGCCAACCCCATGCAGCTGCAGCGCATTGCAAGCAGCGACGGGCGGATCATCACCCTGCAATACGCCAACGGTCGCGTTTCATCGGTCAACGATGGCACCCGAACGTTCAACTACGTTTACAGCGCCAGCGGCAACCTGTCGCGGGTGGTGTTGCCAGACGGCAGCGGCTGGACGTTCAATCTGGACGGCATGCTGCACCCCCAGTGGGAACAGATGGGTGAAGGCGCGAAGTGCACCAGTCCCGGAGTTTTTCAACAAAACGACTTGATGGGCAGCATCACGCACCCGTCGGGCGCCCTCGGCATCTTCAATGCGCCCTTCAGATCCCATGGCAAGACCTTTGTTCAACAGGCCTGCTGGTATGTCTACGGCACCAGTGGCCCTACTTCAGGCGCCGTATGGCCCATCCTGACCCGTTCACAGACGCTCACCAGCAAGACCATCAGTGGCCCCGGTATTCCCGCACAAACCTGGACGTACAGCTACGTCAGCAGTTCGGGCTGGACCACCTGCACAACCTGCTCGGACAAAAAAATCGTGACCGTGACGGCGCCTGACGGCGCCGTCACGCGGCACACCTTCGGCAACCGTTGGCGCTCAACGAAGGCCAGTTGCTGCGGTTGGATGAGGGCTGGAACGGCACGACGGCCTTGCGAACCACCACCTACAACTACCGAAACCCCGATTCGCCCAGGAGCTACCCGGAGCGGTTCGGTTTGAGTCCGTTGGTGACCAGCGACTGGCTATCGGCCGGAAACCGTCCCCTGGACCGGAAAGTCGTCAACCAGCAGAACATCTTGTTCACCTGGCAGGCGGACGCCGGACTCAATGGTTTCGATCACTTGGCGCGACCCGTCGCGGTGAGCAAATTCAGCGAGCTGGGCCATTCGCGCCGGGAGCTGACCACCTACGCTGACAACAAGACGTATTGGGTGCTGGGGCAGGTCGCCGCCGTCACCAATTCGGACACCGGCATCCAGATGCTGTCCAACGAATACAACGCCAAGGCCCTTCTGGCGCAACGCAAGTCCTTTGGCTTCCCAGAGGATCGTTTGGAGTATTACGCGGACGGGACCCTTCAGTACAAGATCGATGCCAAAGGGCGCCGGATCACATTGTCGAACTACCACCGCGGCATACCGCGCCAGGTGGTGCATCGTGATGGCAGTACCGAGGCGGTGGAGCTTACCAACCTGGGCAAGCTGGCGTGGTACCGCAATGAAGTCGGCAGCGTCTTCAGCTACAGCTACGACGTCATGGGCCGCCTGGCGCAAATCGATTATCCCGGTGGCGGCTCTTACCCCACCGTTGTGTCGTATCAGCAGGTTGCCTGGCCTGAAATGGGGCTGGAAGCGGGGCATTGGCGCCAGACCATCAGCACCGGCTATGCCAAAACGGTGCGGTACTTTGACCGCTACATGCGCGAACAGTTGCGCAGCGCCCACGATGCATTGATCGGTGCAGCTACAGCGACACACCGAGTCACGCTCTATGACGCTGGTGGGCGCCAGGCGTTCAAGAGTTACGCCGTGGGCACGTTGAGCGGGGTACTCGATCTCGGTCAGCGCCGGCTGCCGCTCAGACGGCGTTTGCATACGACGAGCGTGATCGACTGAAGTTGACCCGCTGCGGTGATGGCAGCCCTGACATCCGCAGAGACTATTGGCCCGATGGAAAGCTGAAGCGCATCGAAAGCGGCACTGTCGTCTGGGACTACAGCTACGACCCTCGGCGAAGGCTGACCGAAGAACGGTACACCTGGTGGGCTGGTGCTGCCCCAGGAACGGGGTGGAATTTTGGTCGGGTCTATGACCCCCATGGCGGCGTCAGCGCCTTGACGGACCCCTGGGGCAGCATTGCCTATGCGCCCAACGCGCTGGGCCAGCCCACACAGGTTTCCGGCTACGCCAGCAATGTCACCTACCACCCCAATGGCGCGGTTGCGGGGTACTTGTTGGCCAACGGCGTGGTGCACAGTTCGTCGCAAACCATCGACGGCAAACCCAAGGTCTTGCGGGATGTGGGCGTGGTGCAGGATCAGTACGACTACGACGCCAATGGCAACGTCACCCGCATCGTCGACCAGCAAGAAGGCGTTTCAACCCGAAGCATGGCTTACGACGGCCTGGACCGCCTGATATCGGCGCAGGGTCCCTGGGGCGCGGGCAGTTTTGCCTACGATGGGTTGGACAACCTGCGTGCAAGCGTCGTCGGCAACCGCAGCCTGACACACCTCTATGACGCCAACAACCGGCTGTCAGGCTTGGCTGGCAGCCAGAGCATCGGCTTCGGCTACGACGGCAACGGCAACATCACCCGGCGTGGTGGGCAGACCTTTGTCTTTGACTTGGGCAATCGCATGACCAGCGCGCCGGGCAAGTCGGTATCGCTTCTGTACGACGGTCACGGTCGGCGCAGCCTGAACACCCTGCCCGATGCTTCCTGGCGTTTGTACGCTTACACCCAAGACGGCAAGCTGCGCTTGAGCTACAACACCCGGGAAGGTGGCTCAACCCGGTACATCTATTTGGGCGGCGTCCTGATCGCCGAGTTGACCCCCACGGCCACCAACTTTGTCCACACCGACGCATTGGGCAGCCCGGTGGCCACGACGAATGCAGCCGGTGCGCTTTTGAGCCGGACCCGGTATGAACCGTACGGCGCCACTTCGTCGGGCGTGACCCCGCCCAGGATGGGGTTCACGGGGCATGTGAATGATGGGGATACCGGGCTGGTTTATATGCAGCAGCGGTATGACGATCCGATCGCTGGGAGGTTCCTCAGCGTCGATCCGGTCACGACCAGCTTCAGCAACGCCAGTCACTTCAATCGCTATAACTACGCGAACAACAATCCATACCGGTATCTGGACCCGGACCGACGTTCACCGTGCACCGGAACCCGCATCGCAAGCGCCTGCGGCACCGGCTACAACACCGCGCCGATTGCCGACGTCGGCGCCGCTACCCGTTCAGCTGCCAACAATGTCATTGCGCAGAGATTGACCAGCGAGATCAACTCAGCGGGTCGGGGAGCAAAGATTCTTTGGGGGATTCTCGTATCGGCCGTGTCAGGTGATGGGGCAAACAGCGAAGACAAGCCCAGCCTTCTGGATCCGAAGGGCGAGCAGCACGTCCTCGACAGCGATAAGACTGGTAGCGGTCATCGATCCGGCACCGGCAAGCCCGGCAAGAGCGAGTTCCCAAGTGGTTGGTCCGACGACAGGATCAAAGGCGAGATCTCCGACGTAGCGACCGATCCGGCGTCTTCCAGATCGCCGGGCCGCGGTGGACGCGAGGTGGTGCGAGGGACCCGCGGTGGCATTGATATCGAGGTGATCGTCGAGCCGAACGGTCGGATCGTCACCGGCTACCCCACCAACGTGCCGCGCAATCCGCGCTGAGGAAGAGCGATGTCAAACTTTGAAGATATCGAATTGTTGTTCTCCAACTTGCTGGCAGCGGCAGCGCCTGTGCTGACGGATTCCGAGCTTGCCGAAGTTCAGAAGTTCATTGACGTTGGGGAGTACGGCCTCGCTCTGGAGACCGCTGCTGACATCTGCGCCGAGGAGAAGAAGGTCGCATCTGCTGACGTAGTAGCGCTGATCGAGCGCTTGGCGGAGGCGATGTCGATAGAACCTGCGCCGCTCTTGCAGCGGCTGCCGAAGTTGCCGTAGTCATTGCAACGACGCCCGCTCTGCGCGGGCGTCGTTGCAATGACTACGGCGACGAGCTCACGCAGCGTCTTGATGCGCGGCCTGGGGGTCAAGTCCTGCTTTTTGCCTGACTTAAAGTCTTCTTGCCCTTGTCCTCTGGGCTGATGAACCCGACGGGCCGCTTGGGCGGATCGGGCGGCGTGATGAGTTCGCGCAGGGCGTCTAAAACCCGCTTGAGCTGATTGTGAACTGCCCCGAAGTGCTTGAGGTTGGCAGTAAGCACCGGCAGCCGGTGATCCAGCGCAGCGGCGGCAATCAACGTATCGCCCATCTGAATCCCATGGCTCAAGGTCATCGATTCCATGAGTTCGATGGCCCACTGCGTGATGATCTCGGATACGGGCAGCAAAGTCGCCGCCCGGTGCTGCAGCATCTTCGGCATGGCTGCGAGATCGGTCTTGCTGCGAACGCCCTGCGGTACTTCAAGTCAGCTCACAGCCGACAGCGTCAGCACACCGCGTTCATCGAGCCGGTGCGCCGCCAAGGCGTCCAGGCGGCCGATGTCGCGATCGGCGGCGGAGAGCAAGGTTTGTACTTCGCCGCCATACGCAAGCGGTGGATCAGGCGGCAATGACGCGGGCACGAAAGCCTTGTAGCCCGTGCCCTGCTGTATGTACCAGCCTGCGCGATGGGCGCGGTCCATGCCGCTTTCCTTTAACAAGAGATTGATCTCATCAGGCTTGTTAAAGAAATTCGTAACAGACTTTCTTTTGTTGGATTGGCGGCTGGCCAATGAAAGAAACCGGCACATCGGCCGGTTTCGTCGGTTCGCGCAACCGTCGGCTACTCGATGGCCTTGACCATGTCTTCCACCACCTTCTTGGCATCGCCAAACACCATCATGGTCTTGTCCATGTAGAACAGTTCGTTGTCCAGGCCGGCGTAGCCGCTGGCCATGGACCGCTTGTTCACGATCACCGTCTTGGCCTTGTAGGCTTCCAGAATCGGCATGCCGTAGATGGCGCTGCCCTTGACGTGCGCCGCAGGGTTCACCACGTCGTTGGCGCCCAGGATGATGGCCACATCGGCCTGGCCGAATTCGCCGTTGATGTCTTCCATCTCGAAGACCTGGTCATACGGCACTTCGGCCTCGGCCAGCAGCACGTTCATGTGGCCGGGCATGCGGCCGGCCACCGGG
>JAHECB010000003.1:8974-49643 GCA_024641925.1 Betaproteobacteria bacterium
CTTCACGCTGATGCCTTTTTCGGTCAGCTTGGCGGCCAGTTCTTTCACCGCGTGCTGGGCGCGTGCGACTGCAAGCCCATACCCCGGCACGATGACCACGGTTTCGGCGTTGCCCAGCACGAAGGCGGCGTCGTCGGCGCTGCCGCTTTTCACGTTGCGCTGCGCACCGCCGCCGGCTGCCGCCGGGCCCACCGCGTCACCCCCAAAACCGCCCAGGATGACGTTGAAGAAGCTGCGGTTCATGGCCTTGCACATGATGTAGCTCAGGATCGCCCCTGAACTGCCCACCAGGCTGCCGGCAATGATCAGCATGGCGTTGTTCAGGCTGAAGCCGATGCCTGCCGCCGCCCAGCCCGAATAGCTGTTGAGCATGCTCACCACCACCGGCATGTCGGCGCCGCCGATGGGGATGATGATCAGCACGCCCATCACGAAAGCCAGCGCCAGCATCGCGAAGAAGGCAGGCCAGCTTTCGGTGAAGGCAAACACCAGGCCCAGGGCCAGCATCACCAGGCCCAGCACCAGGTTGATCTTGTGCTGGCCGGCAAACGTGACCGGCGCACCCTGGAACAGGCGGAACTTGTACTTGCCCGACAGCTTGCCAAAGGCAATGACCGAACCGCTGAAGGTGATGGCACCGATGGCCGCACCCAGGAACAGTTCAAACCGGTTGCCGGTGGGGATGTGCGCGCCCTTTTCCACGATGCCAAAAGCCCAGGGCTCGGCCACCACGGCCACGGCAATGAACACCGCAGCCAGGCCGATCATGCTGTGCATGAACGCCACCAGTTCGGGCATCTTGGTCATTTCCACGCGCTTGGCCATCAGCGTGCCGGCGGCACCGCCCAGCACCAGGCCGCCCAGCACCCAGACCATGCCTTGCGAGCGGGTCTGGCCCATCTGGCCTGACAGCTGCACGATGAGTGCGGCCGTGGTGAACACGGCAATGGCCATGCCGATCATGCCGAACAGGTTGCCGCGTATCGACGTGGTGGGGTGGCTCAGGCCCTTCAGCGCCTGGATGAAACAGACGCTGGCCACCAGGTACAGCAGCGTGACGAGGTTCATCGACATGTCAGTGACCCTCCTTCACGGCCACAGGGGCCTTCTTTTCTTTCTTCTTGAACATCTCCAGCATGCGCCGGGTGACCAGGAAGCCGCCGAAGACGTTGACCGCGCACAGCACCACGGCCAGAAAGCCCATGGTCTTGCCCAGGGGTGTTTCGGTCAGCGCCGCGGCCAGCATGGCGCCGACGATGACGATGGCTGAAATGGCGTTGGTCACCGCCATCAGGGGCGTGTGCAGCGCGGGTGTGACGGTCCAGACCACGTGGTAACCCACGTAGATGGCCAGCACAAAGATGATCAGGTTGGTGATGGTGGGGCTGACGAAGTCCATGCTTATTTCCTTTTTACTTCGCCGGCCTGGGTCATCAGGCAGGCCACAACAATGTCGTCGTCCATCGGCACGTTGAAGCTGCCTTCCTTGGTGAGGACGAGTTTCAGAAAGTCCAGCACGTTGCGCGCATACAGGCTGCTGGAGTCGGCCGCCACCAGGGCCGGGATGTTGGTTTCGCCAATCAGCGTGACGCCGTGTTTGACCACCGTCTTGCCAGCCTCCGTCAGCGGGCAGTTGCCGCCGGCGGGGGCCGCCATGTCCACGATGACGCTGCCGGGTTTCATGCTTTTCACCATGTCTTCGGTGATCAGCACGGGTGCTGCGCGGCCCGGGATCAGCGCGGTGCTGATCACGATGTCGGCGGCGGCCACCTTCTTGGCCACTTCTACTTTCTGGCGGTCCATCCAGCTTTGCGGCATGGGCTTGGCATAACCGCCCACGCCCACCGCGGCTTCCTTTTCTTCGTCGGTCAGGTAGGGCACATCGATGAACTTGGCGCCCAGCGACTCAACTTGCTCTTTCACCGAAGGCCGCACATCGGACGCTTCAATCACCGCGCCCAGGCGCTTGGCCGTGGCGATGGCCTGCAAGCCCGCCACGCCCACGCCCAGGATCACGATGCGCGCCGCCTTGATGGTGCCGGCCGCTGTCATCAGCATGGGAAAGAGGCGCTGGTATTTGTCGGCGGCCAACATCACGGCTTTGTAGCCGGCAATGTTGGCCTGGCTGGACAGCACGTCCATGCTCTGTGCGCGGGTGGTGCGCGGCGCGGCTTCCAGCGCAAAGCTGGTGATGCCTGCACTGGCCAGGCGCGCCAGGTTGTCCTGGTCGAAGGGGTTGAGCATGCCCACCAGATTGCTGCCGCTTTTCATCAGCGCCAGTTCTTCGGGGCTCGGGCTCTTGACCTTCAGCACCAGGTCACAGGCCAGGGCGCCGCCTTGGTCGGTGATTTCGGCGCCAGCGGCCACATAGGCGTCGTCGGTGGCGCTGGCGGCCAGGCCAGCACCCGACTGAACGCGGATGGTGTGGCCCTGGGCCTTGAGTTTTTTGGCCGTCTCGGGGGTGACGGCGACGCGGGTTTCACCCGCAGCGGTCTCTAGCGGAACGCCGATGTGCATGCTTGGCTCCTCTGGGCAACACCCGCTTACGGGCTTGTCGCCGATCTTTTGGTTGGTGGTGAAAGTATCACAGAGTCTTGCGATACCGCCTGACGACAAACCCGGTTGCAATCTGGCGCGCAAGGCACCGCGATAGCATGCGCAGATGAGTGCCGACCCGGAAAAACCCACGCCCGCCGCGCGCTGGTCGCCCAGCGTCACCGTGGCCGCCATCGTCTGCGATGGGGCCCAGCCCCCACGCTATCTGCTCGTCGAAGAGCGCACGCCCGAAGGCCTGAAGCTGAACAATCCGGCCGGCCACCTGGACCCAGGCGAAACGCCGCAGGCCGGTGTGGTGCGTGAAACGCTGGAAGAAACCGCCCGCCACTTTGCGCCCGAAGCGCTGCTGGGCGTGTATCTGTCGCGATTTGTGCGGCCCGCCACGGGCGAAGACGTGACCTACCTGCGGTTTGCCTACAGCGGCGCGGTGGGCGAGCCGGTTGCGGGCCGCGTACTGGATGAGCCCATCGAACGCACATTGTGGATGACGCTGGAAGAGATCATCGCCGCCGCACCGCGCCTGCGCAGCGAGCTGGTCTTGCGCTGCGTGCAAGACCACGCCGCCGGTGTGCGGCACCCGCTGGGTCTGGTGGTCACCGACGGCAGCCTGCTCCAACCCACCGTCAAGTGAACTCTCGACGGCTGTCGTCATCGGTTTTGCAGGTGTTGTAAAGCTGCTGTGACTGGTGGGGTTGGGCTGGGGTTGGGCGGACGCCGGCGCTATGCTTTCGACCCATGCAAACCGAACGCAAAACAACCCCCGGAACCGCACTGGCGCCTTTTCACCTGGCGTTTCCAGTTGACGATCTGGCAGCCGCGCGCCACTTCTATGGCGGCATGATGGGCTGCCCTGAAGGCCGCAGCAGCGCCGAATGGATTGATTTCGACTTTTTCGGCCACCAGATCGTGGCGCACCTGGCGCCGCCGCGGCCCAAGGCGCACCACAATGAGGTGGACGGCCACGACGTGCCCGTGCCGCACTTTGGCGTGGTGCTGGACTGGGACCACTTTCACGGCCTGGCGGCGCGCCTGCGCGAACACGGCGTGAAGTTTGTCATCGAGCCCTACATCCGTTTTGCCGGGCTGGTGGGCGAGCAGGCCACGATGTTTTTTTACGACCCGGCGGGCAACGCGCTGGAGTTCAAGGCCTTTCGCGACCGCAGCCAGCTGTTCGCCAAGTGAGCCCCACTGGAGCGGACGCTGCAGCCACGCCGCTGCTGTTCATTCGCCACGGCGAAACCGACTGGAACCGCCAGCTGCGCTTCCAGGGCCATATCGACGTGCCGCTGAATGCGGCCGGGCAGGACCAGGCCGCCCGGCTGGGCCAGCGCCTGGCCTCGCAGCCTTGGGACCGCCTGTTCAGCAGCGACCTGAAACGTGCGCAGCAGACCGCACAGCCGCTGGCGCTGGCCTGGGGCCAGACGCCGGAATTGCTGCCCGGTTTTCGTGAACAGCACTTTGGCCGGTGGGAAGGGCTGGATGCACCCACCATCCAGGCCCGTTACCCGCAGTTGTGGCCGCACTGGTTGCAGCACGACGGCGACTTTGCCGCACCCGGCGGTGAAAGCCTGAAGCAATTCCACACCCGGGTCTGGCAGGCCGTGACCCAATTGGTGGCCCGTTACCCCGGCCAGCGCCTGGTGGTGGTCACCCACGGTGGTGTGCTGGACATGTTGTGGCGCAGCGCGCAGGGCCTGCCGCTGTCGGGCCTGCGGGCTTGCGACATCCCCAATACTGGCCTGAACCAGTTGCGCTGGGTCGGCGGCAAGCTGCATGTCGACAGCTGGGCCGACGCCCGGCACCTTGACGGGCTGCCGGCGCAGGCCTTCGCCGGCGCGGGTGTACCGCCTGTACCGACAGTGGCGCCGTGACGCGGCCTGCATCTGCCGACCCCCGGCGTCGCCGCCTGCTGGCTGCCGGCCTGGGCACGGGCGCCTGGCTGGCGGGTTGCGCGGCGGGCTTGTCCGGCAATGCTGCTGCCCAGGAGGCCGTGTTTGCGCCGGCGCAGGCCGACGAAGCCGGCTTTCGCCTGGTCGGCGACTTCGAACCCACCCGTGCCATCTGGCTGGGCTACGACCAGGGCCACCACGACTTCACCGGTGCCTTGGCCCGCGCCTTGATACCGCATGTGCAACTGCGGGTCTGGGTGGCCGACGACGGCCAGGTCGACGACGCTCGAACGCTGCTGCGCAGCCACGGCATCGACGTGTCGAAGGTGCAATTCGACGTGGACGAGCAGGCGCTGTACTTCGTGCGCGACACGGCCGTGTTTGCACGCCGGCCGGCCTTGCCGGGGACCACAGGCCCTGGTCGCCTGGGCATGGTGGACTTCCGCTGGAGCCACTACGGCATGGTGGCCTGGTGCAACCGCCGCCACACCGGCGACGCTGCGGGCTTTGCGCGCTGCGCGGCACCTGCGCTGGCCGCCAGGCGCGAAGAATTGGACCGCCACATGGCGCGCGTGGCCAATGCCCGCGTCATCAGCACGCCGCTGTACCTGGAAGGTGGCGGCATCGAAAACAACGGCGCCGGCGTGGTGCTGGTGTCATTGCCTTTGGCCCAGCAGCGCAACCCTGGCGTGCCGGCCGACCTGTTGAAGGCCCAGTTTGAGCAGCTGCCTGGCGTGAGCAAGCTCATCTGGATGGCCGAGGGCCTGGCCAGCGACCCGCACCTGCGCGGCACCATCACCGGCGACTACGTGGCCTGGGGCACGGGTGGCCACACCGACGAATTTGTGCGTTTTGCCGACGCCCGCACGATCCTGCTGGCATGGCCAGACGACGCCGACGTGGCCGGCCACCCTGTGGCACGGCTGAACCGCCAGCGCATGCAGCGCAACTTCAATATCCTGGCGGAGGCCACGGACGCGGCGGGGCAACCGTTTCGCATCGTCAAGGTGCCGGTGCCGCGCAGCGTCGAGCGGCGCTTGTTCCTGTCCGCGGCGTCAGACGACCGGTTTTCGGCGGAATGGAGCGCGGACTACTTTCCGCCCAGTGAACGCCGCCGCGAAGGCCAGCCGGTGATCCAGGTGGCCTCGTCCAGCTACCTGAATTTTGTGGTGGCCAACGGCGTGGTGCTGGTGCCGGGTTACGAGGCGCACGGCACGCCGAGCGTGGTGGAACAACGCGTGAAGCGGCTGTTTCAACAAGCCTTTCCGGGCCGCGAGGTGATGTTCATTGACGCGCTGGGCGCCAACTGGGTAGGCGGCGGGCCGCATTGCGCGACCCTGAACGAGCCGCGTGTCTGAGTGCGTTTGAAGCCGCCTGGAGCCGCCTGTGCCCAGGGCATGCTTCTGACCCTGCCGAACGGCCGTTGTGGCTGCGTCGGCAGACCTTCGCCGCGCTGATATCCTGCGGCGGCATGTCGTCTGAGCAAGCACAACTCGAAGCCGGGATCAACGCCTTCGAAGGCCAGCGCGCGCTGTTGGGCGACGCGGTGGTCGATCTGGCTGTCGCGCCGCTGAAGGCCAGGCTGGCCGCACTCGGCGCCCCATTGCCGCCGCCTGTTCCCGCCCAGACGCTCAGGCAAGTGAGTATCCTTTTCCTGGACGTGGTGGGCTCCACCACCCTGAGCCAGCATCTGGATCCTGAGGCCATCAGCAGCGTTTTCGACGGCGCAATGGCACGCTGCGCGGCCGTGGTGGCGGCGCATCGCGGCAAGGTGATGCAGTATGCAGGCGACAGCGTGATGGCCGTCTTCGGCGCCGTTGAATCGCGCGAAGACGATGCTGAGCGCGCCGTGCAGTGCGGCTTGGCGCTGCTGGCGCTGGGCAAGACCCTGGGCGCCGAGGTGCTGGCCACCCACGGCCAGGCGGGCTTCAATGTGCGCGTGGGCATCCACACCGGCGGCGTGCTCCTGGGCGGCGGTGTGGATGGCGACCGCAACGTGCGCGGCATCGCGGTGAACATCGCTGCGCGCATGGAACAGACCACGCCCACCGGCACCTTGCGCGTCAGTCACGACACCTATGCCCAAGTTCGTGGGCTGTTCGAGGTGGATGCGCAAGAGCCGCTGTGGGCAAAGGGCGTGGACACGCCCTTGCAGACCTTCCTGGTGCGGCGCGCCAAGCCGCGCCAGTTTCGCATCCGCACCCGTGGCATCGAAGGCGTGGCCACGCGGATGATCGGCCGCGATGCCGAACTGGAGGTGCTGCAAGCCGCCTTCAAGCGCCTGTTTGCCGAGCGCCAGCTGGCTGCGGTGACGGTGGTGGCCGAGGCGGGCATCGGCAAGAGCCGGTTGCTGTACGAGTTCGAAGCCTGGAGCGAGGCGCGGCCCGAGAGCTTCTACCTGTTCCGGGGTCGCGCCACGCCGGCCACCGGCACGCAGGCCTTCGGGCTGCTGCGCGACATCATCGCCTGGCGCTTCCAGATCCATGACGATGACAGCATCGAGGCGGCGCGCCAGAAGATGGAGGACGGCATCGTGCCGCTGTTCGTCGATGACGATGGCCCCGACCTTGCCGAAGGCCACGCCCACCTGCTGGGCCACCTGATCGGCATCGAGTGGAAGGACAGCCGCCACCTTCGCGGCATCCTGGACGACCCCAAGCAGATCCGCAACCGTGCCTTCCACGCCGCCGCGCAGCTGTTTCGCCGCGTCAGCGTCAGCGGTGGGTCAACCCGCGAAGATGCAGTCGGTGCCGCCCCTGTGGTGCTTCAACTCGACGATCTGCAATGGGCCGACAGCGAGAGCCTGGACTTCCTGAACTACCTGGTCGAGGTAAACCGCGACGTGCCGCTGCTGGTGCTGAGCTTCACACGGCCGACGCTGTTCGAGCACAGAACCGGCTGGCACAGCACCGAGGGCATTCACCAGCGCATCGACCTGCAGCCGCTGAGCAAGGACTACAGCCGTGACCTGGCCAACGAGTTGCTGAAGAAGCTGCCCGAGATTCCGGCCGCGCTGCGCGAGCTGCTGACCAGCAGCGCCGAAGGCAACCCCTTCTACATGGAAGAATTGACCAAGATGCTGATCGACCAGGGTGCCATCCTGATCCGGTCCGAGACCGATGACGCCTGGAAGGTCAACGCCGAGAGGCTGCTCGTCACCCACGTGCCGCCCACGCTCACCGGCGTGCTGCAGGCGCGGCTGGACGGCCTGCCGGCGCCCGAGAAGCGGGCCTTGCAGCAGGCCAGCGTGGTGGGCGCGGTGTTCTGGGACCAAGCCCTGGCGGCGGTTGAGGTGCAGGCGGCCGAACAGCTGCCGGCGCTGGTGCAGCGCGAACTGACGCTGCCGCGGGCAGACGCAAAACTGGAAGGCTTGCGCGCTGGCATCCGTGAATACGCCTTTCGCCATCAGGTGCTGCACCAGGTGACCTACGACACCGTGCTCAAGCGCGACAAACGCGAGGGGCATGCGCAGGTGGCGCAGTGGCTGGCAGGCCTGGCCGAGCAAGGCAGCCTGCGCGCGGGCGACTTCCTGGGCCTGGCGGCCGAGCATTTTGAGCTGGCGGGAGACCCGGCCCATGCCGCCGAGTTCCATGCCCGCGCGGCCGAGCAGGCCAGCCAGCGCCTGGCCCATGACCGTGTGCTGGGGCATGTCGAGCGGGCGCTGGCGCTGCTGGATGATGCGCAGGCGGGTGATGCCCAGACAGCATCACCCGAGCAGGCCGGATTGCGCTGGCGGCTGCTGTGGGTGCGCGAGCAGACACTGACCCTGCAGGCCCGGCGCGACGCGCAGGCGGCCGACCTGGACGTGCTGGACCAACTGGCCGATGTGCTGGACGACGACCGCCGCCGCGCCGAGGTGGCCCGGCGCAGGGCCATGCGCGCCCTGCGCATGGCCGACTGGGCGGCGCAGGAGCGCGCGGCGCGCCGCAGCATGGATTGCGCCACAAGGGCCGGCGACGAGGGCCTGCGGCTGCACGCGCTGCGCTTGCTGGCAGCGGCACAAATCACCGGTGGCGACATCGACACCGGCCGGACCCTGGCGCTGCAGGGCCTGGCCGAAGCGCGCAGCCTGAAATTGCGCGGCATCGAGGCGCGGCTGCTCAACACGCTGTCGGTTGCCGCCGAGAAACAGGGTGACCTGGTGGGCTTGCTGGATCTGTCGCGGCAGAGCCTGCTGATCTACCGCGAAACCGGCGACCGGATCAACGAAGCCAGCGGCCTGTCGAACCTGGGCGAAGGCTGGATGAAGCTGGGCGACCTGCCGCAGGCCACACGCGAGCTGCACGCGGCGCTGCAGATGCTGCGCGCCAATGGTGACCGAACCATTGAAGGCGCAGCGCTGTGCCATCTGGCCACACTGTCGTTGTGGCAAGGCGACGAGACGCGGGCGCTGTCACTGGCGCGGCAAGCGCTGGACATCGCCGTGGCGACGCAGGCGCGCGACTACGAGGTGCTGGCCGGGCTCAGGCTGGGCGACGCTGAGCAGGCGCTGGGCCGCAGCGCGGCTGCGCGGCAGGCGTTCACGCAGGCGCGATTGCGCGGACTGGAGATCGACGACCCCGAGCAGCACGCTGCCAGCGCCGGCCTGGCGCGCGTGGCGCTGGCCGAGGGCGACGCCCGCGCGGCGCTGGCCGCGCTGCAGCCGCTCATGGACCACGCCGCTGCCGGCGGGTCGCTGGATGGCGCTGAATACCCGCGCCAGATTGAACTCACCCTTTACCAGACCCTGGCCCGTAACCAGGACCCACGTGCCAACAACTGGCTGGCCCGCGCCCACACAGCGCTGATGGCCCAGGCCGACGCCATCACCGACCGATCGTTGCGCCAGGGCTTCCTGCGCCACATCCCGCATCACCGTGCCATCGTTGCTGCCTGGGAGGAGCATCAGGCCGCGACCGGTGGCTCGCCAGCAGGGCCCGCGGGCTGAGCGTGTGGGACGTCCTGGCAAGGTTCGCGGCGGCCAGCGCCTGGGCGCACCGCGTGGAGGCGGTCGGGCGCAGCAGCGTGTCGAGCCCAGGATCAACGCCCCATCCGAACCCAGGGGGCAACCTGGCTGGAATCGGGGCGGTTATGGATCGCAGTCACGCGCGCCCTGGGGCCCGGACACCAAGGCTGAACCGCCAGACCCGACGTCGGACCTGTGAGGTGCCCCGTTTTCAGTGCGCCAGCCGTTTGCACACGGCCGCTGTCACCTGCGCCGTGGTGGCCTGGCCGCCCAGGTCGCGGGTGTGCAGCGCGGGGTCGGCGGTGACCGCTTCAACGGCCGCCATCAGTCGCGCTGCCGCCGCGTCTTCGCCCAGGTGCTGCAGCAGCATCACGCAGCTCCAGAACGTGCCCACCGGATTGGCCACCCCCTGGCCCATGATGTCGAACGCCGAGCCGTGGATGGGCTCGAACATGCTGGGGTAGCGGCGCTCGGGGTCGATGTTGCCCGTGGGCGCAATGCCCAGGCTGCCGGCCAGCGCGGCGGCCAGGTCGCTCAGGATGTCGGCGTGCAGGTTGGTGGCCACCACGGTGTCGATGCTGGCCGGGCGGTTGACCATGCGCACGGTCATGGCGTCCACCAGTTCCTTGTCCCAGTGCACGTCGGGGAAGTCCAGGGCCACGCTGGCGGCAATCTCGTCCCACATCACCATGGCGTGGCGCTGGGCGTTGCTCTTGGTGACCACCGTCAGGTGCTTGCGCGGCCGGCCTTGCGCCAGTTTGAAGGCATAGCGAATGATGCGGTCGACACCGGCGCGCGTCATGATGGACACGTCGGTGGCCACCTCGATGGGGTGGCCCTGGTGCGCACGGCCACCCACGCCGGCGTATTCACCTTCGCTGTTTTCGCGCACGATGACCCAGTCCAGGTCCTGCACGCGGCAGTTTTTCAGCGGCGTCTGGATGCCGGGCAGAATGCGGGTGGGCCGCACATTGGCGTACTGGTCAAAACCCTGGCAGATCTTCAGTCTCAAGCCCCACAACGTGATGTGGTCGGGAATGTGCGGGTCACCGGCACTGCCAAACAAAATGGCGTCCTGATGGCGCAGCGCGTCCAGGCCGTCGGCGGGCATCATCACGCCGTGCTGGCGGTACCAGTCGCCGCCCCAGCCAAAGTTTTCGAAGCTGAAGGCAAACGAGCCGGCAGCCGCGGCCAGGGCTTTCAGCACTTCGGCGCCGGCCGGAATGACTTCCTGGCCAATGCCGTCGCCAGGGATGGTGGCTATGCGGTAGGTTTTCATGGGGGGCGAGGATAGACTGATTCCTACCCCCAATTCGAGGCCACAACATGCCCGACTTCACCACGCTGTGCATCGAAGCCGACGCCGCACATCCGCGCGTTGCACGCCTGCTGCTGAACCGCCCGGAACGCTACAACGCCATCAACGAAGCCATGCCGGGCGAAATCGCTGCCGCCGTGGCCTGGGCCGAGGCGCAGCCGCAGGTTCACGTCATCGTGGTGCAAGGTGCAGGCAAAGGCTTCTGCGGTGGTTACGACCTGGCCGAATTTGGCGAAGGCACCATCGACCACCCCTGCCAGCAGGAAGGCAAGCCCTGGGATCCGATGCCGGACTACGCCTACATGAAGCGCAACACCGAGCAGTTCATGGCGCTGTGGAGATGCAGCAAACCCACCATCGCCCAGGTGCACGGCGCTGCAGTGGCCGGCGGCAGCGACATCGCGTTGTGCTGCGACCTCTTGGTGATGGCCGACGATGCCCGCATCGGCTACATGCCCACCCGTGTCTGGGGCTGCCCCACCACGGCCATGTGGACCTACCGCCTCGGTCCCTTGCGCGCCAAGCAGTTGATGTTCACTGGCGACACCATCACGGGCCGTCAGGCCGTCGACTGGGGCCTGGCCAACGACACCGTGCCTGCCGAGGCGCTGAACGCTGCGGTGCTGAAACTGGCCCTGCGCATCGCCAGTGTGCCATCGTCACACCTGGCCATGCACAAGCTGGTGGTCAACCAGGTGATGCTGAACATGGGCCTGGAACAGGCGCAGATGCTGGCCACGGTGTTTGACGGCATCACCCGCCACAACCCCGAAGGCCTGTGGTTTCGCCGCCAGGCGCAGGCCGAAGGTTTCAAGTCGGCGGTGAACTGGCGCGACAGCGGCCGGCCCATTCCTGAAGGCGACGAAGCTCGGGCGCTGATCGCCGAACTCGAAGCGCGGCTGAAGGCACAAGGCGGCTGACCCGACGCGCCCGAAGAACAGCGGGCGCGGCCATGACATGGCGCGCTACTCCGCCGCCGTGGCCGGTGTTTCCACAAACGCCACCACGTCGTCCAGCACCGGCGCCAGCCAGCGCAGCGGCAGTGCAAAGGCGCCCACCAGCGTCACATGGTTGACGCGCGCGTAGCGCCGCAGCACCACCGGCACACCGGTCGCTTTCAACTTCGCGGCCATCGCCTCGGTATTGCGTTCGGGGTTCACCAACTTGTCTTCGTTGGCCGCACCCAGAAAGCTGCGGGGCGCGGCGGCGCCGGCGTAGGCCAGGGGCTGGGTACCGGGCGGGTAGTCGGGGTGGAAAAACACCGGCTTCACGTCGGGGTTGATGATGGGCAGGAAGTCATAGGGGCCGGCCAGGCCGATGAAGCCGGCCAGCTCCTCTGGTTTGTGCCCCACTGCCGAAAGCCAGCGGCCGTCCAGCGCCAGCATGGCTGCGTTGTAGGCGCCGGCGCTGTGTCCCATCACAAACACGCGTTTGCGGTTGCCGCCCAACGCCGCCGCCTGGTCCAGGCCGTAAGCCAAAGCCGTTGCGCTGTCACGCAGGAACTCGGGGTATCGCACCTCGGGGTAGAGCCGGTAGTCGGCCACCAGCGTCAACACCCCGCGCGACGCCAGGGCCTCGCCCACAAACAGGTATTGCGCCCGCTCGCCGCGGTTCCACGACCCACCGTAAAAAAACACCACCACCGGCCAGCCGCCTGGGGGCGCGGGGGTGGTGGGCACATAGACATCCAGCTTCTGGCGCGGCAGCGGGCCATAGGCCACGCCGGCCTGCACGGCGTGGGAGTCGCCCGAGGCCAGCATGTTCAGCGTGGCCGTGGGCGCACAGGCCGCCATGCCGAGCGCCAGCAGCGCGGCCGCGGCACACATCAACAACAGGGATTTGATCGAGGTCATGGGGCTTCTCTACGCGCCCCACAGCGACCTGGATGCCCACAAAGCGGGCCACGGATGATGGCGAGGCCGTCGGCGGGGTCCGGCTTGGTGGGCGCGGGCGTCCGGATTGCAGAAGCGATCATAGGCTCGGCTTGCTCAGGCCCGGATGAGCTGGCGGTGGGCGGCCCCGTGGCGCAATCGGGCGGCCTCGGCAACCGGCAGGTCGTGTAAACCGGCGCCGCGCCGCCGCACCAGGCAGCGGCGGGTCGGCGGAAGGGCATGGGAGTCGAACCCACCAGACGCGACTGGCGCATCTCTCCGGTTTTGAAGACCGGGCGCTCCACCGGGAAACGTAGCCCATCCTTGTGGCTATTGTTGCCCCGACAGTTCATGGCCAGGCTGCCCCGTAGCTCAAGACAGCAGCCGGTGGTGTGTGCCGTCAAAGTGCGTCAGGCCCTCGCGTCGAAAAAATTCCAGCACCTGCACCGTCAGGTTGCGCCCGATGCCGGTGTGATCGCGGTAGCTTGCGGCGTCGAAACGCCCCGCGGGTTGACGGGCAGCCAGCACCTGCGCTTGTTGCAGCAATTCGGTGGCGGTATCGGGCAGGTAAAAACGGTTGGGCGCTACGTGCACCAGCTGGCCTTGGGCGGCCAGCCTTGCCAGCTGGTCCAGCAAGCCGTCTCGCGGCAGGCCCAGTTGTGTGGCGAGTTCACCCACGATGGGTGGGCGCAGGCCCGCAGGCTGCAGCAGCGTGCTGACCCGGGCCAGCAAGTCCTGGTCGGCCGTGTTCAGGCTGGGGCGGTGGGCCGGCAGGTGGTGGCACAGACCGTTGCGCGACACCTGGCCTTCTTGCACCAGTTCGGCCAGCACGCCCTGCATGACCCGATGTGCGGCGTCCGCCGGGCTGGTGTGGGCGCTGGTGGGCCGGGCGGGGCGCTGTTGTTCATCCAGCGCCCTGCGCAGGGCGCCGGGCTGCGGGCCCAGGCTGTCAGGATGCCGGGCATGCCAGGCGGCCAGCGCGGCCAGCACACGTTCGCGCCAGGTTTGCCAGTGCGTGGGTGACAAGCCCAGCAGGCCTGTGGTGCCGGGCACCGTTTTCAGCGACAAGGTCTGATGGAGCTGGTGCGCCTCGTCGGGCAAGAGGTTGCGCGCCTGGGCAAAGCGGTCCAGGTCCACCCCATCGGGCGCCAGCGCCAGCCATCCACACAAGGCCTGTGCGGGGTCCAACACCTGCATGGCCGCCAACTGGTCCAACCGCAGGGCCTGGCGGCGCCCCGGGGCTGCTGCAAAGGGGTCCACCACCCAACCGCCGGCCACACTGCGGTTGCCGGCGGGCTCCCGCAGGATGAAGCGGTCGCCATGGGCAGCGGCCACCGGCTGGTCCAGCCGCAGCTGCACCAGGCCCACGCTGCCGGGCAACAGACCCTGTGGGGTCAAGGGCGTGGCGTGTGCATTCACCACCGCAGCGCCCAGGTGCAGTTGCAGGGCGCTGCGCGGGCTCAGTGGCGCGGCTTCGCTGGCCAGCACCCGCAGCCAGACGTCCAGCCGCTGGGTGGGCCGGTGTGCGGCCGCGGCCAGAACCCAATCACCACGCTGGGGTGGTGAACGTTTCAGTTCGGCGCCCGAGAGGTTCAAGGCGCAGCGCTGGCCCGCCGACGCGGCAGTGGCCGCTTGCTGGTACTGCTGCACGCCACGCACACGCACGGCCACGCCGCTGGGGGACACGCGCAGCTCGTCGCCCACGTGAACCTGCCCGGACAGCACCACGCCAGTGATCACCCGTCCAGCACCACTGATCGAGAAACTGCGGTCCACGGCCATGCGGAAATGGCCCGCCACCGGGCGCCGCGCGAGCAGCCGTGCTGCCTGCGCCAGGTGCTGGCGCAAGGCCGGCAGGCCCTGCTGCCGCGGCGCCACCACCTCAAAACGCGGCGCCTGGGTGTAGGGGCCCGCAGCCAACAGCGCATCCATTTCCCGGTGCACCTGCTGCAGGCGCTGCGGCGACACGCGGTCGACCTTGCTCAACACCAGGGCCAGTTGCGGCACCGCCAGCAGTTGCAGGATCGCCAGGTGTTCGTGCGTCTGCGGCATCGGCCCGTCGTCGGCGGCCACCACGAGCAGGCCCAGGTCCACACCGTGCACCACCGCCAGCATGTTGCGCACAAAACGCTCGTGGCCGGGGACGTCTACAAAACCCAGCCGTTGTGGTGCTGGGCTGTCGCCGTCGGCCCATTCGGCCACCGCAAAACCCGGCTCGATGGTCATGCCGCGGCGCTGTTCTTCGGCCAGCCCGTCGGTGTTGATGCCGGTCAGGGCCTGGACCAGGGTGGTCTTGCCGTGGTCCACATGGCCAGCGGTGGCGATGATCATCGCAAGGCCCGTCGCTGCCAGGGCACTGTCTGCGGTAGCCCAGCCACCGGTGCGCCGCGGGCTGACAGCCGTTCAACCGGGCCGGCGCGAAGCCGGCCGGGCTCAGGCCGCTGGCGTGGCCAGCAAACGCTGCAGGATGCCGGGCAGCGCGGCGTCTGCCAGCGCCCGCATTTCATCGTCGCTGCGGTCCTGGATCGGGTGGGCCACAAACACCAGCGCGGGGGACAAGCCCAAGGTCTTGGCCTGCATGGCCGCAGCCTCTTCAAAAGCCTGCGAGGCCACACCCACGCCGGGAAGACCGCGGGACTCCAGGTCGGCAATGTCATGCATACAGCACGACGTGCACGACCCTCAGTCCGCCAGGCCTTCGATGACGAGTTGGTTTTCGGCCGCAATTTGCTGGCGCAGCGCCACGGGTGCTGGCCGCGTGTAGGTGGGTTTGCGGTAGCGATTGACGCGTATCCCTTGTGCCGTCAGCAGGTGTGCCACGCGGTCCAGGAAAATGTTGCCGCGTGCCTTGGAGATGTCCAGCACGGCCACGGCCAGACCGTGCAAGGCAGCGGGGCGTGGGGCCAGCGCGCGTGCAACCGCGCCGCGTTCGGAAGTGGGGTCCAGCAGGACCCGAGAGGCCTTCATACAGCGATCTCCTTGGTGACAGGGGTGGAACCGGTGGCGCCCGAGGCGGCCCAGCCGGCAATGATGGCGGAAAACAAACCCGCGTTGCCGCCGGCACGCACGATGAGCAGGCCGCCCTTGCGAAACTTGGGCACCTGCTGGCCGGCCAGGGCTGCGGGCACGCCTTCGGCAATGCCGCCGGCGCCCACCACCAGCTCGTCGCCGTTGAGCATCAGCAGCGTTTCCAGCTCTTGCAGCAGCCTGGCCTTGGACCAGCCCGCTTCGATGAAAACCCGGCTGTGGTCGGGCGACACCACCAGCAAGGCGTCGCCGGCCTGCGCCAGCTTGGGGTGGTCCACGGCGCGCAGGCACAGCGCAAAACTGCGGGCCAGCGATTCCGGCGTGCGCGACTTCTGGTCCACCACGCCTTGCACGCCCTCGCCCGCAAACAGCGTGACCGTGGACGCTTGTGGCGCAAAACCGCGCTGCACCGACAGCGGCTCCCAGACCGAGTTTTCGGCCTCGGCAAAACAGAAGCTGTACTTGCCTGGCGTGCCCAGGGTGGCGCGGTCAACTCCGCCCGGGCGACCGCCGCCCACGTTGCGGATGACCAGTTGCAGCGCGCGCCCGATGCTGGCGTTGGCGCGGTGGCCCTGGCCCAGCGCATTGACACCCGAGTTCAGCCCCACGGCACGCGCCAGGGGGCCGTTGACGATGACCACCGGCCCGGCAAACATGGTGGTGCACAGCACGCCGTGCATGCCGAATTCGTCGATCAAGGCCGCTTCGACCGACGCCAGCACGATGGGAAAGTACTCTGGCTTGCACCCCGCCATCACGGCATTGATGGCCACCTTTTCCACCGTGCAGCTTGCCAGGTCGGGTGGCACCAGGCCCAGCACCTCGTCGGGCCGTCGCGTGGTGCCCTGCAGCATGCGCAGCACGCGTTCGGCGGTGGGTGGCACCACCGGCAGGCCGTCGGTCCAGCCGCGATCAAAACAGGCCTCGATGGCGTCTTCCGCATCGCCCAGCTCAACCTGGCGCGCTGCCAGCCCGGTGTTGCCAAAGCGGATGGCCAAGGCCTCGGCGATGCCGGGCTCCAGGGTCTTGGAGCCGCAGCCGGGGCGCATCTCGGGCAGATCGGCGCCCAGATCGGGCAGGCCGCTGATCTGCTGCCAGTCGCCGCGGTGCCAGCCGTAGGTGCGCGCCACCTCGCGGCCCCCCTGCACGCGAATCAGCGTCGGCACAAACTCGATGTCGAGCTGGTAAGAGTGCGCCAGCGTGGTGTCGTGCACCAGACCCGCCAGCCCGGTGGCAAAAGCAGCGTCGTCCTGTTGAACCACCGTCAACGTCTGGCCACTTTGGGCCAAGGTGTGCAGCAGCGGCTCGATCAGCACGCAGGTGGGGCACTCGGCCTTGGCCACGACGATCAGGCCATCCACCAGGTCAGGCAACTTGGGCATGGTCTTGATGCAGGTTGGATGTCCAGGCTGGGCCGCGACGGTGTGTCGCCAGCTCCAGCCCATGGCGCATTGTCAACCTTCTTGCGCAACCCGCGACGGCGAGCCGCGCCGCGCCGTGACGGCTCTGAACGCGGCGGTTCAAACCGCCGGCAGCTCGGCGCCGCAAGCGCGGTTGCGCCCCATCGACTTTGCGAGGTAGAGCTGGGCATCGGCCTCGCGCAACAGGCTGGCTGCGGTGCCTGGCGCCTTGCCGGGCTGCGTGCACACGCCCAGGCTGACCGTCACCACGGGGGCCGCGGTGGAGTCACCATGATCGATCTGCAGGGCGTGAACGGCGGCACCCAGTTGCTGCGCGAGCAGCATCGCACCGGCCAGGCCGGTTTCCGGCAGCACACAGACAAACTCCTCGCCGCCATAGCGCGCCACCAGATCACCAGGCCGGCGCACGCCCGCTTTCAGCGCCGTGGCAACGCGGCGCAGACAGTCGTCGCCGGCCTGGTGGCCATGGCGGTCGTTGTAGCGCTTGAAAAGGTCGACGTCGATCAACACCACGCTCAGCGCACCACCAGTGCGCGCCGCGCGGCCCCACTCGGAGGCCAGCCGTTCATCAAAGTGGCGCCGGTTGTAAACACCCGTCAGGCCGTCGATGTAGACCCATTCGCGCAGCAGGTCGGACTGCGCTTTCAGCGTCAGGTGCGTGCGCACACGGGCACGAACGATCTTGGGATTGATGGGTTTCGAGATGAAGTCCACCGCACCCAGCTCCAGACCCAGGGTCTCGGCTGACTCGTCGCTGTGGGCCGTCACAAAGATGATGGGAATGTCCCGTGTGGCCGGATCGGCCTGCATGCGGCGGCAGACTTCGTGGCCGTCCATGCCGGGCATGACCACGTCCAGCAGCACCAGATCGGGCCGTTTGCTGGCGCACAGCGCCAGCGCCTGCTCACCATTGGTTGCCATCAGCACCTGATGGTCGGCTGCAAAGGCCTGGTACAGCGCCTGGATGTTGACGGGCTGGTCATCGACCACCAGCAGGCAGGCACGGCGCTGGGGCGCGCCAGGCAACTCGGGTTCAGGGCGCTTGATGGATTCAGGCACAGCGATCATGTTTCAAGGGCCTCGAGCAATTCAGTGCAATGCGGCAAGGCCGCGTCGAAGTCCAGGTTGGCAACGGCCTGATCCAGGGTCTTGAAGCGCTCGCCCAGCGCGCCGTCGAACTGACCGCGCAGGCCCGTCAACGCCTGGGTGGCGGCCATGTCGGAGTTGCGCAGCAGTTCGGCTAGCAGGTGCAGGTCCTGCTGCACCTGCTGGCGCTCGACTTTACCCACGGCTGCTGGCGCCTCCCCGTCCATGGCCTGCAGCAAGCTGCTCAAGGCCGGCACGGCTGCGTTGATGCAGGCGCTGGTCGTGTCGACCACGGTCTGGACCGACGCGACGCCGCCGGTGCCCAGCAGTTGCCGCTCGCCCAGCGCCGCTTGTTCCGCCAGCGCGCCCGCGCCCAGCGTGGCGGCCACACCCTTGAGCGTGTGCAAGGCACGTGCGACGCCTTGGGCATCGGCGTTAGCTGCACCCGCTGCCAGCTCCGCGGGCAGGGTCTGCAGGTCGACTACCAGGCGCCGCAACATGTGTTGGTAAACCTCGGTCTTGCCACCCAGGCGAGCCAAGGCGGGTTCAAGCTGCACGCCGGCAGCCACCGCGGTTTCGCGCACCGCCTGGGGCAGCGGGGTGGCGGCCTGCGAGGGGCTGGCGATGACGGCGGGCGCTTCACCGCGCCCGGCCTGGCGGCGCAACACCTGCACCAGATGATTCAGGTCGAAGGGCTTGCCCACATGCTCGTTCATGCCGGCGGCCAGACAGGCTTCTCGGTCGCTGGCCATGGCATTGGCCGTCATCGCCACGATGGGCAGCGACAGAAGCGCCAGGTCTTCTCGGATGGCACGCGTGGCGCCGAAGCCGTCCATGACCGGCATCTGCAGGTCCATCAGCACGACATCAAAGGGTGGGTCGGCTGCGGCAACGGCTTCAACCGCTTCCTGACCGTTGTTGGCGATGTGCACGATGGCACCTTCGTCCTCGAGCAGCTCGCGCGCCACCTGCTGGTTGTTCAGGTTGTCCTCAGCCACCAGCAGGCGCAGGCCCAGCAGACGTTTTTCATTCGCCGGAGTCGCCAGTCGAGGGCCTTGCGCAGGCTCGCGGGACAGGCCGGCGTCGGCAATGGTGTCGAACAGCATCGACGGTGTCACCGGCTTGACCAGGAAACCGTCGAGCAGGGCCTGGTCGGATTCGCTGCGCTGCGCCAGCATCTCGCGCCCATGGGCCGTGACCATCACGATCACGGGCGACTTGCCGCCCAGGCCCAGGGCCCGGATGCGCTGGCTGGTTTCCCAGCCGTCCAGGCCGGGCATCTGCCAGTCGACAAAGGCGGCGTCGAACAACTCGCCCTTCGCCGCCTGTTCCTCCAGCAGCGCCAGCGCCGTCAGCCCGCTGTCGGCCACCGTGACCGACCAGCCCAGTGTGGCGCCCATGCGCTGCAGCACTTCGCGCGCTGTGGGGTTGTCGTCGACCACCAGCGCACGCAGCGAGCGGCCGGTGGTCGAACGCGACGGCGCGGCGGTATCGGACAGAACGACGTCGCCCGCCAAGGGCATGGTGACGCAGAAGTGGAAACGGCTGCCGCGGCCCAGTTCACTGTCCAGCCGCAGCTCGCTGCCCATCAGCGCCACCATGCGCTGGCTGATCGCCACGCCCAGGCCGGTGCCGCCAAAACGCCGTGTTGTCGAGGCCTCGGCCTGGGTGAACCCGCTGAAGATGCGGGCATGGTTTTCCGGTGCAATGCCAATGCCGGTGTCCCGCACCGCAATCTCCATCGTGACCGCAGCGCTGTCCTGCGCCAGCACTCGAATGCTCAGCACCACCTCGCCCTTGGCGGTGAACTTGATGGCGTTGCCGGTCAGATTGGTCAGCACTTGCTGCAGTCGCATCGGGTCGCCCACCAGCTGGCGCGGCAACGCGGCATCGATGTCGAACAACACTTCCACGGGCTTGCTGCCGACGTTGGCCGACACGATCACCGACAGATCGCGCAGCAGCTGGTCGATGCGAAACGGGTGCGGATCCAGCGTCATCTTGCCGGCCTCGACCTTGGAGAAGTCCAGGATGTCGTTGAGCAGCCCCAGCAGCGAACGTGCCGCGCCCTCGCTCTTGACGGCGTAGTCGGACTGGCGGACCGTCAGGTCGGTCTTGCGCAGCAGTGCCAGCATGCCCAGGATGGCATTCATGGGCGTGCGGATCTCGTGGCTCATGTTGGCCAGGAACTGGCTCTTGGCCACCGAGGCCTGCTGTGCCGCCTCGGTGGCGCGCATCATCTCGGTGATGTCGACCCGGAACCCCACGGTGTGGCCGTCGGGCATCCGGCGCTCGACGATGCGCAGCGTGCGCCCGCTGCTCAGCTTCTGCACCAGGGTGCGGTCACCCGCGCGGTGTGCCGCCAGGCGCTCCGCCATCCATTCGTCGACGCGGCCAATGGCTTCGGCATAGTCGCCGGCGTCCGCACCGGCGCGCACGATGTCCTCGAACCGTGCGCCAGGCACCATCAGATGGGCCATGCTGGCGTAGATCTGGCGGTACTTGTCGTTGCAGAAGACCAGCCGGTCGTCGGCGTCATACAGTACAAAACCTTCTTCGATGGCGCCCAGCGCCCCGGTCAGCAACTGGGCGCTGCGTTCGACCTGGGCCTCGGCGCGCTTGCGCGCGCTGACGTCGGTGTAGGTGGTGACAAAGCCGCCGGCCGGCATCGGGCCGCCGCGGATCTCCAGCGCCGTGCCGTCGGGGCGAACACGCTCGAACTGGTGGGGAACCGCAGGCTGTCTGGCGCGCTGCACGATGGTCTGCACCGTGGCTTCGATGTTGTCGCTGCCGTACTCGCCGCGCTCGGCGTTGAAGCGAATGATGTCTTCGAACCGGGTGGCCCCGGACGCAAACAGCGTGTCGGGCAAATCGAGCAGGCGGCGGAATTCGCGGTTGGCCGCCTGCAGGTTCAACTCGGCGTCGAAAACGCTCAGGCCACAGGGCAGGTTCTCGAGCACACTGGCCATCATTTCGTGGCTTTGTTTGAGGCGCAAGGCCATCGCGTGCCGCGCCGTGACGTCCTGGAAGGTGCCTTCCAGGCGCACCGGGCTGCCGTCCGCGAGTTCGATTTCACCCACGGCGCGGACCCAGATGGAGCGACCCTTGGCCGTGATCAACGGCAGCTCCAGGTCAAAGCCTTCACCGCTGTGGATGCTGCGGTTCACGGCCTCTTCGATGGATTGCCGGGCTGCGCCGGGGTAGTGGCTCAAGGCCCCTTCCAGGGTCGGCCGATGTCCAGGCTCCAGGTCGTGAATGCGACAGGTCTGGGCCGACCATTCCAGCGTCTGCGTTGTCAGGTCCAGGGCCCAGCCGCCCACGCCAGCAATGCGCCCGGTGCGCTCCAGCAAGGACTGACTGGCGCGCAACTCGGCATCGGCGCGCTTGTGCGCCGTGATGTCCATGTGCGTCCCGGCCATGCGCAGCGGCCGGCCGTCTGCGGCGCGGTGGACGACCTTGCCGCGTGTCTGCACCCAGACCCAGTGGCCGTCGCGGTGACGAACCCGGTTTTCACACACCAGTGCCGGCGCTTCACCGCGGAAATGCTGTTTCAGCAGTCGGTCGGTGTTTTCGACGTCCTCTGGGTGCGAGCGGTCGCGCCAGTCGGCCATAGAGGTCGGGCCCAGTTCCGCCAAGGTGTGGCCGATGATCTGCGCCCAACGTTCGTTGAAACGCAGCACGTCGGTCTGCAGGTCCCACTCCCAGGTGCCGACGTGCGTGCCTTCGATGATGTTGGCCAAGGCTTCGCGCTCACGGGCCAGCTCGCTGGCGGCGTTCTTGCTGGCGGTGATGTCGGTGCGGATCGAGACGAACTTTTCGATGCCGCCGTCGACGCCGACAAAAGGCGAGATCAAAGTGTCGACCCAGTACAGCGAGCCATCCTTGGCACGGTTGCAGACCTCGCCGCGCCAGGGCGTACCGCCGCTGATGCATTGCCACATGGCGGTCCAGAAATCGGCCGACTGCACACCCGAGTTCACGATGCGATGGTTCTGGCCGATGAGTTCTTCGCGGCTGTAGCCGCTGATGCGGCAAAAGGCCTCGTTGGCTTGCGTGATGCGTCCACTGCGATCGGTCATGGAAACGATGGCGTGCAGGTCGATGGTGCGCAACAGCGCCTGGTTGTCGCGCAGCGCGGCCTCCAGGCTGGCCTGTGCGACGTGCCTTTCGGTGACGTCGCTCCCGACCTCCATGAAGCCGACCAGATCGCCCTTCGGGTCGTGCAGCGGCTGGATCTCGGTCTGGAACCAGAACTCAGCACCGTCCTGGCGGCGGTTCAGGATCTCGACGCGGCAGGCCACACCCGCCGCGGCTGAGTCGGCCAGCAACTGCAACGCGGCCGGATCGGCCTTGCCGCTGCCCAGAAGCTGCCCCGGTGTGCGGCCGATGGCATCTTCGGCGCTGTAACCCGTGACGCGTGTGAAGCCCTCGTTGATCCAGACGATGCACAGCCCCGGGTCGGTGATGGCCACGGCATTGGACGTGTGGCGTGCCACCTGGGCCAGGCGTTCGTTGTCGGCCGCCATGCTGCAGGCCAGGCGTTCAGCGTGGCGTCGGCGTGAAGCCTGCTGACGCAGCCAGGCGGCCAGCAGCAGGCTGGCCAAGGCACCGCCAGCGGCCATCAGGCCGGGCCACCAGAGCGACAGTCTGGCGTCAAACGCGGCCGTGCTGCGCGCGCGCAGCATCCATCCGCGCCCTGACAGGTCGATGTGGCGGATGGCCTGAAAGCGGCTTGACTGCGCAGTGTCCACGGTCGCGCCAGTCGAGGCGGCGCCGTCTGTTTCCTGACCGGAACGGTAGATGCGCCCGGTGTCGGAAGGTCCCGCTGTGGTGTCCGTGAGCTCAAAGTCCAGCTCGCCGGCCGCCTCGTTCTGCAGGCCGCGCAGCCATTCGGCGGCCACGATGGGCGTGTACAGCAGCCCGACCAGCGTTTGGCGGCGCTGGGCCGGTGTGACCGGTGCAGCGCCTGGCTGGTACAGCGGCAGTACCAGCAAGAAGCCGGGGCTGCGGCGCTGATCCTGCACCAGCGTGATGGCCGCGCTCAGCGTCGGTTGGCCGCTGTCGACCGCCTGCTCTGCGGCTTTGCGCCGGTTGGGTTCGGATCCCACATCCAGGCCGACCGCGCCCCGGTTCTGGTCTTCGGGCTCGATGAACTTGATGACATACAGATCTTCATGCACCGGGTCCGCCAGCTGGCGCAGCGCAAACTGCGGCGCACCGTCGGCACGTTCGCTGGCGATGAAGCGGTCCAGGTCCGCTCGCTCCACGCGTTGGATGAAACCGAATCCGCGCACGCCGGCAGACTCGTGTCGCAACTCGCGCGACTGAACGTAGGCATGAAACTCTGCGCGACCCAGGTCGGGGCTGGCGGCATACAAGCCGCCCAGGCCCCGGAGTGTGGCCAGCGGTTCGCGCAGGCGCTGTTCAACGTTCGCCACCACGCGGTCGACACCCCGCTCGAATGCGGCGCGGGCGTGTGCCTGGGTGTCCAGATGCCGCCAGACGCCGGCGGTGATCGCCAGCATCGAGCCCAGCGTCAGCACCGCCAGCGGCAGAACCCGCTCCATCCAATGCGAGCTCCGACGCCAAAAAGCCATGTTCCGTCACCCCCGAGGCATGCGGGTCGGACACAGGCGGGGGTCGCCCGGCGAGATCAACGCCGCATCGACCGATACTGACGCGCCAGGGACACCCTGGCCCTGCGAACAGCGGTGGGTTCTCCGGTCTTTCCTGCCCCCGAAATGGGCGTACGGGCAGCGGGCGCCAAGCTGGCAGCGCGGTTCACCGATCGGGTCGGCTGCGGCCGACCCCGACCCGGCTTCAGGCGGGGCCGCCCAGCCCCAGCAAGCGCATGGCGTTGTCCTTCAGGATCAGGGGTTTGACCTTGTCCTTGAAGCCGGCTTCGTCGAAATCCTTCATCCAGCGTTCGGGCGTGATCAGCGGGTAGTCGCTGCCAAACAGCATGCGGTCTTTCAGCAGCGTGTTGGCGTATTGAATCAATTGCGGTGGAAAGTACTTGGGGCTCCAGCCCGACAGGTCGATCCATACATTGGGTTTGTGCAGCGCCAGGCTCAGCGCTTCGTCCTGCCACGGCCAGCTGGGGTGGGCGATGACGATCTGCATGTCCGGGAAGTCGATGGCCACGTCTTCCAGCAGCATCGGGTTGCTGTTCTGCAGCCGCAGGCCGCCGCCGCAGCGCATGCCGCTGCCGATGCCGCTGTGCCCGCTGTGGAAAATGGCCGGCAGCTTGTACTCGGCAATCACCTCGTACAGCGGCCAGGCCATGCGGTCGTAGGGCAGAAAGCCCTGCACCGTGGGGTGGAACTTGAAGCCGCGCACGCCATGCTCTTCCACCAGGCGGCGCGCTTCGCGCGCGCCCATCTTGCCCTTGTGCGGGTCGATGCTGCCGAAGCAGATCATCATGTCGGCGTTTTTCTGCGCCGCTTCGGCGATCTCTTCGTTGGGAATGCGGCGCCGGCCCAGCTGCGCTTCGCTGTCCACGGTGAACATCACCAGGCCGATCTTCTGCTCGCGGTAGTAGGCAATCGTCTCTTCGATGGTCGGCCGGCGGTTGCTGCCGAAGTACTTGTCGGCGGCGCGGTCGTACTCTTCGCCGTAGTTGTCGAAGGGGTTCCAGCACGACACTTCAGCGTGGGTGTGGACGTCAATGGCTCGCAGCTGGTCGGTCTTCATGGCGGCTGGTCTGGGCGGTTGAAGGGTGCGCTCAGTGTAGGCGCCAGCGCGCATGCCGCTTCAGCACGCCCGCAGCCAGGCCGTCGGTGTCGGCGCCAAGGCGCAAGGCCGCTATTGGTTCCAAGGCTGCCAGTTCACGGGCAGGCGCTGCAGGCATTCCTACACTAGTGACACCAGGTCGCGGGCCGCAGGCCTGGTTCGACGGCGCGTGCCAGCGCCGGCGCGTCGCGGTCAAAGATGTCCAGCCGCCAGGCCTGCGCGTGCCCGGCTTGCTTGGCGGCTCGCAATGCCGCTCGCGCCGCGTCGGACAGCTCCTTTTCAGAGCAATGCAATTCATGGGCACCGCCCATGCGCGATTCCGCCGAGGGCTGGATCCAGCGCGAACTCTGGCTGTCGTAGGACGACAGGCCGATGCTCAGTGTCACCGTTGGGGCGGTTTGAGACGTTTCGTGCGGAATTTCCATGGCTTCGACGGCGTACAGCATGCGGTTGGTGACTTGCTCTGCACCCTCCCGCGGCGTGTTGGGCAGCAGGGCCACAAATTGTTGGGGGTTCACGCGTGCGATGAAGTCCGCCGGCCGTCGCAAGGCCAGATGCAGCTCGTTGGCCACCAGCTTGAGGCAACGCGCCGCTGCAGGCTGCCCATAACGGGTTGTGTAGCTGTCGAACTCGTCGATTTCAATGTGCAGCAGCGAAATCGGCGTGCCTTCGCGCATGCCACGGCGCCACTCCCGATCCAGCAAGGATTCAAACCCCAGGCGGTTGGCCAGCCCGGTCTGGCCGTCGATGGTGGACAGGAGCAACTGCCGGTCGGCGATGTCCTTGGCGCGCAGGCGGGCCTGCACCCGGCTGCGGAGCAGCGGGGCGTTGAAAGGCTTGGTGATGAAGTCGTCCGCGCCCAGCTTCAAGCCCTTGATCTCGAGTGCCGGGTCGAGATGGCTGGTGACAAAAATAACCGGCACCGCTTGCAGCACCGGATCGGCCTTCATGGCCTTGCACACCTGAAAACCGCTCATGCCGGGCATCTCGGCATCCAGCAGCACCAGGTCCGGGGCGTTTTCCATGGCGATGCGCAGCGCCGAAACGCCGTCAGTGGCCACGCAATGCCGGCCCACGCCTTCCAGCGCCCGGCCCATCATGTGCAGCACCGACGGGTCGTCGTCAACCATCAGGATGTTTTGGGTCACGTTGGGCACCTTTGTTCGTGAAAGACCTGCGATACCACGCCGGGGTACACGCACTTATCGGACGTGCCCGCCAGAACTTGAGCCGATGCGGGGTCGATGCGTGCCGGGCCTGCGAACACAAGGCCCGGTCGTTCGTCGATCAGGCTGTTCGGCTCATCGCCATCAGGCTGGCGTCGGCGGGCCAAGCCCTTGACAACGCAGGCACTCAGCGTCGGCGAATTCAGGGCCGCGTGCTTCGCAGCGGTCGCACCAATGCCAGTGCACGGCTGAAGTCGAATTCGTCCAGGGCGTCGCGCAGGCTGGCAAAGTCTTCGGCGGACAACGCGGTTCGCAGCGCCGGCTCCAGGCGGTTGAGCAGCGGCATCACGTCCAGGCTCTGGCGTTCCATCAGGGCGACCAGCGCCGTCACTTCATCTGGCGGCAGCGCCACAGGCGCACGCGCGGCGCTGTGCTGGGCTTGTGCATCGGCCGTCGCCATCCGGTCGGCCTGGGCGTGCAGCGACGCGGCAGCCGCTTGCGTCAGGCTGTGCAGCCGCTGTTGCAGCTCGATCTTCAAGGTCTCCAGCGCAGGGTCGCCAGACCGCTGCGCGGCGACCTCCAGGCGGCCGGCTGCGGCCGCCACGGCCATGGCGCCCACGACCTGTGCGCTGCCCCGCAACTTGTGCAGCCGCTGGGGCAGCTCGGCCATGGGCGTGTCGGTGACGGTTTCGAACTCGGCCAGAAAACGCTTCAGCAGTGACAGGTAAAGGTCGTTGTCAATCCGCAGCGGCCAGGAAACCGCCGTGTCGTCGATGCCATGGATGTTGATGGCCGTGGGCGTTTCCACTGTGCCACGGGTGGCCCGGGGCAGCACCGGCACCGTGGCGCCACGTGCGCGCTCGACCAGTCGCCGAACGCAGCGCACCAGGCGTGGCGGGTCCAGCGGCTTGGACAAGAAGTCGTTCATGCCGGCGGCCAGGGCGGCTGAGCGTTCGCGCGGTTGCACGCCGGCGCTCAGCGCTACCACAGGCAGGTTCTTCAGCCCGGGTTGCTGGCGCAGCTGTCGAACGGTTTGATTGCCGTCCATCTCCGGCATCTGCACGTCCATCAGCACGATGTCAAAAGGCGGTGACGTTTCTTTCAGCAAGGTCAGTGCCGCCGCGCCGCTGCTGCAGCACACCGCCTCGGCGTGTTCCAGCGCCAGCACGCGTTGGGCCACTTCCAGGTTCAAGCTGCTGTCGTCCACCACCAGCACCCGCACGCCGGCCAGCCAGATCGATTCCCCGCCGCTGATTTCGCTGGCCTCCAGCAAGCGGTTCTGTGCGCCCTTGTTGCGCCCGATGGCGTTGTTGACGGCGTTGAACAGCGCCGAAGCGTCCACCGGCTTGATCAACAGGGCGTCGGCCAGCTCCACGTGTTCCGCTGCTCGTAATTTGTCCAGTTCGTGTGCACTGACGATCACGGCGGCCGGTGGCGGCTGTTCATGCAAGGCCTCGCGCAATTGCGACAGCGCCGTCAAGCCGTCCAGGTCCGGCATGTCCCAATCGGAGATCACGGCTTCGAAGGGGTGACCTTGCTGCGCGGACTCCACCGCCAGTTCAACCAGCGACCGCCCGCCCGGCACTTGCGCCACCGCCCAACCCAGCGACGTTGCCATGCGCACCAGCGCAGCACGCTGCACATCGTCGTCCTCGGCCACCAGCACACGCACCGGTGTCGGGCGTCCAGGTGCTGCCGGCAGCAAGGCCGCATCCACGGCCGGCAGCTTCAGCGTCACCCAGAATTCGCTGCCCTGGCCCGGTGTGCTGCGCGCGCCGGCAGCACCGCCCATCATCTCGGCCAGCTTCGCCACGATGGACAGGCCCAGGCCGGTACCGCCAAATTGCCGGCTGACGCCGGTGTCGGCCTGCGCGAATGGCTTGAACAGCCGCGACAAGGTTTCCGGGCTCACGCCGATACCCGTGTCGGCTACGGTGAAGCCAAGGGTTTCGGCGCCATCGGCAGGCTCAACTTTCAGGCTGACCGTGCCGGCGGACGTGAACTTGATGGCATTGCCCAACAGGTTCTGCAGGATCTGGTGCAGGCGTTGGGTGTCGCCCAACACCACGTCGGGCAAATCCGGTGCCGCCAGCAGTTCCAGCGTCAGACCTTTGGCCTGCGCGCTGGCCGCGTGCAGGTCCATGGCCTCTTGCAGCGCGGGTCGCAGCGCAAAGGCGTCGTCGTCGATGGTGAACTGGCCGGCTTCGATCTTGGCCAGGTCCAGCACGTCGTTGATCAGGCTCAGCAAGGCCCGCCCGGCCAGCTGGATCTGGCCCACCATGCGCTGCGGGTCGCTGGGCAAGGTCTCGCGTTGCAGCAGGTAGGTCAGACCCAGGATGGCGTTCAGCGGTGTGCGGATCTCGTGGCTGGTGTTGGCAAGAAAGTCGCTCTTGGCGCGTGATGCCGCTTCCGCCGCTTCGGTGGCGCGAGCCAGATCGGTGACGTCCAGCCGCAGGCTGACCAGCTGGCCGTCGGGCAGCAGGTGTTCAACGATGCGGATGTGGCGGCCGTCGGTCAGCCGCCGGGTCCACTCACCGCCCACGCGGTGATCGCGCATGCGCTGGCGGATCCAGGCTTCGTCCACCGCGCCTGAATTGGTCGGCGCGTAAACCTGAACACTCAGCCGCAGAATGGTTTCGAACGGTGTACCCGGCACCAGCACCTCGCGGGCCAGCGGGAACATTTCGCGGTAGCGTTCGGTACAGAAATTCAACCGGTCTTCGGTGTCGTAGATGGCCATGCCGGCGCCCACTGCGTCGATCGAATTGCGCATCAGGGTCAAAGCCCGTTCACGTTCGCTCTCGGCCAGCCGCCGTGACGAGATGTCGCTGATGGCGGCCAGCGTGAACAAGCCGTCCTCGGTTTCAACGGGGCTGAGGGCAATTTCGAGCGGCATCTCGGTGCCGTCCCGGCGCAAGCCCACCAGCTCGCGGCCTTCGGCCATCTTGCGATGGTCGCCTTCGCCAAAAAATTGCTCGATCAGCGCGCCGTGGCCCGCGCGGGCACGCTCGGGCAGCAGCATGCCCACCGCACTGCCCAGCAGATCGGTGCGGTTGTAGCCAAACAGGACTTCGGCCTGCCGATTGACCAAGGCAATCCGGCCTTGCCGGTCGACCATCATGTTGGCGTGTGGCGCGGCTTCGAACGTGACACGAAACCGCTGTTCGGCGTTTTGCGCCTGGATCACCAGCGCGGCCAGCCGCGCCTGTGCGTGCTTCAGGTCGGTGACGTCGTGCACCAGCACGTAAAAGCCCAGTACCTCACCGTTCTGAAATTGCGGAATGTAGTGCGCCAGCGTATGGCGAATGCCCGAGCCGTCCTGCAAGTGCAGTTCGCGTTCGAACCGCTGGTCCTCACCGCGCAGTGCGGCTTCGATGAAGGGGCGGTTGGCCTCGTACAGCGTGTCGCCCAGCACCTCGGTCATCGACTTGCCCGCCATCGTGAGGTGGTCGCCTCCGAAATAGCGCGAATAGGCCGCGTTGGCAAAACGGTTGCGCAGCTCGCGGTCCCAGGACCCCACCAGGGATGGCAGGGCGTCCAGTACCGTGCGCATGTCCTGGCTGGTCTGTTCCAGCTGTTGTGTGCGTTCGGCCACCAGGGCGGCCAGCTCTTCGCCGTAGGCGCGCAGGCCCCGCACCTGGTCCAGGCGTTCGGCAATGGGCCGCAAAATCTTCACCACGCCCACCACCTGGCCACGCTGATCCAGAGCGGGTCCGCCGGAGATTTCCACGTCCACCAGCGCACCGCTGCGGTGTTGGCGCTGTGTCTCGAAGGGCGCGGTGGGCTGGCCCTGCCGGGCGTTGTCGATCAGCAGCTGGTCCTCGGCCACTTGTGTCGGTGCGGCGCCCAGGGCGGTGATCGGATGGCCCACGGCCTCTTCGCGGGTGTGGCCAAAGATCCGGCTGGCGCCGCGGTTCCAGAACGTCACCACGCCGGCCAGGTCCATGCCGATGATGGCGTCACTGGCCTGGTCCAGCATGGTGGTCAGACCCATGTTGCGGACCACTGTTTCTTGCCGACTGGCGCGCAGCCGGATGATGGTGGTGGTCAACAGCGCGGCCAAGGCGGCGGCGAGCAAGCCCAGCAGCAAGACCGTGGGTGGTGGTGTCAGGTTCAGGCCCCGCACCAGGGCAGGCTGCGCGTGAAATTCGAATCGCCACTGCCGGCCCAGGACGTCACGGGTCAGGCTGGCCTGCCCCAAGGCTTTCTGGGTTGAAGCCGGGGCCGGCATCTGCAGCCCGATCGGCTTGGCGGGATCGGTGATGTCCGCAATGTCCAGACGCACCAGTTCGGATTTCAGGCCGCCGGCGATCAGCAGGTCGTCGACTTGAATGGGTGAATACACAAAAACCGGCGACGCGGCGATAGGTGCCTTCAGGCCCAGGTTGACCGGCTGCACGGCGAGCAACATCAACAGCCCCATGGAGCTGCCCGGTTGGGACTGCACCAGCCGAATGGGGCCGGTGATGACTGCGTGGCCTGACGTCAATGCCGCGTTGGTGGTGGCCAGGCGCATGGACTCCGACGCCACGTCCAGTCCGACGGCCGCACGGTTGGAATCCACCGGCTCGACCAGCTGGATGACCCGCCGTTCGCCGGCATGCGGCGTCAGCTGCTTGATGCTGAAGTCCGGCGCGCCACGGTCTCTGACGCTTTGCAGGTAAGCCACCTCGTTTTCGGGTGGCACCCGCACGATCATGCCAACACCCAGGATGCCGGGCAGTTCCACCGCCAAATCCCTGGATTCGAAGTACCGCCTGAAATCGGCAGAGGTGACTTTGTCCGGCCCCGCGCCCATGACAAAACCGCGCGTGCCGCGCAACATCATTTCGCTGCGTTCCAGGCGATTCAGCGCGCTGTCCACCACGTCGGACCCGCGCTCCAGGGTCTCCAGCTGCACGGCTCGCTGGATGCGATGCTGCTGCCACACGGTCAACCCGGTGGCCAGCGCGCCGCCCGTCAGCGCCACGATCAGGCCCCAGCGCAGCGCGGGGGTCATGCGGGCCCTTTGGGCTTGCTGTCCGCTTTGTGCGCCGTGTTCATGCCCACTGCCACCGCGGCCTGGCTGCCCAAGACCTTGTACCAAGCCTGGTTGCGGCCATTTGATTTGGCGCTGTACAGGGCCATGTCGGCGCAGCGCAATAAAGCGGCTGCATCGGCCGGCGACTGGTCCGGCGGTGATGCACTGTCCGCTGTTCGCAGCGCCGGCCCGGCCTGCGCCGAATTCAGCGATGAAAGCCCGATGCTGACGGTCAGGTGATCTGCCACGCTTGACGCGCCGTGGGGTACCTGGGCCATGCTGACGGCGGCCAGCACGGACTGCGCCACCGTGCAGGCGCCTTCCAAGTCGGTTTCGGGCAGGACAAAGGTGAATTCTTCGCCGCCGTAGCGGGCCACCAGATCAGCCGGTCTGCGAGCCACCGACTTCAGGGCCGCAGCCACCTCTCGCAGTGCGTCGTCGCCGGCCTGGTGGCCGTGGTGGTCGTTGTAGGCCTTGAAGTGGTCGACGTCCACCATCATCACGGCCAGGGGTTTGCTGTTGCGCAGGGTGCGCAGCCATTCGACCTGCAACACCTCGTCCAGGCGCGCCCGGTTGGCCAGGCCCGTCAGGCCATCGGTCACGGCCTCGCGGCGCAGCCTGTCGGCCAGCCGCTTCATGCGCACCAGGTTGCCCACCCGGGCCTTCACGATGGCGGCGCGGGGGGGCTTGGCCAGAAAGTCGGCGCCGCCGCTGTCCAGCGCACGCAATTCACTGGCCTCATCGGCATTGGCGGTGAGAAAAAGCACCGGCACGTCGCTGGTCGACGGGTCTTGCTTGAGCTGGGCACAGACCTCGTGGCCGCCCAGGCCGGGCATTTCAACGTCCAGCATCACCAGATCGGGTGGATCCAGCCGCGCCAGCCGAAGCCCGTCTTGGCCGGTGCGCGCAACCTGCACCGCAAACCGGCCGTTCAGCATGCGGCTGAGCGCGATCAGCATGGTGGTGTCGTCATCAACAATCAACACCCGCGGCATGTCTGCCGCCAACAACTCAGGCATGGGCTGCTTCCCGAAAGTGGCGCTGGGCGCGGTCAACCCTCCCAGCACCTGCAACCGATTGTGACGAATTTGTAACATCTTGGCGGCTCGGCCGCTGGTAGGAATTGGCTTAAACCAGGGGGTTCAACAGGGCCAGGTTCAGCGCACGTTCCGCCAGCCAGACCAGCGCCAGCAGGGCAATGGCTGCAGAGCCGGCCTGAACGGCGCCGACGCGGTAGGCGCGCTGCGGCCGCAACAGCCAGGCTATCGGCACAAACACAGCCACGATGGCCAGTTGCCCCAGTTCAACGCCCAGGTTGAAGCCCAGCAGCGGTGACAACAGCGATCCCGAGCCCAGCCCCAGGTCTTTCAGCGCACCTGCAAAGCCAAAGCCGTGCACCAGACCAAACAAGAAGGTGATGACCCAGCGCTGGCGCTTGATCAGCGGGTGCAGGTTGTTCAGCGCAGCCAGCACCACACTGGCGGCGATGACGGACTCCACCCACCGCGACGGCGGGTTCACCACGTCCAGCACGGCCAGTGCCAGGGTGATGGAGTGCGCGATGGTGAAAGCCGTGACGATGCCGGCCACTTCCAGCAGCACCGGTTTCAGCGCGGGGGCCGGCAGCCATCGGCCGCCCTGCCTGATCAGCACTGCCGGCAGCAACAGTGCCAGCAGGAACAGCACGTGGTCGATGCCGATCCAGATGTGCTGCATGCCTTCTTTGACAAAGCCCGGAAAGCCCATCGGTGCGGCGCTGCCGGACGCGTCGGCTGATAACCCGGCCGCGGCACCCCAAAAGGCGGTTGGCTTGTCGCCGGCGGCCAGCACGGCAGTCTGCGTTTGGGTGCCGTTAACCGCGCGTACGATGCCGCGGTGGGTGGGGTCGGTGTTGGCAAACAGGCGGTAATTGATGGTCAGGCCCGCGGCTGCACCCGGGCAATTCAGTGTCTGTTGCAGCACGGCGTAGCGGCCGTCGCTGTGTTCGTCGAGTTTGGGCGTGTCTTGCTGTTGCACGGTGCAGGCCTGGCCGCCGGCGCTGACCTGCACGCCCGCTTGTGCCAGTTGCTGGATATCGGCCCAGCGCTGCCGCACTTCGCCCCAGGTGAGCTGGCTGTCGTTGTTGGTGTCCAGCACCAGTTCGCGGTCCAGGTCGCGCAGGTGGATGTCCAGGCGCTGCTCGATCGTCGTGCCCTGCGCACTCAGGTTCAGGTAGGCGTCGCTGGGCTTGTGTGCCTGGGCCGAAAGGCTCGCCGTGGCCATCAGCAGCGCACCCAGAACCAGCCCACAGGTGCGCCACACGGACGCGCGGCCTGTTCTAACGCCGGAAAGGGCAAGGGTCGATGTCATGGCTGCAAGCTCCGGTCAACCAGGGCCAGGCGGCCGTCCACCCAATGGTTGTCGTTCACGAAACGGCGCAGCGGCTGCAGGGCCTGCGGTGCACCGGCGGCCTGCGCGGCACGCGCCAGCAGCACCGCGTCGGCGGGCTCTTTCTGCAGCTGCCACTGTTGTTGGGCCAGCTTCAGCGCGCCGGCGGCGTCGCCTTGCACCTCCAGCAAAAAGCGCGCTTCTTCACGCTGGTGCAGGGACTCGCCACGCTGGCGCGCGGCGTCAAATCGGTCCCGCAGGTCTTGCGCCGCGGCGCCAGCCTGGGGGCTGTGCAGACGGTGCAGCGCGATGGCGCGGCGCAAGGCCAGCGCGTCGGCGGCGGCGCTGTCGGGCGGCAACAAGGCCAGCACGTCAGCGTCACGCCGCTGATCCAGCAGCCAGTCGGCATAGGCGGCTCGGGCGTACACGCCGGCATCGTCGCCCAGGGCCTGTGGCCACAACACGGCCGCCAGCTGGGTGTCGCCGCGGCGGTGTGCCAATTCGGCGCGCACCAGCAGGATCCAGCTGTCGGGGCGGGTCTGGCCATCGCCGCGGGACAGCTTGGCCAAGGCCTGGTCTGCGGCTTGGGCCTGTCCTTGCAGGCTCTGCAGTTCGGCCAGGCAAACCTGTGCGGGCAGCGTCACGGCGGCGCCCAGCGGGGCAAAGCGCGGGGCCAACAGTGCTTCGCAGCTGGCCTTGGCGGGTTGAAGCCGGCCGGTCACTTGCAAGACCGTGGCGCGGGTCAGTTCGGCCTGGGCTTGAACCACCAGCGGGACTTGGGCGCCAGGTCGCACCAGATCATCCAGTTCGGCCAGCGCGGCATCAAAGCTGTGCTGGCTCTGGTGCACTGTGGCGCGCAGCAGCCGCACGGCAGGCGGCGGCGTCGGCTGTTGCCACCAGGGCGCCAGCGCCGCTTGCGCCAGACCCAGTTCGCGCGGGTCGCCAAAGCGACGGCTGCGTTCGATGGCGGCTTGCGCAGCCTGCAGGGCCTGGGGCAGCGGCAGTGCACCACTGGCGACATCAGCCTGCTGTGCGCGCTGGCTGCGATCCAGACGATAGGGCAATTGTTGGACGACCGTCTGGTCGTCCACAGGGGCATAAGGTGCAGCCAGGGCGGGCGCACAGGCGCCCGCCAGGCTCAGAGTCCAGCACAAGGCGTATCGAAAAAACAGGGTTGTCCGATCAAGCACGATTTTGAGAGTCCATCACCCCGCAGGGGCCTGAAACGGCCCGTGCGGGGCCGGGGAAAGGGTCTGGCCTGTCAGAGGCCAGACCCCATCGCTGGAGGTTGTCAGAGCACCGTGATCGGCAACTCGGTTTCCGAGGCGGGCGCTGTGGTGGTGGCGTCCATTTCCAGCAAGTCGCGGTCCTCGTTGCTGTCGGCCACCGTGGCCACAAAGGCCGTGTAGGCCGTGGGCGACGCCCACGCGCTGGTCGGTATCTTGGTCTGGTCGGCGACAGGCTCGTCGCTGTCGCCGCCAAAACAACCACTCAGCGTGGACAGCACCGCCATTGAAGCCAGCAGGTATTTCAACTTCATGGTGATCTCCTTACTTGGCGCCCGGGATGGGCGTGTTCAGGTAAGGGAAGGCCGGCAGCAAGGGCACCACGGCCTGGTCCACTGCGTCGTGCAGCCTGAAGGCAGTCGCACCCAGTGGCACGGCCGAGGGCTTGCAGGTGGTGCCCAGCTTCAGCGCGTTGGTATCGCCGTTGGCCATGCACAGCCCGCCCATCACCGCCACCAGCGAGATGTCGACCACGTCGTCCTTGGGGCGGCGTCCGTTGGGGTAACCGGCGTTGTCGCTGCCACCGGCCAGGATGTTGCCCACCACGCCCAGGCGGTTTTGCTGTGCAAAGGGCACGGCCGGGATGGCCGTGTTCAGACGCAGCATTTCCGAGCCCACGACACCGGCAGGCTGGTTCAAGCCCTGGATGCCCGTGAGGAAGGTGGTGACCAGATCGGTACGCGGGAAGTTGGTGGGTGCCGTGCCCGGAATGTTCAGCGCGATTTCAAGCAGAGCGGGCAGCGTGGGGTTGGTCACGTAGTCGGCAAACTGGGCGTCGTCCGAGGGCTTGGAGGCGTTGAACTTGTCCTTGTCCTTCAGGCCGATGACGACTTCGTTGACCAGGGGCATGCCCAGTCGCGACACCTGCACCCAGGCGCCGCCCGGCTTTTCGCTGCCCTGATGGCCAGACGCGGGTGACGGATTCAGCAAACGAGCCTGGCGCAGGCTGGCCGTGGTCCAGCCACCGATGACGCTGTCGTTGGCCTTCAGGCAGCTGGCGTGCACTTCAAGGGCCAGCGTGGTGACGTTTTTATCGCCGATGGTGTTGGGCACGGCGCCGATCAAGGCCGGGTCGGTGATGACGGCCAGCGGCGCATTCACCAGGTCGAAAATCGTGCCCAGGTTGACCGCAAACGGGTCTTGGCGCTGACCGACAAACAACTTGGCGGGCATGTTGCAGCCAGGGATGTTGACGGAGTAGATGTGCTTGGCGGCATAACCCGCGTAGTCGGGGATGGTCTTGGTGCCGATGTAGTCCACCGGCTTGTCGAACACGTTGGCACCGTTGCCGGCGTTGGTCACGGCCTGTGCGCCACCGTTGCGGCGGTCACCACGCAGCACGCTGACCTGGAAGCTTTCGCCCAGTTGCAGGTTGGCGTCTTTCACGTTGCTGATCTGGCCGGCCTGGATCAGCGGAATGCCGACCATCTTGCCGCCAATGTTCAGGCTCACGCCGGCGCCATTGCCCGCCAGTTTGTTGCTGAAGCGGAACTGGAAGGTCAGGTCTTCCTTGGCGTCGCCGTTGTTGTCGATGTGGATTTCATACAGCGCGTTGGGGTCCATCGCGAAGTAGTTGGGGCCGCCGTAGGCGTCTTGGAGCGGCTGGTAGTTGGCAATCAACGTGACGTAGGCGCCGCGGCCCGTCTCGTAGCTGTTGAACATGTAAAAGTCGGTGGCGTCGACCTTGGGCGTGGTGGTGATGAACGGTGCTTCGCGGTGGCTTGAGGCCTGTGCATCGCTCATGCCCGCAGCCAGTGCTGCCACGGCCAACGGAATGGCCGCCAGCATTTGAAGTCGTTTGGTTGAACGGCCCGGATGGGCGGCAGTGCGGTGGGTCATCGGGATCTCCTTGGCGGGTGTCAGGTTTGGCGCCGCAGGTTTTGCAGTTGCGGTGCCGGGCTGTGACGCGGCTGTTGCTGCGTCTGGACCTGTTTACGCAGGCCGTTCCCGACTGGATGCAACAAAGCAGGAGATCGATGCGATGAAACCGGCGTCGCGGGACGCGACGCGGTGTTGTCCTACAACTGCAGCTTGCCCACCGACACGATGGGGCCAGTGGGCGCGCCCGTGGGCGAGCCGCCAGCGGGCTCCATGCTGACGGCAAAAGCGGCCGTGTTGGCCAGCAGCGCCGTGCGCAGCAGTTTGGTGTCACCCGTGGCTTGCACCAGGCCCAGCGAACGTGGTGCACCTTGCGGCGGCACGGCCCACAGTTCCAGCGCACGGCCCGGCGCCAGTGCCAGGTCGTTCAAGGGCTTGAGCACCAGGGCGCGCCCGTCGGCGCTGACGCTGGCCACAAAGCTGGCGTTCAAGGCCGCGGCGGCTTCCGGGTTGGAACCCAGCACGATGATGATGGGGGCCTGCGCCGGCTGCAGCGGGGGCACCTGGCTGGTCACCAGCCACAGCGCCAACGCCGCCGTGGTGGCCACGCCGGTGAAGCCGCGCCAGACGCCCAGGCGCTGCCACCACGGCAGGGCAGGCGCTGGACTCGGCGCTGCATCGAACAGGCGTTCTTCAATGCGCGTCCAGACCGTGGCCGACGGCAAGACCTCGGGCACGCTGTCGGTCAACGGCCCCAGGCGGGACTGCCACGCACTGACGGCCGCCCGCAGGGCGGGGTGGGCCGGCAGCAGTTGTTCAAAACGCGTTCGTGCACGGCCCTGCAGGGTGCCCAGCACGTATTCGCTCGCCAGACGGTCGGCCAGTTCGGGTTTGCTGTAGTCCATGTCAGGCCCTGTCTGGCGCTGCGGCGCGTGTCAGGCAATCTTTCAGCGCCATCAAGGCCCGGCGAACCCAGCTCTTCACGGTGCCCAGGGGTTGGGACAGATGCTGCGCCACCTCGGCGTGCGACAGCCCCTGGTAATAGGCCAGCGCCATGCATTGCTGCTGCTCTGCGCTGAGCACACCGATGCAATGGGTCAGCTGGCGCGATTCAGCGGCCTGCTGCAGCAGCTCCAGGGGGCCGGCATCCTGACTGGGCATGCGGGCCAGCAGGTCGCTGTCGCTGCCGTCGTCGGCCAGCACGGTGGTGCTGACGGTGGCCACCTCGGCCTTGCGGCGGCGCAGGCTGTCGATGGCACGGTTGCGCGCAATGCTGCTCAGCCAGGTCATGGGTTGGCTGCGCGCGGCTTCGTAGCTTTGCGCGGCGCGCCAGATGTTGACAAAACACTCCTGCAAAACGTCTTCAGCCTGCGCGCGGTTGTTGTTGATACGCAGGATCACGCCCAGCATGTGCGCGCTGCTCAGCCGGTAGAGCTCGGCAAAGGCTGCACGATCGCCCAGGGCCACCCTCGACAGCGCTTGCGACAGCGCCTGGCTGCGATCGGTGACCGGTGTTGCAGAAGGGGTTGGGGTCATGGGGGCATAGGGTTGCGGCGGCCGGGGTCAGTTCCTGGGTCGCCTGTTGCGGACGCTGTTGATGAAGCTGTCCCCAATCTACGCAGCCGCTGCCGTGGCGGATGCGTGAGCGGGTGCCAAGCATGTCACAGCTGGGCGTCGCCGTCTTGCGGCTTGTCCGCCGGTGCATGCTGCAGCCGTCGCCGGCTGATGAAACACCGCGGCTGTCCGGTGACGGGGTCGGTGAAACGCAGCGCGCGGGCCAGTAACTGCAGCGGCTGGCTGTAGTCGGGTGCGGCGTCGGGTGCTGCTTCGGGCAACAGATCGGGATAGATGCGGTCGCCCAGGATGGGTATGCCCAGCGCATGGAGCTGCGCCCGCAGTTGGTGTTTCTGCCCCGTTCGGGGCGTCAGGCGGTACAGTGCCCGCCCGCCCGGTGGCGACGATTGCGGCGTGTCGAGTTCGGGCGGGACATCGGCGATGCGCTGGATCAGTTCCACCGTCAACTCGGCATTGGGCGGGCCGTCCACCACCTGCATCTGCATGAAACCGTTGCCGTCGCGCTGTTGCAGGCGGTGGTGGCAAGTCAGCGGCAAGGCCAGGTCTTCACGCCAGGCTGCGACGGCCTCGTAGACCTTGTGGGCCTGCCGGTCGCGCAGCAGCGACTGGTAGGCATGGCGTGTGGCCGGCTGCACGGTGAACACCAGCACGCCGGCGGTGTCGCGGTCCAGCCGGTGCATGGGCGCCAGGGTGTTGATGCCCAGTTGCCGCTTCAATCGCACCAGCACGGTTTCCTGCAGGTGGCGGCCACCCGGTGTCACGGGCAGGAAGTGCGGTTTGTCGACCACCACCAGGTGCGCGTCCTGGTGCAGCAGCTCCACCTCAAACGGCACACGCAGCTCGGCTGGCGGGCTGCGCCAGTACCACAGCAGCATGCCGGGCGGGCAGGGCGCATCGGCCGCCAGCGGCTGTCCGCGGCTGTCCAGCACGTTGCCCTGCGCCAGACGTTGAGGCCAGTTTTCAACTGCGGGGAAACGTCCCGTCAGAAAGTGCAACACGCTGGCAAAGTGTCCGGCGCCAACACCCACACGGCTGGCGCCGACGCCGTCGCGCAGCGGCGGTGTCCACGGGGCTTCAGGCCGGGTCACGCGGGCTGGTCGCTGCGCCGGTGGGCGGCACAACGGGCTGCTCAACACGCCGCATCATCCAGCCGGCGTGCCCGCTGCAGGCGCCAGGCCTCGTCGGGATGGTTGCTGTCAAACACCCGTTCGGCCGTGGTGTCGGTTTCGTTCAGGCTGCTGTCCAGGGCCACGCGGTTGTCAAAGACAAAACACTCACCCTGCCAGTCGCGGCTGGCGTCGTCCAGCTGATGGAAGTAGTTCAGGATGCCGCCCTCCAGCTGCCAGACCTGCAAACCCAGGCTGCGCAGCCAGGGCGCGGCCTTGTCGCAGCGAATGCCTCCGGTGCAATACATGGCCACCGGTCGCTTGGCGGCACGCCAGGCCGGCGCCTGGGCCTGCACGTAGTCCACAAAGTCGCGGAAGTGGTGAACCTGGGGGTCGACCGCGCCGCGAAAGTGTCCCAGCCGGACTTCGAAGTGGTTGCGGTTGTCCAGCAGCACCACGTTCTGCCGCGACATCAGCGCGCGCCAGGCCAGCGGGGACAGGTGGCTGGCGTCGTCCTGGGTCGGGGGTGGCAAGGCGTTCCGTTCCGGGTGGCCGGTTGCAGAGGGCAGCCCCAGCGCCACGATTTCCGGCTTGACGCTGACCTTCAGGCGACCAAAGGGCGCGGTGACACAGGCGCTGTGCCTGAAGGGCATGCCACTCAGCGCACCACCCAGCACGCTGGCTTGCTGCAGCGCGGCTTCAAAGGCGGCTACAGCCTCGGGCGCGCCTGCCAGCGTGCCGTTGATGCCTTCGTGGGCCACCAGCAGCACGCCCTGCAGGCCTTGCGCCAGTGCGCGCAAGGTGTCGGCTGCGGCATGCGGATGGGCCAGCGGCACAAAGCGGTAGAAGGCGCTGTGCAGCAAAGAAGTTGACGCCTGGTCGGTCATGGGTGCCCATTCTCTCAGCCAGCGTCGCCATCACGCCCGGCGGCCGGTGTGCAACCCACATGACAGCGGTGCCGCGCTTTCCGTGTCACCATCCAAGGCTGAATTTTTTACTCTGCAACACGCCAATCCAGAAGGGGCCCTCATGCGCAACTACCTCAAGTTCTATATCAACGGCAGCTGGGTCGACCCGATCACCGCCAAGACCCTGGACGTCATCAACCCCGCCACCGAAGCCGTGGCTGGCCGCATTTCCATGGGCTCTGCGGCCGACGTGGATGCCGCTGCCAAGGCCGCGCGGGCTGCTTTTGCCAGCTACTCGCAAACGTCGGTGGCCGAACGGGTGGCGCTGCTGGAACGCATCATTGCCGAATACAAGCTGCGCTACGCCGACATGGCCGCCGCCATCACCGAAGAAATGGGCGCGCCGGCCATGCTGTCGCAAAAAGCCCAGGCCGCCATGGGCGTGGGCCACCTGCAGACGGCACTGGCCGTGTTGAAGGACTACGCCTTCAGCGAATTGCGCGGCACGACGATGATCAGCAAGGAGCCGATCGGCGTCTGCGGGCTGATCACACCCTGGAACTGGCCCGTCAACCAGA
>JAHECB010000389.1 GCA_024641925.1 Betaproteobacteria bacterium
CGATGCGTTCAGGTGCTCCACCACCGTGCGGCCCCAATAGGCATACAAATCCTTGCCGTGTGGGTTCGGGAGCGCCGTGCCCATCTCCAGGCGGTAGGGCTGCAGCAGGTCCAGCGGCCGCAGTGCGCCGTACAGGCCTGACAGCAGCACCAGATATTGCTGCGCCCAGTCCAGGTCCGCCGTTTTCAGCGTGCTGGCTTGCAGGCCGTCGTAGACGTCGCCGTTGAACGCCAGCAGCGCAGGCTTGGCGTTGTGCGGCGTGGCCTGGGGCTGCCAGGCTGCATAGCGCTGGGCGTTCAGTTGCGCCAGGTTGTCGGACAGGTCCATCAGCTGGGCCACTTGGGCGGGGCTTTTACGGGCCAGCACGTCGATCAGCCCTTTTGCCTGGGGCGTGAACAGCGGCTCGGTGGCGCGGCGCAGCACCGTTTTGGGCACCGGTGTGTCGTAGTCCAGGGACTTGGCGGGAGACAGCAGAAAGATCATGGGCAGGATGTTGAAGTTTGCAGCCGCACTGGGCGGGTCATGAGGGGTCGACATCCCCGGCGGCGGTGGGCGCCAGGCTGGCAGCAGCACCCAGCGCCGCGCGCCAGGTGCGCGCCGGAATGTGGTTCTGCAGCCGTTGCAGCGCGCACTGGATCAAGGCCGGGTGCAGTTCGTGGCCCACCCCTTGGGCCATGTCGACCGTGGCGTCACCGCCCAGCGCGCCCAGCCAGGCGAGCGCTTGTTGGGAACCGTCAGCGGGAATCACGGCGTCCGACTCGCCGTGGAACAGGTGAAAGGTGGTGAGTTCGGGCGCCACCGCGGGCCTGGCCGTGAAGCAGCCCGAAAAGGCCAGCACCCGGCCCGCCAGGCCGTCGTGCCGGGTGGCCAGCGCCATTGACAGGATGGCACCTTGCGAAAAGCCGCCCAGACAGGTGGCGGCCGTGCCCACACCCAGCCGCTGCTGCTGCGCCTTGACCCAGTCGTGCAGCGGCGGCAGGCAGGCCGCCACCCGCTCGGGCCAGATCTGGGGTGTCAGGTCGCGCACGGCATACCACTGGCGGCGCGGCGCACCACGCGCCGGATCAACGCTGATGTCGGCGTCACGCTCGTACACGTTGGGGGCGTCGGGGGCGAGCACAGCCGCCTGGGGGAACTGCACCCGCAGCGCCTGCGCCAGCGGCGCCATCGCCGTGCCGCTGGAGCCCCAGCCGTGCAGCAGCAGGATCAGTTGTTCGGGGCGACCCTGGGCGGGCAGCCATTCAAGGGGGATGTCCATGGGCATTATTGTCGCGGCTGAGTCAAGACCAGGCCGGGCCGGGTGCAATGGCGGCTTGCAGCCCGGTCTTAGCGGGCCACCCACGCGCCGGCAGCATGTCCACCTACAGAGGGTCTGCAGAACAAATTGCAGAATCAGACGATGACTGCCAAACGACCTTTCCTTGCCCATGGCCTTACCGCTTTGTTGGCCTGCACCCTGCTTTCACTGGGCGCCTGTGGCGACCTGGCCCGCTTCCAGGTGGCCGATGGCACCGGGCCCCGCCCTGCACTGCCGCCCCCCTCCCCATCCTTGATACCCACGGTGAACATTGCACCGGCTCAAGGCTGGGCGGCTGGCGAAAAGCCCATTGCCGCACCGGGCACCCGTGTTCAGGCCTACGCCCGTGGGCTGGACCATCCCCGCTGGATCCACGTGCTGCCCAATGGCGACGTGCTGGTGGCTGAAACCAACGCGCCGGATCGCCCGGACGACGCCACGGGCGTTCGCGGCTGGGTGATGAAACTGGTCATGAAATGGGCCGGTGCCGCACCGCAAAGCGCCAACCGCATCACGCTGCTGCGCGACGCCGACGGTGACGGTGTGGCCGAGATGCAAACGGTCTTCATCAGCAACTTGAACTCACCCTTCGGCATGGCGCTGGTTGGCAACATGCTGTACGTGGCCAACACCGACGGCGTGGTGCGTTTCCCGTACACCACCGGGGCCACGCAGATCCAGGCGCCCCCGCAAACGGTGGCCGGCCTGCCCGGCGGCACACGCAACCACCACTGGACAAAAAATCTCATCGCCAGCCCCGACGGCAGCATGCTGTACGCCACTGTGGGCTCCAACAGCAACGTGGCTGAAAACGGTATGGCAGCTGAAGAGGGGCGCGCCGCCATCTGGCAGATCGATGCCAGAACCGGCGCATCGCGCCTGTACGCCACCGGCCTGCGCAACCCCAACGGCATGGCCTGGGAGCCCAGGACCGGCACGCTGTGGACGGTGGTCAACGAGCGCGACGAACTGGGCAGCGACCTGGTACCGGACTACCTGACGGCCGTTCGTGACGGCGCTTTCTACGGCTGGCCCTACAGCTACTTTGGCCGCCACGTGGACGAGCGCGTGCAGCCGCCCCGCCCCGATCTGGTGGCCCGGGCGGTGGTGCCCGACTACGCATTGGGCCCACACACCGCGTCGCTGGGGCTCGCGTATTCAGCCGGCAACACGCTGCCCGCGACTTTTGCGCAGGGCATGTTCGTCGGGCAACACGGCTCATGGAACCGCAAGCCGCACAGCGGCTACAAGGTGATCTTTGTGCCGTTTACAGACGGCCAGCCATCGGGCCAGCCGCTTGACGTGTTGACCGGTTTCCTCAGCGACGACGGCAAGGCGCTGGGCAGGCCCGTCGGCGTTGCGCTGGACACCCAGGGCGCGCTGCTGGTGGCCGATGACGTGGGCAATGTGATCTGGCGGGTCAGCCGCGCCCCCTGACGGCCGGGCCTCGACGGCCCGATGGAGGATCTTGGCCAGCACCACCAGCCGCCCAGGCATGCCGAAGCAAACATGGGTCGTGGCCTTGTCCTACAGACATTCGGCCTGTGCACAGCGGCGGCGGCCCGCCAAGCACACCTAAGCTGAAGGCATCAACTGAGAGGACCTGCAAATGAAAATCTTGATGGTGCTGACTTCACACGGGCAATTGGACCAAACCGGCCAAAAAACCGGCTTCTGACTGGAAGAGTTTGCCGCACCGTATTGCGTGTTTGCCGACGCTGGCGCCGACATCACCCTGGCGTCGCCAAAAGGTGGCCAGCCGCCGGTCGACCCCAAGAGCGACGCGGCCGATGCACAGACGCCGGACACGCAGCGCTTCAAGTCGGATGCCGCCGCCCAATCGATGCTGGCCAACACCCAGCGCCTGTCCACTGTTTCCGGTGGCGACTTTGACGCCGTGTTCTACCCCGGTGGCCACGGCCCGCTGGGGGACCTGGTCGACGACCGGGACTCCATCCAGCTCATCGAATCGATGTGGGGTGCCGCCAAACCCGTGGCTGCCGTCTGCCACGCGCCTGCTGTGCTGAAAAACGTGCGCTCCCGCGACGGCAGGCCACTGGTCCAGGGCAAACGTGTCACAGGCTTCACCAACGGCGAAGAAGCGGCCGTCCAGTTGACCGACGTGGTGCAGTTCCTGGTCGAGGACATGCT
>JAHECB010000132.1:0-10357 GCA_024641925.1 Betaproteobacteria bacterium
TGGTGGGCACGGTGACGGAGAAGCCGTCCACACCGGCGGGCACGGTGATGGTGCCGTCGGCGTTCAGGACGACGCCGTTGCTGAACACCGGCGCGCCGATGTCGTCGGCGCCGGCGGTGCCACCGCCCAGGTTGAACGCGTAGGTCGCCGGTGCACGCGTGACGCTGCTCAGGCTCACGTTGAAAACGATGTCGCTGCCTTCAGGCGTGCGGTCGTCCCCTACACCCGGGTTGCCAGGTTCTACCGTCGTGACGGTGGGTTTGCCGGCGTCGTCGTCGATGATGACGCCCGTGGCCCACACGCCGCCCACGCTGACCGGTACGGTTTCGTCGGCTTCCACCAAGGTGTCCTGCACGGTGGGAATGGTGAAGCTGAAATGCGCGACACCCACCGGCACGGTGATGGTGCCGTCAGCGTTGAGCACAACACCATCGCTGAAAACCGGGTTGCCGATGTCACCGGCCTCGGCCGTGCCGCCGCCGAAACTGAAGTTGTAGGTGGCGGGCGCCACCGTGGCCGCGCTCAGCGTCACATTGAAGACCAGGTCCTGGCCTTCAGGCGTGGCATCGTCCTGCAGTCCGGGTGTGCCCGGTTCCACGGTGACCACCACCGGCTGTCCACCGTCGTCGTCGATGATGGTGCCGACACCGGCCACTCCACCCACGGACAAGGGCACGGTTTCGTTGTTTTCGATCAGCGTGTCCTGCGTCGTGGGCACGGTGACGGTGAAGCTGCTGACACCCGTGGGAACGGTGATCGAGCCGTCCGCGTTGAGCACCACGCCGTTGCTGAACACCGGCGCCCCAATGTCGTCGGCACTGGCCGTGCCACCGCCCAGGTTGAAGGCATACACGGACGGGGCGTTGGTGGCCGCGCTGAGGCTGACCGTGTAGACCAGCGCGGTGCCTTCCGGCGTGGCGTCGTCGGCCACGCCCGGCGCACCGGGCTCCACGCGTGTCACGCTGGGCTTGCCGCCGTCATCGTCGACGATGGTGCCCACAGCGGCCACGCCGCCGATTTCAAGGGGCACGGTTTCGTCGTTTTCGACCAGCGCATCCTGCGTGGTCGGCACCGTCACGGTGAATGCCGAAACCCCCGCAGGCACGGTGATGCTGCCATCGGGATTCAGCACGACCCCGTCACTGAAAACCGGTGCGCCCAGGTCGTCGGCGCCCGCGGTGCCACCACCCAGATGGAACGGGTAGGTGGACGGTGTTGCGGTCGGTGAACTCAGGCTGACCTTGTAGACCAGCGACTCGCCTTCGAGCACGCTGTCGTCAGCGGCACCGGGTTGGCCGGGCTCGATGTGCGTGATGGTGGGCGGCTGGTCATCGTCGATGATGGTGCCGACGGCCGACACGCCACCGATGGCCAGCGGCAGCGTTTCGTCGCCTTCGACCAGCGTGTCCTGCGTGGTGGGCACGGTGACGCTGAATTGCGCCACACCCGCCGGCACGGTGAGGGTGCCGTCGGCGTTCAGCACCACACCGTCGCTGAAAATGGGGGCGCCGAAGTCGTCGGCGCCAGCGCTGCCGCCGCCCAAACTGAAGGGGTAGGTGGCGGGCGCCGTGGTGGCGGCGCTCAAGGTCACGGCATAAACCAGCGGTGCGCCTTCCGGCGTACTGTCGTCTGCCACGCCGGGATTGCCCGGCTCTACCTTGACCACCGTGGGCTGACCGGCGTCGTCGTCGATGATGGTACCCACAGCCGCCACACCGCCCACCGTGACCGGCACGGTTTCGTCGTTTTCGATCAGCGTGTCCTGGATGGTCGGCAGCGTGATGATGAAGCTGCTGACGCCCGCCGGTACGTTGAGCATGCCGTCGGCGTCGAGTGTCACACCGTTGCTGAAACTGGGGCTGCCCACGTCGCCGCTGGCGGCCGTGCCGCCGCCCAGGGCAAAGGCAAAGCTCGCCGGGGTGGTGGTGGCCGCGCTGAGCGTGACTTCAAACAGCAGGTTGTTGCCTTCGACCACGCTGTCGTCGGCAATGCCTGGCGCGCCAGGCTCCACACGCACAACCACCGGCCTGCCGCCGTCGTCGTCCATGATGGTGCCTACGGCGGTCACGCCGCCGATGTTCAGGGGCACGGTTTCGTCCCATTCCACCTCGGTGTCCTGGATGGTCGGCACACGCACGCTGAAGTTGCTGACACCTGCCGGCACGGTGATGGTGCCGTCAGGGTTGAGGGTGACGCCGTGGCTGAACACGGGCGCACCAATGTCGGTGGCCGATGCGGTACCACCGCCCAGGTTGAAGTTGTAGGTGACCGGCACGCCGGTGGGCGCACTCAGGGTCACGGCAAACACCAGGTCCGAGCCCTCGGGGGTGGCGTCGTCGGCCAGCCCGGGGTTGCCCGGTTCGATCTTGGTCACCACCGGGTTGCCGCCGTCGTCATCCAGGATGGTGCCGATAGCGGTGACGTTGTCGATGGACAGCGGCAGCGTTTCGTCACTTTCGACCAGGCTGTCCTGTGTGGTGGGTACCGTGACCGTGAAGCTGCTGACGCCGGCCGGCACGGTGATGCTGTCGTCAAGCGGGTCGTAGGTCACGCCGTGGCTGAACATGGGGGCCTGGTAATCGTCGGCACTGGCGCTGCCGCCGCCCAGGTTGAAGCCGTAGACCGAAGGCGCGGCGGTGGCGCCACTCAAGGTGACGGTGTAGACCAGATCAGTGCCCTCGGGCGTAGCGTCGTCGGCCAGCCCGGGGTTTCCCGGCTCGATGGTGCGCACCGTGGGCTTGTCGGCGTCGTCGTCGATGATGGTGCCCACGGCGGCCATGCCACCCACGGTGATGGGCACGGTTTCGTTTGACTCCAGCAGCGTGTCCTGCGTGGTCGGTACGGTCACGGTGAAACCGTTGACCCCGGTTGGCACGGTGATGCTGCCGTCCGCGTTCAGCACGACGCCGTCGCTGAACTGCGGTGCGCCGAAGTCGCTGGCGCTGGCACTGCCGCCGCCCAGGTTGAAGGCGTAGGTGGCGGGTGCTGTGGTGGGGCCACTCAGGCTGACGGTGAACACCAGGTCGGTGCCTTCCACCGTGGCATCGTCGCCCAGGCCGGGGCCGCCGGGTTCAACGTGTGTCACGGTGGGCTGGTCGCTGTCGTCGTCGACGATGGTGCTGATGACCGTGACGCCGCCCACACTGAGCGGCAGGGTTTCATTGGGCTCGACCAGTGTGTCCTGTGCGGTGGGCACGGTGATGACAAAACTGCTCACGCCGGCGGGCACCGTCAGCGTGCCATCGTCGTTGAGCACCACGCCGTCGGTGAACGTGGGTGTGCCGTAATCCACCGGCCCGGCGGTGCCGCCGCCGAGGGTGAAGGTGTAGGTCGTGGCCTCGGTGGTGGGGCTGGTGAGTGTCACCACATGGTTCAGCGGCGAGCCTTCGACCACCACGTCACCCGATGGCCCGGGTTCGATGCTTGCCACGGTGGGCGGCCCGAGGACGTCGTCGTCCAGGATGATGCCGTCGCCGCTGACACCTGCAACGGTCAGGCGCACGGTCTCCTGGTCTTCGACCAGCGTGTCTTGCACCGTGGGCACGGTGACGGTGAATGTGCCCACGCCCGCCGGTACGGTGATGGTGCCATCGGCGTTGTAGACCACACCGTTGCTGAACACGGGCACACCGTAGTCGCTGGCGCTGGCAGTGCCGCCGCCCAGGCTGAAGGGGTACACCGTGGCCGCGCTGCCCGCGCCGCTGAGGGTGACGGCAAAGACCAGGTCGTTGCCTTCGACCACGGCATCGTCGCCGGCGCCCGGCTGACCGGGCTCCACCGAAACGATGCTGGGCAGGTCGTCGTCGGTGATGGTGCCGGTGGCGCTGATGCCACCCACGTGCACGGTCAGTGTCTCGGTGTTTTCGACCAGGTTGTCATTGATGGTGGGCACCGACACGACAAACGAGGTCACGCCCGCGGGCACGGTGATGGTGCCGTCGCCGTTGAGCACCACACCGTTGCTGAAGATGGGTTCGCCCACGTCATCGGCGCTGGCGGTGCCGGTTTCCACTGAAAACGGCAGCGTCAACGCCGTGCTGCCGTCGCCCGACACCTGCACGTCGAACACCAGGGCTTCACCTTCGGTGGCATTGGCGTTGCCCACCGTGCGCACACCGGTGTTCACCTGGGCCAGCACCGGTGCTGACACTGAGGTGGCAAAGCCGGTGACCACGGCGGCAGGGGCGCTGGCGGTGTAGGCCTCAATGGCCTCGCCCAGGCCTTCGCTGATGCGCTCCACGCGCATGCCCGGCGTCAAGCCGCCGTCGCCAGCGCTGGTGCCGGCCGCGGTTGCAAAGTCGGCTTCGTTGTTGTTCAAGCCTGCAATCGCACGGTCCATGTCGGTGGTTTCGACGGGCACCTTGGCCTGGCGCGGCGCCGGGTCCTCGGTCAGCTGGGCGATGGCGTTCTGCTCGGTCAGGATCAGGTCGCCACGCACCACCACATCGTCCAGCTGCAGCAGCCGGAACTTGCCGTTGGCTTCGCGAATGAAGGAACGGCCCCACAAGCCGGTAACGGTGGATTTCGCGGTTTGAAGGATCAGTGGCATACCGGTTCTTTCATGACAAAACTACAAAGAGCAAACCAAGCGACCAGGCGCTGGAAATGCGGGTGATCAGCGTTCACGCAGCGCGTTGTCCTTGACCTTGAGCACGGGCTTGAGCAGGTAGGACAGCACCGATTTCTTGCCCGTCAGCACGTCCACCTGGGCGGTCATGCCGGGAATGATGGGCATGGACTCACCCAGCTGGGCCTTGTGGGTCTGCACACGCACCAGGTAAAAGGCGTTGCCTTTTTCGTCCACCACGGTGTCGGGGCTGATGTTTTCCACGGTGGCGTCCAGGCCGCCGTAGATGGACGAGTCGTAAGCCGTGAACTTCACGTTCGCCGCCTGCCCGGGGTGGATGAAGGCGATGTCGCGCGGGTTGACCTTGGCTTCCAGCACCAGCTTGTCGTCCAGTGGCACGATCTCCACCAGGTCCTTGCCGGCCTGCACCACACCACCCACGGTGTTGGCCAGCAGACGCTGCACACGCCCGCGCACGGGGCTCTTGATCTGGCTCTTGTCGACCTTGTCGTTCAGCGCCACGGCGCTTTCGTTCAAGGCGTTCAGGCGGCCCATGTTTTCGGCCAGTTCCTTGCGCGCTTCGTTGCGGAAGGTCATCTCGGTTTCCTGGATCTTGCGCTGGGCCTCGCCGATGGCGGCCTGCGCCCGCATCTGTTGCGCGCCGGCCTGCTCCATTTCGCCGCGGCTGCGCGAGATGTCGCGCTCGATCTTGATCAGGTCCACCTCGCTGACGGCGCCACTGGCCAGCAGCGGTCGTGTGCGCACCAGTTCCTGCTGCGACGACGCCATGCTGCGTTCGGCAGCCGCACGCCGGGCACGCATCTCGCTGGCCTCTTGCTGACGCTGCGCCAGTTGCTGCTGGCTGATGGACACCAGGTTGGCCAGTTCAGCCCTGCGGCTGATGTACAGGCTCTTTTCCTCTGTGACGATGCGCAGCTCTTCGTTGCCGTCGTGTGTTGGCGGCTTGAATTCGCTGCCTTCGGCCAAGGCACGCAGCCGCGCCAGGCGGGCCTGCAGCGCAAAACCCTGGGCGGCGTTTTCGCGCGCGCCGGACGTGGCCCGGGTTTCGTCGATCTTCAGCAGCACCTGTCCGGCTTCCACGACCTGGCCTTCGCGCACCAGGATTTCCGACACGACCCCGCCGTCCAGCGACTGCACCAGTTGCAGCTGTTTGGAGGAGATGACCTTGGCTTCGCCTTTGGTCACCTCGTCGATCTTCGCGTAGCCAGCCCAGACCAGCAGCACCGCCACCACGAGGGCGGCCGTGCGGGTGATCCACTGCGCCCGCTGGCTGCGCTGACGCGAAATCACGTCATCGGCTTCGAGCTCGAAGCTGCGCACGGCTGAACTGTTGCCCGCCGGGCTTGCCGCCTGCGGCTGTGGTGCACCAGCGGCTGGTGCGCGCGTGGGCGCTGCGGCGCCGGCCTGGGCCACCGAGTTCTTGGAATCGGACGAGGCCCACTGGATGGCGCGTTGAGCCAGCGACCTGGGCTGGTTGTCCGCAGCGCCAGCGGGCGCGTGAAGGGCTTGTGCCTTGGTATTCATGCAGCCCTCGCAATGCGCCCGTGGGTCAGCGCTTCCATGATGCGGTCACGCGGGCCGTCGGCAACGACCTTGCCGCCGTCGATGACGATCACCCGGTTGACCATGGCCAGCATGGAGGTGCGGTGTGTCACCAGCACCACCGTCTTGTTGGCCGCATAAGCGCTGATGCGCTGCGTCACCTGCGCTTCAGTGGAAAAGTCCATCGCGCTGGTGGGTTCGTCCAGCAGCAGGATGGGTGCGTTGTGCAGCACGGCGCGGGCCAGGCCCACACACTGCCGCTGCCCGCCCGACAGCGTACTGCCGCCTTCACCCACCGGCATGTCGAACCCGCGGGGATGGCGGTTCACGAAGTCGGTCATGCAGGCCACCTCGGCGGCGTCGCGCACCGCGCCGTCTTCGGCAAAGGGCAGGCCAAAGGCGATGTTCTCGCGCAGCGTGCCGAAAAACAGGGTCACGTCCTGCGACACATAGGCTTGGTTGCGGCGCACGTCGCCGGGGTCGAGCTGGCGCAGGTCGGTGCCGTCGATCAGCACCGCGCCTTCGCTGGGCTGGTACAGCCCCATCATCAGACGCTGGATGGTGCTTTTGCCGGACCCGACACGGCCGATGAAGGCCACACGTTCACCGGCCTTGATCTTGATGTTCAGGTGCTCCAGCACAGCGTCGTCGCGGCCCGGGTACTTGAAGCTGACGTTGCGCAGTTCAATGTCGCCGGCCATCTGCGAACGCTGCAGGAAGCTGCGGCCTGCCGGGCGTTCCTGCGGCTGTTCCATCAGCTGCGTCAGGCTGCTCAGGCTGGTCTTCACGCCCTGGTACTGCATCAGCAGGCCCACCACCTGGCCGGCGGGTGCCAGCGCGCGTGAAGCCAACGTGGTGCAGGCGATCAGCGCGCCCATGGTCAGGGCGCGCTCGTTGATCAGGTAGACGCCGATGATGATGATGGCCACCGTCACACCCTGGCTGATGACGCCGGTGCTGCTGGTGGCCAGCGTGGACAGGCCGCGCATGCGCACGTTGGTCGCACTCAAGAAGGCATTGGTGCGTTCCCACTTGGCCTGCACGCTGGCTTCGGCGCCCTGGCTCTTGATGGTCTCGATGCCGTTGAGGCTTTCCACCAGCGTGGCGTTGCGTGTGGCACTGGCGCGGTAGGTGGATTGCGCCAGTTCCTGCAGGCGTTTCTGCAAGGTCCAGCCCAGGCCCAGGATGACCAGCCCCGCGACCACCACCGGCAGCGCCAGCCAGGGTGAAATCCAGACCATCACGGCCAGGAAGAGCAGCGCAAACGGCAGGTCGATCAGCGTGGTGACGGTGCTGCTGGCGATGAAGTCGCGCACCTGCTCAAAGCCGCGCAGGTTCTGCGCAAAGCTGCCCACTGACGCGGGGCGGTGCTCCAGCCGCATGCCCAGGACACGCTCCATCAGCGCTGCCGACAGCTGCACGTCGATGCGTGCGCTGGCTTCGTCGACAAAGCGGCTGCGCATCAGCCGCATCGTCAGGTCGGCAGCCATCACCAGGCACACGCCGATGGACAGCGCCCACAGCGTTTCAACCGCGTGGTTGGGCACCACACGGTCGTAGATGTTCATCGAGAACATCGGGAAGGCCAGCGCAAACAGGTTGATCAGCAGGGCCGCCAGCAAGACGTCGCGGTAGACCCCGCGCTGTTCGAGCACGACGCCCCAGAACCAATGGCGTGACAGCGGATGACCGGCCGGCGCATGGGCGTCTTGTGCGCCGCTCGCCTGGGGGGCGTTGCCAGCCTTGCTGCGCGCGTCAAAACGGAAATGCGGGCGCACAAACAGGGCCACACCGGTGTAGCGCGCCGCCAGGTCGGTGCTGCGCAAGGTGACGGCACCCTGGCCGGTCTCGGGCATCAGCACCCGTACCTCACCGCGGCGTGCCGAGTGGCCGGTCAACACGCAGGCCCTGTTGCCCTTCAGCAAAAGAATGGCCGGCAACGTGGCCGGGTCGATCTGCTCCAGCGCCAGGCGCTGGACCTTGCTGGCCATGCCGGCGCGCGCCGCAGCGCGCTCGGCCATGTCCAGGCTGAGCTGTCCGTCGTTCAGGGGCAGCGACGCCGACAGCGAGGCCCGCGATGCGGGCACGGCGTGCAGGCGGCATACCTCGAGCAGGCAGTCCAGCAGCGGGTCGGGTGCAATCAGGTCTTCGCGCAGGCGGGCGCCCGTGGCCGGTTGGGGCGCGGTGCTGGCCTGGGGCGCAGCGGCAGCGGGTGCTGCCGTGCCCGCAGGCGGCCTGCTGGCGAGGGATGTGCTCAAGTTGTGTTCTCCGTCATGACTGGTTTCGTCCGGGTTCGGGATTTCTTGAACAAAAGGGCCCTGCAAGAAGGCCCTTTGTCATTGCTCAACCGCGGTGTGTGCGCGGCGCCGTGCGCCGCCAGCTGCAAAGGCCGCTTACAGCTTGCGTTCGGCCACGATCCGCCACTGACCTCGAATCTGGCGCCAGGTCAGTGCGGTGTTCTGCACGTCGATGCCGGCGCGGGTGTTGGTGCTCTGCAGGAAGCGTGTTTCCATGGCACCGTCGCCCAGCTCGCGCACGGTGATGTCCTCGACAGTCAGGTCCAGCGTGCCCCGGCCGGCCAGTGACCGTGCCTGTTGACTGCGCCAGGCCGCGGCGCTGGGGGCATCGCCCCTGAAGCCCGGGGCGTAGAACGACGTCACGCCCCTGATGTCCCGTTTGCGCAGGCTGCGCGCCCAGGCCTGCACGCGGTTGCCCAGCGTGGCGACGGTGGCGTCATTGCTCAACCCGCCGTTGCGGGTGGGTGCCATCCGCGCCATGTCGGGCGTGGCGCTGCTGCCCGGGTACGGCAGCGCTGTGATCGCCGTTGTGGCGGGCGGCAGGGGGCTGGCGTAGGCCGGCTGGACATTTGCGGTGGCCGACTCGATGACGGGTATGCCTGCCAGCGGCTGCGCCAGGTCGGCACCGCTGCGCAGCGGTGTCAGGTCGATGGCCTGTGCCGCGCAGCGGCTGACGCCATCAGCGCCAGCAGACCAATTGGCGCCTTCGGCGGGCAGCAGGTCACGCGAAATGCCCAGTTGCGTGGTGAGTTGCGAGGTGGCCGCCAAGGTGCGTGCGTACGCCACGGCGCGGTCGTAGACGGCGTTGGTCAGGGCGCGGCGTGCGGTGTAGGCCTCGTTTTCAGCATTCAACAAGTCCAGCAGACTGCGCTGGCCGATGTCGAACTGCTGCCGGTAGGCGTCGCGGGCGCGTTCGATGGCGGCTGAATTGCGGCCCAGCGTGTTGAGCTGGGTGTTCAGCTTGGTGGCGTCATTGAAGGCCACCAGCGCGGTCTGGCGCACGTCGCGACAGGCTTTGTCGCGCAGGTCCTGTGCCTGTGCCACGGCGCGTTGCTGCTCGCTGAGGCGGGCTTGGTCACCGCCACCGTTGAACAGGTTCCAGTTCAGGACCAGGCCCACCGAGGCGTCGGACTTGCGCCCGTCAACTCCACCCAGGTTGCGGCCCCCGTCGATCTGGGCCTTGGCGCTCAGCGTGGGGTGGTAGGCCGAGCGCCGCGAGGCCTCGGTGGCGCGGGCGGCACGCAGGCTTTCGATGCCGGCGGCGATGGTGGGGCTGCGGGTCAGGGCCATCTGCACGGTCTCTTCAGCGGTGGCGGGCACGCCGGCGCGAAGCAACTCCACCGAACCCATGTCGGGGTTGGGTGTTTCACCGACGATGCGCTGGTAGCGCGCGGCCACATCGTGCAGGTTGGCCAGTTCGGTGTCGCGGTTGGACTCCGCCAGGGCGACACGGGCGCGGGCCTGGTCCAGGTCGACACCGCGGCCCACACCGGCCTTGACACGGGATTCCAGCTTGGCAGCGGCCTGCTCGTGCTGGCGCAGGTTGTCTTCGGCCAGCGCCACCAGTTTGCGCATGCGTTGCACGTCGTAGACGGCGCGGGTGGCCTCCAGCGAGGTCTGTTCGGCAGCGTCAACCAGCTCGAACCAGCGGCTCATGCGTTCATGGCTGGCCCGGCTGACTTCGTTGCGGGTGGCCATGCCGTCCCACAGCACCTGGGTCAGTGTCAAGCCGGCGCCGGCGGTGTTCAGATTCGACGAGGGCAGACTCCGGTAGCTCGAACGCTCCGTGCCGACGTTGGCATTCAGGTCCAGGCGCGGCAGATAACCGGCCGATGCAGCCTTTTGCGCCTCGACTTTGCCCAGGTAGGCATTGAGCCTTGCCGTGACATCGGGGTTGCCTTGCAGCGCCTTGCGGGCAGCGCTGCGGGCG
>JAHECB010000132.1:10367-12931 GCA_024641925.1 Betaproteobacteria bacterium
CGGCGGGCAGACTGACCAGACTGGCGGCTGCCAACGCAAGGGCGGCGATGGCAAATCGAGGGACGGCGGTGGGATGCATGTGGTTTCTCCTGCAGCGGTTCGGTGCTCGGCGGCCTGTTGCCGTTGCGTGAGCGACGCACCTGCCATGTCCAAGACGGCATGGCTGACACGCCTGCTATCGGCGCGACCGGGCACGGCCTTGAAGCCATGGCGACCGTGCTGCAGGTCGCCGTGATGGACTGCACGACGTTGTGCGCGCAGCAGGGTGCCGGCAGCTGGCTGGTGCGCATCGGGCAAACTCCGGCCATGGACAACAACAGCACCCCACGGCCCCCGCCCGCTGCAGGGCCTCTTGCCGGCCTTCGCGTCGTTGAACTCGCCAGCATCGGTCCGGGCCCCATGTGTTGCATGTTGCTGGCCGATCTGGGCGCTGACGTGGTGCGGGTAGACCGCCTGCAGCCCAGCGGTCTGGGCCTGGCCATGGACCGGCGCTTTGACGTCAATGCCCGCGGGCGCCGCTCGGTGGCGCTGGACCTGAAGGCCGCCGCGGGTCGGGACGCCGTGCTGCGCCTGGTTGAAACCGCCGATGTGCTGGTGGAAGGCTTCAGGCCCGGGGTTACCGAGAGCCTGGGGCTTGGCCCGGTGGACTGCCATGCCCGCAACAAACGGCTGGTGTACGGGCGCATGACGGGCTTTGGTCAGACCGGCCCCTTGGCACAGGCCGCCGGGCATGACCTGAACTACATCGCGCTGACCGGTGCGCTGCATGCCATCGGTGCCGCAGGTGGTGCGCCAGTGCCGCCCTTGAACCTGGTGGGTGACTACGGCGGCGGCGCTTTGTATCTGGCCTTCGGCATCATGGCGGCGCTGTTTGAACGCCAGCATTCCGGCCAAGGCCAGGTGGTTGACGCGGCCATGGTGGACGGCGCGGCTTCATTGAGTTCGGTGTTTTTTGGCCTGCAGGCGGCGGGCAACTGGCAAGACCAGCGTGGCAGCAACCTGTTGGACGGCGGTGCACCTTTTTATGGCACTTACGCGACCGCCGACAACCGTTACATCAGCCTGGGCCCGCTGGAGCCCAAGTTTTTTGCCACGCTGGCCAAGGCCCTGGGCCTGGACGAGCGGTTCGTCAAGGGCCAGTACAAGCGCGAACTGTGGCCCGAAATGCATCAGGTGATCAGCCAGATTGTGCAAAGCCAGACGCGCGCGCATTGGTGCGCGCTGCTCGAAGGCTCCGACGCCTGCTTTGCGCCCGTGTTGAACTTTGACGAAGCCGCACAGCACCCGCATGCCTTGGCGCGCAAGGCTTACGTCAGCATCGACGGCGTGGTGCAGCCCGGCCCTGCGCCCCGTTTTGACCGCACGCCCGCTGCGCACCCGCGGCGCGCACCGGCTCTTGGAGAACACAGTGTGGCGGTGATGCAGGAAGCGGGCTACAGCCCGGCCGAGATCGACACCCTGCGGGCCCAGGGGGTGCTGCTGTGAGCGCCGGCGCTGTTAACCACGAGGCGTCGCAGCCCTACACGATTGAGGCGGGCACACGTGCGGCGGCGTCGCTGCTGCTGGTGCGCGACCGTGCCGGTGCGACGCCTTCGCTGGAGGTGTTGATGTTGCGACGGGCCGAACGCGAAGGCGACTTTCGCGGCGGCATCGCCGTATTTCCGGGCGGTGTGCTGGCCGCGAGCGACCGGGACGCCCACACCTGCACGCTGGGCCCCGGTGACGCCGAAGCCAGTGCCCTGTTGGGCGTGGCCGAAGGCGGGCTGGACTACTTCGTGGCCGCCGTTCGCGAGACCTTCGAAGAAGTGGGTCTGCTGCTGGTTGACGACGATGCCCGCATCGATGGGGCCGCGATGCACCCCTGGCGTGACCGTCTGAACACGGGGCTGGCCAGTGCCTCTGAATTTTGCGATCACTTTGGCCTGCGATTGGACCTGCGCGGCCTGGTCTATTACAGCCACTGGCTGACGCCGCCCAGCGTGCCCAAGCGCTTCGACACGCGGTTTTTTATGGCGCGTGCACCCGCCGGTCAGGTGGCACAGGCCGACATGGGCGAAGCTGTCGAACTGATGTGGCTGACGCCCGCCGAAGCCCTGGACCCGCAGCGTGGCCTGAAACTGATGCCGGTGACGTCACGCACACTGCAGGACCTGGCGCAACACCCCACGGCACAGGCTGCCATGGACCATGCGCAGCAAGTGCAGAACCAGGTGCAGCGCATCATGCCGCGGGTGGCGCGGCGAGCCAACGGCCGGCATGTGGTGCTGCCGGGCGACTGGGCGTTTGCCGAATTGGGTCGGCTCGACCCTGAAGGCCGGGGCGACGGCTGGTGTGACATCCTGCCCGGACGTGCCGTGGCCCTGTCGCCACGGGTCCTGCGTGTGACAGCGCCCAATCCGGGCCCCATGACCGGCCCGGGTACCAACAGCTACCTGGTGGCGGCGGCCGATGCTGGCGACGGCCCGCGGTCATGGACGGTGATTGATCCCGGGCCCGCTGACAACGGCGCCGGTCTTGACGACCCGCACTTGCTGGCGCTGCTGGCGGCGGCAGACCATGGCGCC
>JAHECB010000390.1 GCA_024641925.1 Betaproteobacteria bacterium
GGTTCTTCACCGCTGAGATCCACCACCGTGGTGGGCTGCATGGGACAGGCGCCGGCATCCACAACGGCTTTCAGCACTTTCTGAAACCGATCGCGGATTTCGGTGGCGTCGTTCATGGGCGCGGTCTCACCCGGTGCGATCAAGGTGGTGGACAACAGTGGCTCGCCCACCAGTTCCAGCAGGTCCTGCAGCACCTGGTGGTCGGGAACCCGCAAGCCAATGGTGCGCCGGCTGGGGTGGCTGACGCGGCGCGGTACTTCCTTGGTGGCTTCAAGAATGAAGGTGTAGGGGCCGGGCGTGGCCAGTTTCAGCAGCCGGTACTGCGTGTTGTCAACCTTGGCAAAACGGGCCAGTTCGCTCAGGTCCTTGCACAGCAGCGTGAGGTGGTGCTTGTCGTCCACCTCGCGGATGCGGCGCATGTGTTCGGCCGCCTGCTTGTCGTCCAGCCTGCACACCAGGGCGTAGCTGCTGTCGGTGGGCACGGCCACCACGCCGCCGGCCTGCAGCATCTGTGCGGCCTGTTTCAACAGCCGGGGCTGCGGGTTCTGCGGGTGGACTTCAAAAAGTTGAGACACAGGGTGCTTTGTGGTGTGTGTGGGCCCGGCACAGCCGGCCTGTTGCCAGGCCGATCACGCGGTCAGGCCACCGTCACGGGAATCTTCCCGATGCGCGCCTGCCATTCCTTCGGGCCGGTGTTATGCACGCTGGTCCCACCGGCATCCACGGCCACGGTCACCGGCATGTCGCGCACGTCGAATTCGTAGATGGCTTCCATGCCCAGGTCGGCAAAACCCACCACCTTGGCGCCATGGATGGCCTTGGACACCAGGTAGGCGGCGCCGCCCACGGCCATCAGGTAGGCGCTCTTGTGTTTGCGGATGGCTTCAATCGCAACGGGCCCGCGTTCGGCCTTGCCGACCATCGCAATCAGCCCGGTTGCGCTGAGCATCATCTCGGTGAACTTGTCCATGCGTGTGGCCGTGGTCGGGCCTGCGGGGCCCACCACTTCGTCGCGCACCGGGTCCACCGGGCCCACGTAGTAGATGACACGGTTGGTGAAGTCCACCGGCAGCTTTTCGCCCTTGGCCAGCATGTCCTGGATGCGTTTGTGTGCGGCGTCGCGACCGGTCAGCATCTTGCCGTTCAGCAGCAAGGTTTCGCCGGGTTTCCAGCTGGCCACTTCGGCCTGGGTCAGGGTGTTCAGGTCCACGCGTTTGCTCTTGTTGGCGTCGGGTGTCCAGTTCACCTTCGGCCACAGGTCCAGGCTGGGCGGTTCCATGAAAGCCGGGCCGCTGCCGTCCAGCACCACGTGGGCGTGCCGGGTGGCGGCGCAGTTCGGGATCATCGCCACCGGCAAACTGGCAGCGTGGGTGGGGTAGGTGGCGATTTTCACATCCAGCACCGTGGTCAGGCCACCCAGGCCCTGCGCACCGATGCCCAGCGCGTTGACCTTTTCGTACAGCTCGATGCGCAGTTCTTCCAGCTTGTTGGCCGGGCCGCGCGCCAGCAGCTCGTACATGTCGATGGGGTCCATCAACACTTCCTTGGCCATCAGCATGGCCTTTTCGGCCGTGCCGCCCACGCCGATGCCCAGCATGCCCGGCGGGCACCAGCCGGCACCCATGGTGGGTACGGTCTTCATCACCCAGTCCACCAGGCTGTCGCTGGGGTTCATCATGATGAACTTGCTCTTGTTTTCGCTGCCGCCGCCCTTGGCGGCCACGGTGACATCCAGCTTGTCGCCCGGCACCACGGTCATGTGAATGACGGCGGGTGTGTTGTCCTTGGTGTTCTTGCGGCTGAACAGCGGATCGCTGAGCACGCTGGCACGCAGCACGTTGTCGGGGTTCAGGTAACCCTTGCGTACGCCGGCGTTGACAGCATCTTCGACGCTGCCGCTGAAGCCCTCAAAGCGCACGTCCATGCCGATCTTCAGGAACACGTTGACGATGCCGGTGTCCTGGCACATGGGGCGCTTGCCCTCGGCGCACATGCGGCTGTTGGTCAGGATCTGCGCAATGGCGTCCTTGGCTGCGGCGCTTTCTTCACGCTCGTAGGCGCGGGCCAGGTGCGCAATGTAGTCAGCCGGGTGGTAGTAGCTGATGTATTGCAGGGCGGCAGCAACGCTGTCGACCAGGTCGGCTTGACGGATGGTGGTCATGGCAGTCGAAGTGGGTGGCGGGGTTGGGTCAGTGTAGCGAAGGGCACGGCGGCATGAATGGGCGCGGCGGGCGTGACGCCAGGTTTCAATGGTCCTTGCTGGCCTTGCCCTGGTGCGCCATCAAACGGTCCGCCAGCGCGATGGCCAGTGCCGAGAACAGGAAGGCGATGTGGATCAGGGTCTGCCACATCAGCACCTTGTCGGTGTAGTTGGCGGCGTTGATGAAGGTCTTCAGCAGATGAATGCTGCTGATGCCGATGATGGCGGTGGCCAGCTTGACCTTCAGCACGCTGGCGTTGACATGGCTCAACCACTCGGGCTGGTCGGGGTGATCTTGCAGGTTCAAGCGCGAAACAAAGGTCTCGTAGCCGCCCACGATGACCATGATGAGCAGGTTGCTGATCATCACCACGTCGATCAAGGCCAGCACCACCAGCATGATGATGGTCTCGTTCAGCGCCGTGACCTCCACGTCGCTTTTGTAGCCGATGCTGGACACGAGTTTGCCCAGCGCAGTGGGGTCGCCAAAGACGGCCTCGACCAGGTGCACCAGTTCGACCCAGAAGTGGAAGACGTAAACGCACTGCGCCACGATCAGCCCCAGGTACAGCGGCAATTGCAGCCAACGCGAGGCAAAGATGAAGTTGGGCAGGGTGCGCAGGCTGGCCGCCTGCATCGGGTGGGGTTTGTTCATGGTGTCCTGAGAATGGCCGCTGTGACTCGGCCCAAGGCCCTGCCGGCGCGACAAACCGCGAATTCTAGTGACTGCTGGGCTCACGCAGCGGCTTGATACCGGGTGGAAGACGTCGCCCGGTGCGCCAGACTTCAGGCCTGCCGTAAGGGCATCGTCAGAGGCAAGGACTACTTTCCGGGGTAGAAGTGGTTCTTCATTCCAACGTACAGGAGACAATTTCCATGGCAAATGACAAACCCACCGAGCTGATCACCCACCTGCCACCGGCCGCGCTGGTGGCTGGCGCGCACGTGTCGGGCATGGCCGCCTACCAGGCGCTGTGCGACGAGGCCGACCGCGACTATGAAGGTTTCTGGTCGCGCCTGGCACTGGAGTTCCTGAGCTGGAAGAAACCCTTCACCAAGGCGCTGGACAGCAGCAACGCACCCTTTTTCAAGTGGTTTGAAGACGGTACGCTGAACGTCAGCTACAACTGCCTGGACCGCAATGTCGAGCGTGGCCTGGGTGACAAGACGGCCATCATCTTCGAAGCCGACGACGGCGCTGCGACCAAGGTCAGTTACAGCGAACTGCTGAAGATGGT
>JAHECB010000133.1 GCA_024641925.1 Betaproteobacteria bacterium
AAGGAAGAAATCTTCGGCCCGGTGCTGGCCTGTGTGCGGGTGCCCGACATGGCCCGCGCACTGAAGCTGGTCAACGAGCATGAATTTGGCAACGGCGTGGCTTGTTTCACCAGCGACGGCGGTGTGGCACGCGAGTTTGCGCGCCAGGTGCAGGTGGGCATGGTGGGCATCAACGTGCCGATTCCCGTGCCCATGGCCTGGCACGGTTTTGGCGGCTGGAAACGCAGCCTGTTTGGCGACATGCACGCCTATGGCGAAGAGGGTGTGCGCTTCTACACCAAACAAAAGAGCGTGATGCAGCGCTGGCCTGACAGCATCGGCAAGGGTGCCGAGTTTGTGATGCCCACCGCCAAGTAGGCGCGGCGTGCGTGCGCCCAGCCTGAATCGGCGCCACCTGGTGGGCGCCGGTGCGGCCTGGCTGGCCGGCTGCGCCACACCGGCGCAGCAAACACCCTTGCTGCCCCTTCGCAGCGCCGACTTCTTGGCGGCCGACTGGCGGGCCGCCCAGCGGCTGATGGCTGCGGCCAGCGACGACAACACCGCGTGGCGACTGGTGCAGGCGCTGTGCACCCAGGTGGGCGCCAGGCCCGCAGGCTCTTCCGCTGACGCCCGTGCCGTGTCCTGGGCCTTGTCGGCCTTGCAAGGTCTTGGCCTGGCCAATGGGCGCGCCGAAGCTTTGCCCATGAAAGCCTGGGTGCGCGGCCCGGCATCGGCGGTGTTGCTGGGGCCGCAGCCGCAGGACCCGATGCACCACCTGGTGATGGCCGCGCTGGGCAACAGCGTGGCCGCGCCCGCCGCCGGCATCGAGGCCGATGTGGCCTGGTACCCCACGTTGCAGGCCTTGCAAGACGACCGCAGCGACCGCGCCCGTGGCCGCATCGTGTTCATCGACCAGAAAACGCAGCGCACCCGCGACGGCCGTGGTTACGGCCTGGCGGTGGTGGCACGCCTGAACGGCGCGGTGGAGGCCGCCAGACGCGGCGCGCTGGCCGTGGGCATCCGGTCCATCGGCACCGACAGCGAACGCATCGCCCACACCGGCGCCATGCGTTACCGCGTCGACGTGCCGGCGATCCCGGCGTTTGCCGTGTCGGTGCCCGACGCCGAGTTGATGGCGACCCGCCAGGCGCAAGGCCAGACGCTGCGCCTGCGCCTGAAGCTGCAGGCCCACAGCGGGGTGGACGCAACGACGCACAACGTCATCGCCGAGCTGCCGGGCAGCGACTTGGCGCATGAAATCGTGCTCATCGGCGCCCACCTGGACAGCTGGGACCTGGGCCTGGGCGCCATCGACGACGGTGCTGGTGTGGCCATCGTCAGCGCCGCGGCCGGCCTGATGCAGCGCCTGGGCCTGCAACCGCGGCGCACGGTGCGCGTGGTGCTGTTTGGCAACGAAGAAAACGGGTTTGACGGCGCCCGCGCCTATGGCGACCGTTACGGTACCGTGCCGCACCAGTGGGTGGGCGAAAGCGACTTCGGCGCGGGGCGGGTGTGGCAGATGAACTGCCGCGTGCAGCCCGATGCCTTGCCGCTGGTGCAGCGCATGGCGCGGCTGTTGTCACCGTTGGGCGTGGCCTGGGCCACCGACAGGCTCAACCAGGGCTCGCCCGGCCCCGATGCCGGCGTGCTGATGCGCCGCCACAAGTGGCCAGCGGTGCAGCTCAGCCAGGACGGCACGAACTACTTTGACGTGCACCACACGGTGCACGACACGCTGGACCGCATCGACCCGGCCACCCTGCCCCAGAACGTGGCCTGCTGGGCGGTGACGGCGTGGCTGGCAGCGCAATCCCCCGTCTCATTCGGGCCGGTGGTGGTTTAAGGCCACGCTGAACAAATCGGCCCAACGCCGCACGGTTCAGGGCTGTTTTTAACCCCGGCGACCCCGCCGTTTCCGAACGTCACCGGCGCGCCGGGCTGGCATCATCCACGCATGCGAAATTGGCTCCGACGCCGTATCCCCACCGAAGCCACGTTGAAGGCCCACCCCAGCCTGCGCTGGATGCGCCCGCTGCTGCTGCGGCCAGGGCTGTGGCAACTCAATCGCCGCAGCGTGGCCCTGGGTGCAGGCGTTGGCGTGTTTTTTGGCTTCATGGTGCCGGTCTTGCAGATCGCCGGTGCTGCCGTGTTTGCCGTGGTGCTGCGGGCCAATCTACCCGTCGCTGCGGTTTCGACGCTGGTGTCCAACCCCTTGACCTACGCACCCATCGGCCTGCTGGCCTACCAGGTGGGTGCCACGTTGCTGGGCGACAAGGTGAGACCCGAGGCCGCGCGTGCGTTGACCGATGCTGCCGAGAACGCAGGTGTCGACGGCCCGGGCTGGACCGAACGTGCCAAGGCCATTGGCAAACCGCTGTTCCTGGGGCTGGCCACCTTTGCGGTGGTCGGCAGCGTGCTGGCCTGGGCAGTGGTCCATGTGGCGTGGACCTGGGGGGTGTGGCTGAGACGGCGGCGGCGCCTGCGCCAGAGAACCCCGTACTAGTACCGACCGCTGAATGGCGACCTGCCCGTTCAGCTGCCGATCACGCCACCATCGTTTTTGCGAATCGCCACCGTGGCACTGCGCGGCCGGCCGCCGGGCTTGAAGTCAGGCCAGTTGGAATAGCGCCCCGGGTTGGCGGGGTCGTTTTTACCGCGGGGTGCTTCGCCCGGGTGCTGTACGTTCAGGAACATCGTGCGGCCGTCCGGGGCCCAGGTCAGGCCGGTGATTTCACAGCCGAAGGGGCCCACCAGAAAACGCCGCATTTCGCCGCTGGCCACGTCGCAGGCCAGCATCTGGTTGTTGCCGATGCGTTCGGTCTCGCCCTTGTGCATGGCCGACTGGCCCATGTCGGTCTGCACCCACAGCACACCGCGCTGGTCGAAGCTGATGCCGTCGGGGCAGGCAAAGATGTCGCCCTTGACGTTGCCCTTGGCCTCGGCGCGGCTGTTGGCGGGGTCGCCGGCCAGCACCAGATGGTTCCAGACAAAACCGGCGCCGTCGAAGTCGCCATCGTCTTTCCAGCGGATGATGGAACCCATGACGTTGTTGACGCGCGGGTTGGCCGCATCCACGCCAGGGTAGTTGTCCACGCCGCGGCGTGCGTTGTTGGTCAGCGTGCAGTACACCCAGCCGCTGCTGGGGTCGATGGCCAGCCATTCCGGGCGGTCCATCTTGGTGGCGCCCAGCAGGTCGCTGGCCTGGCGCGACTTGATCAGCACCTCGCCCTGGTCGGCAAAACCGCGTTCGCTGGTCAGTGGACCCTGGCCGTGCACCACGGGCAGCCAGCGGCCTTTGCCACCGGCGTCAAAACGTGCCACGTACAACGTGCCATGGTCCAGCAGCATGGCGTTGGCCTGCGCGGCCGTCTTGCCGTTGCCGGCCGGTTGGATCTTGTCGCGGCTGACAAACTTGTAGATGTATTCAAAAGCCGCGTCTTCGCCGCTGTAGACCACGGCACGGCCGTCCTGAGTGACGGCCACCCAGGCGCCTTCGTGCGCCGCACGGCCCAGTGCCGTGCGCTTGACAGGCGTGCTGGTGGGGTCGGCCGGGTCCACTTCCACCACCCAGCCAAAGCGGTTGGGTTCGTTGGGATTGCGCACGGCGTCAAAGCGGTCGTCCAGTTCGTGCCAACGGTAGCCCCAGCCCCCGCGGCGCAGACCCCAGCGTTTTTCGTGGGTGGTGGGTACGTCGGCGCAGCTGAAGTAACCGGCAAAGTTCTCTTCGCCCGACAGGTAGGTGCCCCAGGGGGTCTTGCCGGCGGCGCAGTTGTTCATCGTGCCCAGTACCGTGCGGCCGGCAGGGTCGGCCGCGGTTTTCATCATCGGGTGTCCCGCGCAGGGGCCGCCAATGGCAAACGGCGTATTGGCCGTGAAACGGCGTGCGTAGCGTGACGGGCGCACGGCCTGCCATTGCTGGCCGTTGAACGCCACCTCGCTGACCGAGATGCCGTGCGCGGCCTGGCTCTTGGCCACCTTTTCAGCGGACCAGCCGCTGGTGCCGGTGGCGTGCAGCAGGCCGTCGTCCACGTACTCGTGGTTCATCACCAGCAGGCCGCGCTGGCCGCTGCCGTCCAGCGCGTAGAAGTGCATGCCGTCGTGGTGCATGCCCATCTGCGCGGCCTGCTCGGCGGCAGAATTACTGGCATCGGGCTTGAAGGCGGGCATGTTGCCGGGAATGCCCACCGCCTCACCCCACATCAGCATGGGCGTGGCGGTGTAGCCGACCGGTACCGTGAACATGTCCTGGCTGGAGGTGGCCACGGGCGTGAAACCCAGCCTGGCGCCACCCACGCCACCCAGGCTGGCGCAGGCCGCCATCGGCCCCAGAAAAGGCGCCAGCGCGGCCAGTGCACCACCGCGCAGCAGCTGCCGCCGCGCCGGGTCGGACACCTCGTGGATGCTGAGGTTGCTCGACGGGTTGCTGTTTTCCATGGCGGTGAAGTCTTTGGCCAAGGCGGTTCTCCAGATCGGTTGTCGGCGGTTTGAAATTGAAGTCAGCGGCGACGCCGGGCGCCGCACAAAGCGCCCGGTACGGCGCAGATCATGGCACGCTCCATCAGCCCGTGATGTTCTTGCGGTACTGCACAAAACCCGGTTTGTCGGCCACCTGGTCGTACAGCACCATGGCTTGCGCATTGGTCTCTTGCGTCAGCCAATGCACGCGGCCGATGCCCATGGCCGCGGCGCGTGTGTACACATGCTCGATCAAGGCCCGGCCCACGCCCTGGCCGCGCGCGCTGGCATCGGTGAACAGGTCTTGCAGGTACAGGCTGTTCTGCGGGCTCCAGCAGGTGCGGTGTTCGATGAAATGCACCATGCCCACCACACGCTCGCCCATCACGGCCAGCGCCAGGTGCATGGGTTCGGCCGGGTCCAGCAGGCGTTGCCAGGTGGTGGCGGTGGTGCTGGCCGGCAGGTCCACCTTGTAGAAGGTCTGGTAGCCGCGCCACAGCGGCAGCCAGGCGTCGTGGTCGGCGGCGGTGCCGGCGCGGATGGTGATGGTAGGGCGGGTCATGGTCGAGGCCTTGAAGTGGAGGTGGCGGTGGTGTGGAGGGTGTCCGTTGAATTTGATGCGGATGCAGCCGTCGTCTGCGTCAGTCGGCCGATCCACCACAGCATGGCCACGACAGCGGCGGCGCCTGCCAGCTGTTCAGGCCATGTCAGCCGGTGCGCAAACCACAGGAAGGCGCTGGTCGCGCCCAGCACTGCCACAAACAAGGCGGCCGCCATGACCTGCGCCCGCGGTGAGGCCGCCGGGTCGAAACGTTGCACGGCGTTCAGGTCAAAGGCTGGCCGGGGCCAGCGGGCGGCCACGTCGGCAGGCCGCCAGCCCGGCGGTTTGAACCAGACCCGCCATTTGTCGCCCCAACTGCGGGCGCGCCAGCTGTCCAGCGCCAGGTCCCGGTAGACCTGCAGATTCGCCCACAGCGGGTTGAAGCTGCGCAGCGGTGCACGCGTGCCGTAGACGATGATCTCGGCCTGTGGACCCGGCCGGTCTTCATCGATGAAGCTGCCAAACAGCCGGTCCCAGATGATGAGGATGCCGCCGTAGTTCTTGTCAAGGTACTTGTCATTGACGGCGTGGTGCACACGGTGGTTGCTGGGGCTGCAGAACCAGCGGTCGAACCAGCCCAGCTGCCCGATCTGCTGCGTATGCACCCAGTACTGGTACAGCAGATCGACCAGCGCCACCACGCCAAACACCAGCGGCGGCACACCCGCCACGGCCAAGGGCAGGTAAAACAGCCAGCCCAGCACAAAGCCGCTGCTGGTCTGGCGCAGCGCGGTACCCAGGTTGTAGTCCTCGCTCTGGTGGTGCACCGCATGCGCGGCCCACAGCACCGCCACACGGTGGCCGGCACGGTGCAGTGCGTAATAACAAAGGTCGTAGAACACCAGTGCAAAGATCCACACCCACCAGGCATCGGCGGGCAGGCGCCACAACGCTATGTGTTCAAAGGCCAGCGTGTACAGGCCAATGCGCAGCACACGGCCGAACACGCCCGTGACCTGGCTCATCACGCCCAGGCCAATGCTGGCCAGCGTGTCGTTGAGCCGGTAGGTGTTACGCCCGCGGGCCAGGCCCACGAAGAATTCCAGCGCGATCAGCAGCAGGAACACCGGCGTGGCCAGGACGATGATCTGTGGGCCGGTCATGGGTGGGCGGTATGCATCAGGCCCATGCACTGTAGCCCGTGTCGCGCCGCCGGCCAACCGTGCGCTCTAAGATCCGGGCATGAATCCCAACCTGCTCATCACCGGCGGCAGCCGGGGCATCGGCGCCGCCACAGCGCGCCTGGCGGCCGCACAAGGTTATGACGTGGCCATCAACTACACCCGCGACGAGGCGGCGGCCCTGGCCGTGGCCGAAGAAGTGCGCGCCCTGGGCCGCCGCGCCTTGATCCTGCAGGCCGACGTGGCCGTGCACGCCGAGGTGCAGGCCATGTTTGTCACGCTGGACCGCGAATGGGGCCCGGGCCAGAGCCTGGGTGCGCTGGTCAACAACGCCGGCGTCGTGGACATGCCCGCGCGGGTGGACGCGATGAGCGCCGACCGGCTGCAACGCATGTTTGCCATCAACGTGTTCGGCAGCATCTGGTGCGCACAGGAAGCGGTGCGCCGCATGAGCACGCTGCACGGCGGCAACGGCGGCAGCATCGTCAACCTGAGTTCGGCCGCGGCCAAGCTGGGTTCACCGGGGCAGTACGTGGACTACGCCGCGGCCAAGGGTGCCATCGACACCTTCACGCTGGGCCTGGCGCGCGAAGTGGCCACCGAAGGGATTCGTGTGAACGCCGTGCGCCCCGGCATCATCGACACCGACATCCATGCCAGCGGTGGTGTGCCCAACCGCGCCTTGCAGATGGCACCCAGCGTGCCGATGCAGCGCGCCGGCACCGCGCTGGAGGTGGCCCAGGCCATCGTGTGGCTGCTGGGCGAAGGCGCCAGCTACACCACAGGCACGGTGCTGGACGTGACGGGCGGGCGCTGAAAGCGCCGCCCGGCAGCGGTGTGTTTCAGGCTTCGACCTTCGCGTAGCCGCCCAGCAAGGTCAGCAGACCCGCGGCGGCGGCGGCTTCGCTGCCCTTGACCAGGTCTTTGTAAGGCTCCAGGATCAGGATGGCGTTGTCGGCCACCGAGCCCCACAGCGTCTGCGCCGACACGCGGCCATGCAGGTCTGTAAAGCGAGACTCGATGTCTTGGCGCACGGCGGCCAGGCGCCGGGCCTGGATGGCGTCCACCATCTCGATATGCATGATGGCCGCAAAGGTCCAGAAGTCGGGCTCGGTCTTGGCGCGCTCGGCCAGCAAACGCATCATGGGCAATGTGCTTTCGGGCGCTGCGCGGCGTGCGGCTGGCTGGCGGATCTGCAGGGCCAGTTCAACCGCCATGCGGTTCAGCGCGGGATAGAACACGTTGCTGTCGTGGGCGGCCTGCGCCAGCTTTTCAGCCGCGCCGTAGGCCTGAGCCGACATCTCCAGCGCAGCGGCCTCTTGCGCGTGGTTGCCCTGGGCGCGGTGCAGCAGCGCCTGCCGTTTCCAGGCTGAACCACACAGGCTGTGACGTTCCATGTTCGGTTGCAAGCCTGCCAGCGACTGCAGGATGCGGATGGCCACGGTGATGTCCTGCTGCGCCTGTGCCATTTCGGGTGAGCCCTTCCGGGCTGCGCGCGCCAGGCGCCCACCGCGACGCGCCATCAGATTGCCCAGCTGCTCCTGCGCCTTCATCGACGCGCTGCTGTCGGCACTTTGCATCGCACGTTCATACCAGGCGATGGCGGTGTTGCTGTCGCCGGCTTCGCTGTAGGCCACGGCAAAGGCCTCGGCCACCGCGCCCATGCCACCCCACAACGCGCCAAAGCGGGCTTCCAGGTGGCGCACTTTTTCCAGCTGGTAGGCACCATCGGCATGCATCCACTTGGACCGCACGGCCTGCTCTTCCAGCGCCAGTGCCAGGCCCAGTGGCGACGACACGCCCTCGAACTCCTCACGCGGTGGCGGCGGCGCGCTTTTGGTTTCTGCGAGGCCGCCGCGACGGTAAACCCAGTTGGGGTCGCCATAAGCCTGGTAGGCGGCCCAGGTATTGCTGTTGCGGTCGGCATGCCAGGCCGCTTCGCGCGCCGCTGCCACGGCGCTGATGAAGGGCTGGCGGTTCAGCAACTCGCGGTAGAAGGTTTCGGCAAATTCCTTGGCCGGTTCGTCGTCCACCGCCCAGCCGGCGGCAATGACACAGCGCACGCCGATCTGGATCAGCGAGTCGGCCACGCCCGAGGCAAAGGCCGCGCGGTCAAAGGTGGGCCGGCTCTGCAAGGCCGTTGCCGTGTCGCGGTGTGCCAGGTGGCAGCAGTTGACAAACACCAGCTCGGGCACGGTGCGCATGGCATGAATTTCATCGGGGCCCAGGAAGGTGTGGTCCGACAGCACCACACCGCCGCGGCAGGTGACCTCGCCCTTGTCGTTGCGGCTCACGGCTTCGCCATGCCCGGCCACGTGCACGATGCGGTAGCGGCGTTCAAACAGCGCGTTGATGACGTTGCTGGCATTGTCCTGGTTGGTCAGCGCCACCACGCGGTCTGCGCCCAGGCCGCCGGCGCCGGCCAGTGCGGCCACCACGGCGTCGGCTTCGGCCTTGGCGCCGGGTAGCGGCCCGTACTGCGTGGGATCGACCTGGGGCTCGCCGATGACCAGTACCGCGTCATCGGGGTGTGCGTCCTGCACCTGCTGGCGGTATTCGGACTGGCGCAGCTTGCGCAGCAACTGGGTGCGGATGGCCCAGGGGCGGTCGTCGCTGTGGCCGCCGCCTTCGCCCCGGGTGTCCAGCAGTTCCCAGGGGATGGGGGCGGTTTGGTCGTCCAGCTCCAGCAGCATGCGGTTGGTACCGGCCAGGAACGGTTCGACTTCGGTGGGCACCAGCAACTGGAACAGCGTGCGGCCCAGCCGCGGGTCCTGGTTGCTGGCCGTGCTGGCCTGTTCCAGCAGCTCGCGCAGCAACGCACCCTGCGTGCTTTGGGCGCGCACTTCGGTGCGTGCGCGTTTGGTGTCCAGCGCAAAGGAGATGGTGTTGTTGACCGTGGAGGTGGCGGTGATGAAGTCGTAGTCGGTGCCGCGGTAGCCGCTGTCGACCTGCCGGCGCAGCGGGCCGACACCGGAGTCGATGGTGGGCGCGACTTCAAACAGACCCGGCGCAGACGCTGCCAGCACCTGCAGGCCGTTCCAGGCGTCGCTGGCGCGCTCCAGGTACAGCTCCACCAGCGTCAGCTCGCTCACGCGCGGCCAGCTGCGCCCTTGTTGGGCGGCGGCAGCGGAACTCAGACGCTGGTTGGCCTCGCGCACGCCTTGAGCAATGGCGCGTGCGGCGTTGCTGGCATTCATGGCCGAACTGCCGCTGCCGATCAGCGTGGCCGACAATTGCACCGTTTCGCCCAGATTCTGACCACCTTCGGCCATGCGCTGCGCCCAGGCAATGACGCCCTGGCGTACGGTGTGTGACAGCCCGCGTTCGGTCAGGCCACCTTCTTCACCCAGGCCTACCACCAGCACCTGGCCGGGCTGCGGGGCGCGCCAGGGGTTGTTGGCGTCGCGCCGGGTGTTGACGAAGATCTGGTGCGAACCCGGTGCATCGGGGTACAGCCCGGCGTCCAGCGACGCCTTCATGGCGCCGCCGATCAGCGCATTGGCCACCGCTTCGGTGCCGGTGAGCGTGAGTGCCCGCGTGTGACCCACCATCAGCGTGGTGCGCACAAAGCTCAGGTTGCCGTTGAGCACGTTGATGCGCAGGGGACGCTGCTGGGGCATGTCGACCGTGCCCTGCAAATCGCGGTTCAAGGCAAAGACCTGACGCTCGGTGGCCGGCGGCATGGCGCTGGGTCGTGCGCGTGAAGGGCGGCTGCGCACATGGGCCACGGGCGCGGCGGCGCGGGCGTCTGCGCCACGGCCGACACCGGTCGGCGCGAGGCGGTCCAGCCGTTGGGTATCTCCGCTGTTCAGCAGCTCGGCATAGGCTTCAAAGGCCTTGCTGTCATCGGGCAGGCTGCCGTGTTCGCAGTCCAGCGTCCAGGTCCGCACGCCGGGCAACAGGGCGCTGGCCAAGGGCACACGGCCGTCGCCGCCGTCGGTGGCGTTCAGGTACACAAAACCTTCGTCACCCACTTCATAACCGTCGGGCGTGAACTTGGCCTTGCCCACCACCAGCAGCATCCGGTCGGTGTAGTCCTTGAGCTTGCCGTCGCGTTGTTTGTCCAGTCTTTCGCGCAGGGCCTTGGCCTGCTTCAGCACGCCTTGCGGCGGCACGCCCCAGGCGTAAGCGGGCTGTTCGCCCTCGATGCCGTTGGCCTGGTGCCACCAGTTGCTGGCCTGCACCTGCTTGAGGTCATCGGCCGCCAGCTTGGCCCAGGTGTCGTGCTGGTCCAGCCCCAGTTTGGGGTCGAGCAGATCGGCCTGCAGTTGCAGGAAGCCGGGCATTTCTGCCATCCACTGGCGCGCCTGCCGGTCGCGCAAGGGGCTGCCCAAGGCGGCCAGCGCGTTGCCGAAGGTGTCGTCGCCCGACAGCACCTGCATCGGCGCCCACGAGCCGCCGTTGGGTGTGCCCAGCATCACCAGCCGCGCGCCTTCGCGTTTCATCAGGCGGTCGAAGGTGGCGGGGCGTTCCAGCTGCATGGTGCGCGCCAGCACCCCGCCCATGCTGTGCGCCAGGATGCGCACCGGCTGCCCGCTGGCATTGCGGGCGTCCAGCGCCTGGTCCACCGCGTCGGCCAAGCGCTGCGCCTCTTCTTCGATGGGGCGGCGCCAGTCAAAGCCAAAGGGCAGCACTTCGTGGGTGTTGGCCAGGTGGTCGATCAGGTCGTCGTAGACCATGCCGATGGGGCCGTCGGACTTCACGCTGTTGTCGTCGCTGCGGTACTGCAACTTGCCCAGGCCGCCGATCAGCCGCAGGCTGAGCCAGATGCGCTTGTCGCCGGCTTTCAGGTGACTGCCCAGGATGCCAGGCAATACAAACACGGCCGGGCGGGCGCTGGCGGGCTGGCCGCTTTCGGCGCTGCGGCGCGCGGCCCGCGAGCCCGATGAATCCTGGCCCGCCCACGACAAGGGCCCGATGGTGCGAAAACCCGCCGGTGCCGCCTGCGTCAGGCCCGCCACCAGGGCCGTCACGCTGCGTTCGTTGGCAAAGTAGTTGAAGTGGGTGCTCTTGCCGCCCTGGTCCAGCAAGAAGCTGGCGCCACCGGCGCGCGGGCTGCCGCCGTACATGCTGCGCGTCTGCACCACGATGTCGTTGTCGGTCCAGTAGTAGGCGTCGGCCAGCAGCGTCTTCAGCCAGCTGCCCAGGCTGTCGCCCTGCAGGTCGCCGGCCACGACACGCAGCTCGCCGGGTATGGCGTCTTCGCTGCTGTTCAGCCAGTCCACCAGCGGCGTGTCGGGGATCATGCTTTCCAGGCCCGGCAGTTCAGCCGGGTTGGCACGGCGGCGCGCCACCTCGGCCAGAAAGTCCACCAGTGCCGGCACCACCGGCACGCCCGCCACCTCGATGGTCCACTTCAGCACCGACAGGTAGGCGTCCAGCCGTTTGCTGGCCAGCAGCGTGCCGCGCGCCGGGCAGGCCACGCGTACCACACGGTCCACGCGGATGTTCCTGGCCTTCACGGCGGCGGCCAGCGCCACCAGGTCCTTGCGGTGCTGGGCGTAGTGGTCGTCGGCAAAAAACGCCAGGTCGGCCGGCAGCAGCTGACCGCCCTGCGCCATGCGCCCCGCCACCAGCGCCAGCACCTCGGCCACCAGGCCACCGCGTGAATGCGTGGCCAGGTGCAGCCGGGCGTTGGTGGGCAGTGCCTGCACCAGCATCAGCGCATTGGCCAAGGGGCTGACGCCCAGCGTGGGGTGGTCCAGCGCATAAACCCGGCCGCCATAGTGGTTGAACAGTTCGCGGACCTGTTGCGGGTGCAGCGCCCACAGCTTGCTGAAGGTGCTGGTGGTGTCGACGAAGGTGCCATGCAGCAGCACCAGCAAGGGCTGCTGTTCGGGCTGTGGCGCGCTGGGCACATTCACCAGCTTGTCGCCGCTGCCTTTCAGCGGCAGCAGGCGTTCAGCGTGCAATTGGTAGACGCCGGGGTCGACCTGACCGTCCACCTTGGCCACCACCTGGCTGGCCACGAATTTCGTGGCCGTGTCCTTGCCGACACCGGTGATGACTTCAAAGGCCTGCAGCAGCACGTCGCCCAGAAATCCGCGGCTGCGGGTGGGTGCGGCCTGCTCCAGCCCGCGCCAGCGCAACTGTGCTGGCACCTGCACCTCGCCGGGTGCTGCGCCGGTGGCGCTGCGCTGCAGCGTGCCCTGGCCCAGCATCAGGTCACGCGCGTTTTCGGGGTGCAGGACCAGGGCCGGGCCGTCGGCAATGTGCAGTACCACCACGTCTTCACCCGGCACCGCCGAGACGCGCACGGCGTTGGCGCCCACGCCGTCGCCACCGCCCCGGTGTGCCGCGATGCGCACATGGTCCTTGACCGTGCCGCTGATGCCGCTGGCGCTTCGTTGTTCAGGCCCACCGTCAGCCGAGCGACTGGCGGCGCGCTGGCCAGGGACAACAAAGACGATGGCTGGTGCGGTGGGGCTGCGGGTGGCCATGGGGCAATTCCTTGGGATGGCTGAGGACGTCGAGGATCAACTCAAACGGCGCGCAGGGCAAGCCTTCGGCCTGCGGTTTCTTAGGGGGCCGGCGGGGCGCGCCGGTTCTTGGCCTGCTTCACCCACACGCCTGGTTGCCAAGGCGACGGGCGCCAGGGTTAGGGCCTATTCACACTGCTGGACACGATTCCTTCCAGTAGTATGAACAGTCCCTGGCCCGCGCGCTCTTGCATGGAGCCTGTGCGTAAGCTGGTTGCAATGGTTTTCAGGCGCCAACGGCGTTGCCATCACCGGCCATTCCATGGGCGGCCACATCACC
>JAHECB010000134.1:0-10685 GCA_024641925.1 Betaproteobacteria bacterium
GCACATGGCTGAAACAAACTGGACCAGCGTTGCCGCGTTGGAGGACTGCTGGGATGGTGCTGGCCTGGCCGTGAACCTGGATGGTCTGGATCTGGCGCTGTTCAGGATTGGCGACGACGTGTTTGCCACTGACAACCTGTGCAGCCACGGCAGCGCGCGCCTGTGCGACGGCTTCATTGAGGGCCATGAGATTGAATGCCCGCTGCACCAGGGGCGCTTTGATCTGCGCAGCGGTGCAGCCACCTGCGCGCCGGCGACCGAGCCGATCAGGGTGTATCCGGCGCGGGTGGTGCAGGGGCGCGTAGAGGTGCAGTTGCCCGAGGTCTGACAACAGCACGTGGCTCTTGATGTGAGCCGCTTCGGACTTTGCTGGAACTTGCTAATCTCGCGCCTTCATCGACATCCTTGCAGGCCCCATGAAGTCCTTTCTGACCCTGACTCTTCTGAGCCTGCTGCTGAGCACAGCGCAAGGGCAGACCTTGAAACTGCGCATCCTGGAGACCACCGATGTGCACGTCAACCTGCTCAATTACGACTATTACCAGGACAAGCCCACCGACGAATACGGGCTGGCCAAGACGGCCACCCTGATCAAGGCCGCGCGGGCTGAGTCAGGCAACACGCTGCTGTTCGACAACGGCGACTTGCTGCAGGGCAGCCCGCTGGGTGACTTCATGGCCAAGATCAAGCCGCTGGCCCCTGGCGCCCAGCATCCGGCGCACAAGCTGATGAGCGCGCTGGGCTACGACGCGGCCAACATCGGCAACCACGATTTCAACTTCGGCCTGCCGTTTCTGCACCAGGTGCTGGCCACGGCCGGCATGCCCTATGTCAACGCCAACATCTACATGGATGACGGCGGCATCGCGTCCGACCCGGCCGCGCCGCTGCAGCCGGGCGCCAAAAACGCCTTCACGCCCTATGTGATCCTGGACCGGCCATTCAAGGACGACACCGGCGCAACCCACATGCTGAAGGTGGGCGTGATCGGTTTTGTGCCGCCCCAGGTGATGCAGTGGGACCGACAGAATCTGCTGGGCCGGGTGGTGGCCCGCGACATCCCGGAAACCGCACGGCACTTTGTGCCGCTGATGAAAGCGGCGGGTGCCGACGTGGTGATCGCCATTCCGCACTCGGGCTTCGAGCGCGGCGAGACGGTGTTTTTCAGCGAAAACGCCGTGGCGCGGCTGGCCGAGGTGCCCGGTGTCAACGCCATCCTGTTTGGCCATTCGCACGGCGAATTTCCAGGCCGCTTCTTCAACGCCCACCCCAAGGTCGACCTGTCCAAGGGCACCATCAACGGCGTGCCGGCCGTGATGCCCGGGCGCTGGGGCGACCACCTGGGTGTCATCGACCTGTTGCTGGAAAAGAGCGGCAGCAGCTGGAAGGTCAACGATGCCCGGGCTGAAATTCGTCCCATCTACGACCGCAAGACCCGTAAGCCCCTGGTCGACGCCGACCCGGCCATCACCGCACTCATCGCGGCCGAACACCAGGGCACACTGGACTATGTGCGTGCCGAGGTGGCAAAAACCACGGCCCCCATCCACAGTTACTTTGCACAGGTGGCCGACGACGCCTCGGTGCAGGTGGTGTCGCAGGCGCAACTGGCCTACGGCAAAAAGGCGCTGGCGGCCACACCCCATGCAGCACTGCCGCTGCTGTCGGCCGCTGCACCCTTCAAGACCGGCGGCCGCCAGGGCTGGAACTACTTCACCGACATCCCGGCCGGCCCCATTGCAGTGCGCAATGTGGCCGACCTCTACGTGTATCCGAACACGGTCAAGGTGGTGAAACTGACCGGCGCGCAGGTTCGTGAATGGCTGGAAATGTCGGCTGCGGCCTTTCGCCAGATCGACCCCAAGGGCGCTGCGGAACAGAACCTGATCGACACCAGCTTTCCCAGCTACAACTTCGACACCATCGACGGCGTGAGGTACCGCATCGACGTCACCCAGCCTGCCCGCTACAACCGCAGTGGCAAGGTGGTGGCTGAAGCGGCGCATCGCATTCAGGATCTGCAGTTCAACGGCAAGCCGATCGATGACCAGGCATTTTTTGCAGTCGTCACCAACAACTACCGCGCCGCCGGCGGTGGCAATTTCCCTGGCCTGGACGGCAGTGCCACCATCCTGGATGCACCCGACGAAAACCGCGAGGCGCTGGTGCAATACCTGCAATCGGTCAAGACGCTGGACCCTACCGCCGATGGCAACTGGCGCGTCCAGGCCGTCCCCGGCGTGAGCCTGCGTTTCCAGTCGGGCGCTGGCGCCGTGGCCCATCTGGCCAAGTATCCGCAGGTTCGACTGGTGCGCGACAACGGTGACGGTTCTGCGCTGTTTGAACTGGTGCCGTGAAGCGCTTGCGCTCGTTTGACACCGGCGCCTGAGTAGTCAACGCGCAACAACTGCCTTGTCCGCTGTCAGGCTGATCGGCTTCACACGCCATAGGGCACCCAGATGTTCTTCACCTGGGTGGCCTGCGCCAGGAATTCGGGCCCTTCGGCATCGACGCGGTTGAACCAGTCGCGGTCAGATGGTGGCGCTGTCCACATGCGCTTCAGGTTGGACACCGACAGCGCCTCGACACGCGCGGCACGCTCACCAGGGCCGCAGTGCCACCACATCGCATCCACGTCGGCGTGCGCGGCCAGCACGTCGGCCAGCGCATCGCTGTCGCCCGTGACCAGGTTGACCACGCCGGCTGGCACGTCCGAAGTCTCGAGCAGTTGCACCAGTTCGGCGGCGACCAGCGGTTGGCTGGCCGACGGCACGGCGACAACGCGGTTGCCCATGGCGATGACCGGTGCCATCAACGAGATCAAGCCCAGCAAGGGCGCTTCATCGCTGGCCACAACGGCCATAACCCCCATCGGCTCGTTCATGGCCAGCACCACGCCATGCATGGGCGGCTGGTGCACCGCGCCGTCGAACTTGTCGGCCCAGGCGGCGTAGCTGAACAGGCACTGCACGGTGGCTTCCACTTCGCGCCGGGCTTGTGCGGGGCTGCTGCTCAGCGCCAGGCAGGCCACAAACCGCGCCGCCTGGGCCTGCAGGTTTTCGGCCAGGTAGTACAGCACCTGGACGCGGCCATGTGAGCTGTTGCGTTCCCAGGCTGACGCCGCGCGTGCCGCTTCAACGGCGTTGCGGATGTCCTTGCGGTTGCCTTCGGGCACCACGCCCAGCAGGCGTTCACCGGCATACACCGCGCGGCTGTAGCCGCTGTCCGGCCGCACCTGCTTGCCGCCGATGTAGAGCTTGGGCGTACGGTCGATGCTGCCTTCGGCATGGACGGCCGTGCTGGTCTTGGGTGCGCGCGTTGTTGTTTTGGCCCTGGCGCCGACCTTGGCCTTGGCGGCGGCAGGTGCTGCCAGGTATTCGCGCAGGCCCTCGCGCCCACCTTCGCGGCCGAAGCCTGATTCGCGATAGCCGCCAAAACCGCAGGCGGCGTCAAACTGATTGGCGGTGTTGACCCACACCACGCCGGCCTTCAGGCGCGGCGCCACTTCAAGCGCCAGACCGATCGATTCGCTCCAGACGCAGGCCGCGAGACCGAATCGGGAGTTGTTGGCCAGCTCCACGGCTTCGTTGGGTGTGCGAAAGGTCTGCACCGTCAGCACCGGGCCAAAAACTTCGTCTTGCACGATCTCCGAAGCGGTGTCGACACCGCTGACCAGCGTGGGCGGGAAAAAACAGTTGCCGGCGCTCGCTGCGGGCAGACCACCGGCGCAGTCCTGCCAGACCTCGGCGCCCTGCGCCTGGGCGCGCTGCACAAAGCCGCTGACACGCTCGTGCTGGCTCCGGTCGATCAGGCAGCCCATGTCGTTGGACTTGTCCATCGGATCGCCGACGCGGATCGTGGCCATGCGGGCCTTCAACTTGGTCAGCAGGCGCGTTGCCGTGCCTTCGTGCACCAGCAGCCGCGATCCGGCGCAGCACACCTGCCCCTGGTTCAGCCAGATGCTGTCGACCAGGCCTTCGATGGCAGCGTCCAGGTCGGCGTCGGCAAACACGATGAAGGGCGATTTGCCACCCAGCTCCAGGCTCAGCTTCTTGCCCGACCCGGCGGTGGCGCGGCGGATGGCACGGCCCACTTCGGTTGAACCGGTGAACGCGATTTTCTGGATGCCCGCGTGGGCCACCAGCGCCTGGCCGACCCCGCCGTCGCCGGTGACGATGTTGACCACACCGGCGGGCAGGCCCACTTCGGTGCAGATCTGCGCAAACAGCAAGGCCGTCAACGACGTCTGCTCGGCCGGCTTGAAGACCACCGTGTTGCCGCAGGCCAGCGCTGGCGCCATCTTCCAGGCCAGCATCAGCAGCGGAAAGTTCCAGGGCACGATCTGCCCGACCACGCCCAGCGGTGTGTGCTGCGGGAATTCGCGCGCCAGCAATTGCGCCCAGCCGGCATGGTGGTAGAAGTGGCGCACGGCCAGCGGGATGTCGATGTCGCGGGTTTCGCGGATCGTCTTGCCGTTGTCCAGCGTCTCCAGCACTGCAAACAGCCTGCTGTGCTTTTGCAAGGCACGGGCCAGCGCATACAGGTGGCGTGCACGCCCATGACCACCCAGGGCGGCCCAGTCGGGCTGCGCCAGCGTGGCAGTGTCCACTGCCTGCTGCAACTGCATCGTTGTGGTCTGTGCAATCTGCGCCAGGACCTGGCCGGTGGCTGGGTTCAGGCTGTCGAAATGGCTTTCGCCCACCAACGGCTTGCCGCCGATGTACGGGCCAAAACGCGGCCCGTTGGACGTCAGCCAGGCCATGGCGACATCGGCTGATTCGGGCGAGGGTCCGTAGTCCATGGTGTTCAGGATGTCTGCAACGTTGCTCATCGATCTTCCTAGGGCAGGGCGTGGCGCCAGCCCGCGCTGTAATGGCCCGTGACATGGTGCTCCAGCTGACGCTCGACGTCGGTGAGCAGGCTGGAGGCGCCAAAACGAAACAGCTGCGGGCTGAGCCAGCGCAAACCCAGTTCTTCCTTGATCAGGGCCAGGTAGTTCAGTGCCGACTTGGCGTTACTGATGCCACCGGCCGGCTTGTAGCCCACGACTTGCCCGGTCTCTTCATGGAATTCGCGAATCGCACGCACCATCACCAGGGACACATCGAGCGTGGCATTGACCCCCTCCTTGCCGGTTGAGGTCTTGATGAAATCAGCACCGGCCATCATGCACACCCAGGAGGCGCGTGCCACGTTTTCCAGCGTCTGCAACTCACCCGTGGCCAGGATGGTCTTCAGGTGCACCTGCTCGCCACAGGCGGCGCGAAAGGCGCGCACCTCGTCATACAGGGCCTGCCAGTCATGCAACAGACCGTGCCGGCGGCTGATGACGATGTCGACCTCGGTGGCGCCCGCAGCCACCGAAAGCTCAATTTCCCGCAGCTTGGTTTCCAGCGGCGTCAGCCCGGCCGGGAAACCGGTGGACACCACCGCCACTGGAATGCCGCTGCCGGCCAGTTGCGCCACGGCCGTGGGTAACATCTCGTGATAGACGCAGACCGCGCCGACGTGAAGGTCTTGTAAACCCAGGGCGGCCATCAGATCGGCGCGCAGCGGTTGGCGGGCCTTCGCACAAAGTCGTTTCACACGCCCGGTTGTGTCGTCGCCCGACAGCGTCGTCAGGTCCATGCACTGGATGACCTTGACCAACCAGGCCGCCTGGAAGTCCTTTTTCACCGAGCGGCGTGCGGCCAGGCTGGTGCTGCGTCGGGCCACCGCCGGCTGGTTGACCCGCACGTTGCGCACACGCGCCAGATCAAGTTCGGTTCCGCGATTGAGCCTCATCGTTGGACAACTCCTGGGTCGGGCGGCGCACCCGCCACAAACGCTGCCCAAAGGGCGAATGCCAAGGAATATAGCCGCCGCGGGTGACGCCGCCGGCATTCAGGTGCCAGGCGATCGCCGGCAAGCGGGCGGTGCGGTTGATCCAGGCTGCCAGGAGACTGCAACAGAAGGTTTCAACTTCACCGCGTCGGCGCCGTCGTGTCTGCGTCATCAGCTGCCCCAAGAATTCAGTTCGCGCCTGCGGTGGGCCCACTCGGACATGCTTCTGCTGCGCTGCGTCAATCCGGGGAAATCCCTGAGTGTCAATCGTGTTGACAGTTCACCGCTGTCCACCGTGTGGTGCTGCACACTTTAAACACGCCGAATCGTGGACCGATTCCCCTTGTCTCTTTGCTGGAGAGTTGCATGAACCGACAGGACTGGATGGGATTTTCAAGGACCGCAATGGCTGTCGCCGTTGCCGTCGTGTCAGCAGCACCTGCACTGGCGCAGAACACCACGGCTGCAATCAACGGCCTGGTCACCGGCGCCGATGGCAAGCCTGTGAGCGGCGCGGTTGTGACCATCCTGCACACCGATTCCGGCTCGAGCAACACCGTCAACACCGACGCCCAGGGCCGCTATTCGGTCCGCGGCCTGCGTGCTGGCGGTCCCTACACCATCACCATAGCCAAGGATGGTCAGAACGACAAGCGTGAGGGCGTCTTCCTGGCGCTGGCGGAGTCCACCAACATCGACACCCAGCTGGGTCAGGCACAGACCGTGGTGGTCACGGGCCGCGGCGCCAGCAACAAGTTCAACAAGAGCAGCATGGGCGCCGGCACCAACATCGGCAGCAACGAGTTGGCAGGCTTGGCGTCGATCCAGCGCAACCTGCAGGACTACGCACGCACCGACCCCCGTATTGCGCAGACCGACAAGGAGCGTGGCGAGATCTCGGCGGGCGGGCAGAACACCCGCTACAACTCGATCACCATCGACGGTGTGACCACCAATGACACCTTCGGTCTGGAATCCAACAACCTGCCGACGATCAAGCAGCCGATCTCCATCGACGCCATCCAGTCGGTGCAGGTCAACCTGTCGAACTATGACGTCACGCAAAAGGGCTACACCGGTGCCAACATCAACGCGGTCACCAAAAGCGGCACCAACGAGTTCCACGGTAGCCTGTACTACGTCTGGCGCGACGACAACCTGGTGGGCAAGCGCTACAACAACACGTCCGACACCTATTTCGACGCACCGCCGTTCAAGGAAGACACCATCGGCTTCACGCTCGGCGGCCCGATCATCAAGGACAAGCTGTTTTTCTTCGGTTCCTACGAAGAGTTCAAGAGCTCGCGCACCAGCCCCGACTTCGGGCCGCTGGGCAGTGCCAACACCAACGTCGGCATCACGCAAGACGCCATCAACAGCGCCATTGCCATCGCACGCAACACCTGGGGCTTTGATGCCGGGTCCTCGACCGTGCCTGCCGGCCTTGAAGTGGTCGTCAAGGACACCTTGCTGAAGCTGGACTGGAACATCAACGACAACCACCGGGCCAACCTGCGCTACACGAAGACCGAGCAGACCGAACCCAATATCGTGGGCTTCTCGGCCACAGGCCTGTCGCTGAGTTCGTGGTGGTACAACCAGGACAAGAAGATCGAAAGCGTGGTGGGTCAGTGGTTCGCCGACTGGACGCCGGACTTCAGCACCGAAGTCAAGGTTTCCAATCGCGACTACAACAGCCAACCCACACCGGTCAACGGTGTGCGGTTGCCGGCCATTGGCCTGCGCTTTTCGGGTGCGTTGCCAGCCGGCACAGCGGCCGGCGTGAACGCCAACGACCGCTTCCTGAACCTGGGCACCGAGCTCAGCCGCCACTTCAACGTGCTGGAGACCAAGACCACCGACCTCTACCTCGGCGGCACCTGGAATCTGGGGGTGCATGAACTGAAATTCGGCGCCGACTACGCCGACAACAAGGTCTACAACGCGTTTGCGCAGAACACCAACGGCAACTACGGTTTCCGTTGTGAGCCGGGCACCTACAGTTTCGGTGTGGTGGCCAGTTGCACGGGCAACTACACGCCGACGGGCAGCACGACGCCGGTACCCATGACCACGGCCCTGCGTGACCTGACGACGCTGGAGAACTTCCAGCGCGGCCTGCCGTCCAGCTACACCGTCACCGCCCCGCAAGGCGGGCGTACGTTGAGCGACGCCGTCGCCATCTGGAGTTATGCCAACACCGGTTTGTTCGCGCAGGACACCTTCAAGGTGAACCCCGACCTGAACGTCACGGTCGGCCTGCGCATCGACCAGCAGAGCGTGCCGACCAAGCCGCTGTTCAACGCCGCGGCGTCGGCGGATCCGGGTGCACCTGACCCCGTGACCGGTCGTGCCACGGGTGGCTTCGGCGTGCGCAACGACAACACGCTGGATGGCAACAACCTGGTACAGCCGCGTTTGGGTTTCAACTGGAACCTGGGCGGCAAGAACCAGCGACGCATGCAGTTGCGGGGTGGCTTCGGCCTGTTCCAGGGTGCTGCGGCCAACGTGTGGCTGAGCAACCCGTTCAGCAACACCGGCATCGCCGTGGGCTCCTTCAGCTGCAACAACTTCGGGGCCTGCCGCACGGCCGACAACGGTGGCCAACTGGTGTTCAACCCGAACCCGGATGCCCAGCCTGGCCAGGGCTCCTCGCCGCGCCCTGACATGGACTTCCTGTCGCCGAACCTGGAGCAGCCATCGGTCTGGAAGGCCAACCTGGGCTTCGAAACCGAGCTGCCCGCCCTGCCTGTGGTGGGCACGCTGGTGGCCAGCGCCGAATGGATGCACACCAAGACCAATTCGGGCATCTACTACCAGAACCTGAACCTGGGTGCTGCCACCGCCACAGGCCCTGACGGCCGCCCCCTGTTCTACACCCCACAAACGTACTCCCAGGCCTGCTGGAATGGCGCGTCGTTCTCGACGTCCGGCGCCTGCGCCGGTTCGCGTGTACGCGCGCTCAGCAACGACGGCTACCGCCGTGCGCTGCTGGCCACGGAAACCAGCAAGGGTGGTGGCGACGCCATCACGCTGGCGATCAGCCAGCCGGCCCATGACGGCTTGGGGTGGAGCATGGCCTACACCAGGACCACGGCAACGGAGGTCAGCCCGCTGACATCTTCGACGTCGAACTCGAACTGGAACGGTCGGATGAGTTTCGACCCCAACGCCGAGGAAGTGGCCAACTCGAACTACCTGGTCAAGGACCGCATCTCGGCCAGCCTGACGTGGTCCAAGGCCTTCGTCGGCAGCTACCGCACGTCGGTGGGCATGTTCTATGAAGGCCGCAAGGGCAAGCCCTACAGCTGGACCTACATCAACGACATGAACGGCGACGAGATCGGCGGCAACGACCTGATGTACATCCCGTCGGGTCCGGGTGCCAGCGATGTCATCTTCAAGGGCGGCCCTTCTGAAGAAGCCCGTTTCTGGGAAATCGTCAACGCCAACCCCGAACTGGCAGGCGCCAGGGGCAGCGTGGTCAAGCGCAACAGCAGTTTTGCGCCCTGGGTCAACACAGTCGACGTCCGTCTCAGCCAGGAACTGCCGGGTTTCATGAAGGAGCACAAGGCGACGTTCACGCTGGACATCCTGAACTTCGGCAACATGCTGAACAAGAAGTGGGGCCGGACCCAGGAAATCGGCTTCCCGTCGAACCGCAGCTTCGTGAACTTCAACGGCCTGGAAGGCGGCAAGTACGTCTACAGCCTGGGTTCACTTGAAGAGATGTTGGTGCGCCAGGCGGCCGGGGAATCACAGTGGGCCGTGCAGGCCACGCTGCGTTATTCCTTCTGATCCTGCAGCATCGCAAAAAAGGGCGGCTCATCGGAGCCGCCCTTTTTTTTATCAGGGCGGTGCCCGTGGCGTTCTCGTGGCGGATTGCGCCTTGCATCGTGACGCGTTCGCTGGCCAAAGCTGGCGCACGGCTGCCGGGATCTGCGCCGTTCAGCTGGCCGCGGCACCCTGTGCCGCAGCGTCGATGGCCTGAATGGCTGCCTCGCGCTGAGCCTGCGGCAAGAAGGAATGGGCTGCCGCCTGGCGTGCCATGGCCGCCAGATCAGCGGCGGTCAGCGGTGTGTGGCGCAGCAACTCTGCCGCTTCGAAACTGTGCGTGATGCTGCTCATGAGCCGGTTGTCGGTGTGGTAGCTCAAGCTCACGCCGGCGCGCCACAGGTCGGTGATCGGGTGTGTGGCCACCGAACGTGCCGCGCCCGTGTGCACGTTGCTGGTCGGGCAGACCTCAAGGTGCAGCTTCAGGTCCTTGGCTTCCTGCACCAGCGCTGCGCCCGCAGGGCTTTTCAAAGCGTCCACCAGCCGCACGCCGTGGCCGATGCGGCGTGCGCCCAGGCGGCCGGCTTCGAGCACGCGCTCGGCGCTGTCGGCTTCGCCGGCGTGCAGGGTGATCGGCAGGCCCCCGTCCAGCGCCAGCTTGATCGCGACGGCGTGTTCGGCCGGCGGGTGGCCGAATTCGGCGCCCGCAAGGTCAAAACCCACCACGCCCTGGTCACGGTAGCGCACGGCCAGGCGGGCGGCACGCGCCGTCTCCGAGGGGGGCAGGTGGCGCATGGCGCAGACAATCAGGCCGCTGCTTTTCAGCAGTGGCAAGGGGCTGTCGGCAAGCCCCGCCAACAAGGCTTCAATGGTGGCTTCGCCGCTCAGGCCGTGCGCTTCGAAGAGCAGGGGGGCGATGCGAAATTCCGCCAGCACCGCGCCATCAGCCCTGGCGTCTTCGGCGGCCTCCAGCGCCACCCGGCGCAGGGCCGCCGGGCTGGCCATGGCCGCCACGGTGAGCGCAAAACCGTCCAGGTACTTCTCCAGACTGCCAGCGTGTGCATTGGCCTTGAACCAGGCGGCCAGAC
>JAHECB010000134.1:10695-12914 GCA_024641925.1 Betaproteobacteria bacterium
GGCCAGACTGTTGGCATCAGGGGCCGGGGCATCCAGGCCCTTCGCCCGGATCAGCTCCAACAAGCTGGCCACGCGCAAGCCACCGTCCAGGTGTTCGTGCAGCAGCACCTTGGGCAGGTTCTGCGCAACGCGGTCGGTGGCGGACAGGGTCGGTTGGTTCATGTCGGAATGCTATCGAAAACGATCGGCGCCCCTGATGCAACGCCGTGCGAATCTGGCCCGCCAGAATTGATATCCTCGCGACACCGCTGCAATCCCCGCGCTGGTACTCCAATCCCGAGAGGTTCCGACATGCTTCTGAAGACCACGTTCGTTGCTGCCCTGGTTGCCAATGCCAGCCTGACCCAGGCGGCGCCTGCCGTCATCTACGACCTGGGGGGCAAATTCGACAAGTCCTTCAACCAGGCGGCCTATGACGGCGCCGAGCGCTGGAAAAAAGAAACGGGCAAGCCTTATCTGGAATTCGAGATTGCCAACCCGACCCAGCGCGAACAGGCCAAACGCCGCATGGCCGACCGCGGCGCCGACCCCATCGTGGGCATCGGCTTCAGCCAGGGCACCAGCCTGGAAAAGGTGGCCAAGGACTTTCCCAAGACCAAGTTCGCCATCATCGACTCGGTGGTGAAACTGCCCAATGTGCAAAGCGTGGTCTTCAAGGAACACGAAGGCAGCTTCCTGGTGGGCATGATGGCCGCGTTGGCCAGCAAATCGGGCAAGGTGGGCTTCATCGGCGGCATGGACATCCCGCTGATCCGCAGGTTCCAGTGCGGCTACGAACAAGGCGCCCGATACGCCAACCCCAGCGCCCAGGTCAGCGCCAATATGACGGGCACCACGCCTGCCGCCTGGAACGACCCGGCGCGCGGCGCCGAATTGGCCAAGGCGCAGTTTGCCAGCGGTGTTGACGTGGTGTTTGCCGCCGCGGGGGGTACCGGCATCGGTATTTACCAGGCGGCCAAGGATGCCGGCAAGCTGGCCATCGGCGTCGACAGCAACCAGAACCACCTGCACCCCGGCACCATGCTCACCAGCATGGTCAAGCGTGTCGATGTGGCGGTGTACAACGCTTTCAAGGCTGTGACGCCGGGCGTGACCTCGCTGGGGCTGAAAGAAGGTGGCGTCGACTATGCGCTGGATGACAACAACGCCAAGCTGGTCACTGCCGACATGAAGGCCAAGGTTGATGCGGCCAAGGCCGACATCATCAGCGGCAAGATCAAGGTCATCGATTACATGACCGCCAACGGCTGCAAGTAAAGCCGCCAGCCATTCCGCTGGCTCACCCGCAAGCGACGATGCACAGTGCCGGCGAGGCCCTCGCGAAGGGCGCGCCCGGCGAGCAGCCTGGCGTGCACCCTGACGCGCGGGCGCCTGCTGTGCGGATGCGCGGCATCAACAAGCGCTTCGGTGCCGTGCAGGCCAACCGGGACGTGAACTTGAGTGTGGCCGCTGGTACGGTGCACGGCATCGTCGGTGAAAACGGCGCCGGCAAAAGCACTCTGATGTCCATCCTCTACGGCTTCTATCAGGCCGACAGCGGGCAGATTCAGATTGACGGGCAGCCGGTGCACATCAACGGTTCACGCCAGGCCATCGGGTGTGGCATCGGCATGGTTCACCAGCACTTCATGCTGGTGGACACGCTGAGCGCGGTTGACAACGTCATGCTCGGCGCCGAACCGGGCTGGCGACTGGTGGCCGCCCGGGCGCAGGTGCGCGCCGCGCTGCAAAAGCTGATGGCCGACACCGGACTGCAGGTTGAACTGGACAAGCTGGTGCAGGACCTGCCGGTGGGCCAGCGCCAACGGCTCGAAATTCTGAAGGCGCTGTACCGTGGCGCCCGGGTGCTGATCCTCGACGAGCCCACCGCGGTGCTGACGCCGCAGGAAACCGAGCAGCTGTTCGGCACCCTGCGCAGCCTGCGTGCGCGCGGTACAACCATCCTGCTCATCACCCACAAGCTCAAGGAGATCATGTCGCTGTGCGACACCGTCACGGTGATGCGCGCGGGCCAGGTGGTGCTGGAGTGCCCCATCGCCGACACCGACGTCGATGGCCTGGCGCTGGCCATGGTGGGCCGGCGAGTGAACCTGGGCCGCGAGGGCGTTGCTGCCGCCGTGCCCGGGGCGGTGTTGCTGCAGGCACAAGGGCTGTGCTGGGCTGATGCGCTGGGTGTGCAGCGCCTGGTTGACGTGTCGTTGACGCTGCGTGCCGGCGAG
>JAHECB010000135.1:0-4693 GCA_024641925.1 Betaproteobacteria bacterium
GATGGCGCCGGCATGTTCAGCGGCGACGCCGACCATGTAGCCGGTGGTGTTCTGCAAGAAAAGCAGCGGCGTGCCACTCTGGTCGCACAGCTGGATGAACTGCGCCGCCTTGGTGCTGCCATCGGGTTGAATGGGCCCGTTGTTGCCGATGATGCCCACCGCATGGCCGAGGATGCGGGCGTGGCCGCAGACCGTGTCTGCCGCCAAGCTGGCCTTGAACTCCAGGAAGTCGGAGCCGTCCACCACGCGTGCAATGACTTCGCGCACGTCATACGGTTCACGCTCATCGGCCGGCACCACGCCCGACAGTTCATGCGGCGAAAACAGCGGGTCCGGAGCGTTACGTTTTGGGGTTGCTGGGTCCCAAGGCAGTTTATCCATCAGCTCGCGCGCCAGCGCGATGGCGTGGGCGTCGTCGTCGGCCAGGTATTCACCCAGGCCAGTGACCTGGGCGTGCATCTGCGCACCGCCCAGCTCTTCGTCGCTGGCGTCTTCGCCAATGGCGGCCTTGACCAGCGGCGGGCCGGCCAGGTAGATGCTGCTGCGGCCCTTGACCAGCACCACGTAGTCGCTCAGGCCCGGCAGGTAGGCGCCACCTGCGGTGGAAGAGCCGTGCACCACGGCAATTTGCGGAATGCCCGCCGCCGACAGGCGGGCCTGGTTGGCGAAGGTGCGGCCACCGTCGACAAAGATTTCGGCCTGGTACATCAGGTTGGCGCCACCACTTTCCACCAGCGCAATCAGCGGCAACTTGTTCTGTGCGGCCAGTTCTTGCGCACGCAAGGCCTTTTTCAAGCCCATGGGTGCGACCGTGCCGCCCTTCACCGCACTGTCGCTGGCGCTGATCAGCACGCGCTTGCCGGCCACCACGCCGATGCCCACGATGCTGCCGCCGCCCATCACGGACTTCTTGCCATCGTCGTCGTGCATGCCCAGGCCGGCCAGCGGACTCAGCTCCAGAAACGGGCTGCCGCGGTCCAGCAAACGCGACACCCGTTCGCGGGGCAGCAGTTGTTGGCGCTTCTCGAACTTGTCGCGCTTGCTTTCCGATTCGGCGACCACCAGGGCCTGCAATGCCAGCACTTCGTCCAGGCGCTGCTGCATGCGTTGCTGGTTGGCCTCGAAGGCGGGCGAGCGCGGGTCGATCAGGGAACCGAGTTGGGGCATGGTGGACCGATGGTGGTAGTTCTTGCGCGGGCTCGCCGGTGGCCACTGCGGTGATGTGATGGCCGGCCATGAACAGCAATGCAGCGCGAGCTTGATCTTGACCCCGGGTAACGTTAACGTCAACCAAATACCGTATCGGTAATTTCACTGATCGCTGGTGCCAGCATTCCCACTAGCATGACGTCATCGAAGCCACTCACTATGAACACCATGGACCTGCAAGCCTGTACCCAAGCCCTGCGCGCCAAAGTGGGCGATGCCAGCGGCCTGAACGCCACGGTGAAGTTCGATTGCGGCGACGATGGCGTGGCCTTCATCGACGGCAAGAGCGTGCCCAACTCCGTCAGCAACGACAACCTGGATGCCGATTGCACGGTCGCCATCACGCTCGAAAACCTGGCCGCCCTGATCAACGGCGATCTGGACCCGGCCACGGGTTTCATGATGGGCAGGTTCAAGGTCAGCGGCGACATGAGTGTGGCCATGAAATTGCAACGCGTGGTCTGACGACGGGCAGTCGGGATTCATGGGCCTGCGTGCCACATCTGCTTCGCGCACCGAACCCCGCCGTTCTGGAGCGGTGCCTGACCTGGCGCAGCAGGCGCTGGATGCACACCGCGGTGCCGACAATGGCTCGCTGTTTGGCATAGCCGAGTTGTGCCGCGAATTCGGCATCACGCTGCGCAGCATCCGGTTTTACGAAGACAAGGGCCTGCTGGCGCCGCGGCGCGTCAACGGCGCCCGTGTCTACACACGGCGCGATCGCGCGCGGCTGGCGCTGATCCTGCGCAGCAAGGCCATCGGTGCATCGCTAGCGGATATCAAGCACTACCTGGACCTGTACGGCGATCACGGAGAGGGCCGCACCCAGCAACTGACCTACGTGCTGAAAAAGACCGATGCGGCCATCCAGACGCTGGAGCAGCGCCTGGCCCACATTGAAGCCACGCTGGCCGAACTGCGGCTGATCAATCAGGAAGTGCGGCGCACGCTGCAACGCCGTTGATGGACTTGAAAGGCGGCATCGGGCCTGCAACGGTTGCCCGGGGTGAATTCCCTTTGAAGCCTGCCGGCCACCACGCGCGCATGGCGCGGCTGGATGCATTGCGGGGCTTTGCCGTGCTCTGGATGGCGGCCTTCCACTTCTGCTTTGACCTCAACCACCTGGGCCTTCTGCGGCCGCGCCAGTTTTTCCTGGGAGACCCGTTCTGGACCTGGCAGCGCGCCGCCATCGTCACGACCTTTGTGTTCTGTGCCGGCCTGTCGATGGCCGTTGCGTTGCACCAAGGTCAGACCTGGCCGCGGTTCTGGCGTCGCTGGATGCAAGTGGCGGCGTGTGCGGTGCTGGTCAGCCTGGGGTCGGCGCTGATGTTTCCCAACAGCTGGATCAGTTTTGGCGTGCTGCACGGCCTGGCGGTGATGCTGCTGCTGGCTCGGGGGCTGGCGACCAGGTGGCCGCAGCGCAGGGCACTTTGGCTGGTCCTGGCGGCTGTAGCGCTGGCTTTGCCGCTGCTGGTGCAGCACCGCGCTTTTGACACACCCTACACCCATTGGGTCGGGTTGGTGACGCACCCGCCCATCACCGAAGACTGGGTGCCTGTGCTGCCCTGGCTGGGGGTCATGTTGGCAGGTCTGGCCGCGGGCCACTGGGGGCTGCAGAACCGGCCCCAGTGGCTGTCGGGCCCGCTGCCCACAGCACTGCGCCCGCTGGCAACGCTGGGCCGCTGGTCACTGAGCTTCTACATGGTTCACCAGCCCGTTTTCCTGGGCGCCCTGATGGGGGGTCGAAGTCTGGGGCTTTGGTAGCCGGCGGCGGCTACGATTCAGCCCATGAGCACCAAGGTCTTGTTTGGCTTCCACGCCGTCACCGTCCGCCTGAAAACGGCGCCGCAGTCGGTGTTGGAAATTCACGTCGACAGCACGCGCCGCGACGCGCGCATGCGGCAATTTGTGGAGCGCGCCCAAGAGGCTGGCGCCCGCGTGCTGGACAGCGACGCCCAGCGTCTGGCCAGCCTGTCGGGCGGCGCACGCCACCAGGGTGTGGTGGCGCGGGTGTCGCCGTTGGCCGTCAGCCATTCACTGGACGATGTGCTGGACCAGGTGGACGGCCCGCCGTTGGTGCTGGTGCTGGATGGCGTGACCGACCCGCACAACCTGGGCGCCTGCCTGCGGGTGGCCGACGGTGCCGGCGCCCATGCCGTGGTGGCGCCCAAGGACCACGCGGTGGGCTTGAACGCCACGGTGGCCAAGGTGGCCAGCGGCGCGGCCGAGACCGTGCCCTACCTGATGGTGACCAACCTGGCCCGGACGTTGACCGAACTGAAAGAGCGCGACATCCGTGTGGTGGGCACCAGCGAAGACGCCACGCAGACGCTGTACGACCTGGACTTGTCGGGTCCGGTGGCGCTGGTCCTGGGTGCTGAAGGCCCGGGCATGCGGCAGCTCACCCGCAAGAGTTGCGACGAACTGGTGCGCATTCCCATGGCGGGTGCGGTGGAAAGCCTGAACGTGTCGGTGGCGGCGGGCGTGTGCCTGTTTGAAGCGCGCCGGCAGCGCTTGGCCCGCTGAACCGGGCGGGGTCAGACCCAGCCCATGGCGCCCGCGGCGGCACCGGCTGCCAGGGGCCACAAGGGGCTGACCCGGGTACGGGTCATCAACAGCACCGTCAAACCGGCCAGCACAAAGTCGGTCACTTGTCCGCCTGCCGGCCGCAACAACAACCATCCCGTGGCCAGCAGCAAACCCAGGGTCACCGGTGCCAGGCCGGTGGTCAAGGCACGCATCAACTGCCCCCGTTCGTGTTTCCGGCTCCACCGGGTGGCGGCGAAGGTCAGCGTGCACGGCGGCACCAAGGTGCCGATCAGGGTGGCCAACACGCCCATCAAGCCGCCGGCGTTGAAGCCCATCACGGCCACAAACAGCACGTTGGGGCCGGGTGCTGCCTGGGCCAGGGCCACCGAGCCGGCAAACTGGGCGTCGCTGAGCCAGTGTTTTTCCAGCACCATGAAGCGCTGCATGTCGGGCACCGTGGTGACGGCGCCACCCACGGCCAGCAGCGACAGCATGGCGAAGTGCGCCAGCAGTTGCACGTAGTCGCCGGCGCCCAGGCCCAACGGGCCCCACCACAACAGTTGGGCGTTCATGGTGGCGACCGCTGCACCGTCGCTGCCCGGGCGCCGTGTTGAAAGGCATCAAAGCCCGGCGACCGCCTGGCAAGCAGTGTGACGGGGCGGTTTGACAGGCGATCAGTTGCCGATGTCGGGCTGCGGCAGGGCCTTGGCATAGACCCGATTCTCGTGCGATTCACCCTCGAAGGTGAACAGCGTCCGGCCAAAATCGCGGTAGGCGCGAGATTCGTAAAAGGCACGCGCCCGCCGGTTGTAGACCCAGGGTGTCAGCCACAACACCTGCGCGCCCGCCTGTGCGGCCAGCGCCTCTGCTGCGGCCAGCAGGCGCGTGCCCACGCCCTTGGCCGTGAAGGGTTCCTGCACGTACAGGCGCAGCAGCTCGGCCTGCTGGCCTGGGG
>JAHECB010000135.1:4703-12885 GCA_024641925.1 Betaproteobacteria bacterium
GGCGCGAGTGTGTGGGATGCCTTCAGCGTGATCTGCGCAAAGCCGACCAGATGGTGATCGACCTCCGCCACCTGCAGCAAGGTGTCGCTGCGCGCCAGGTCACGGTCAAACGCCGACTCGGCGTAGCTGTCCAGCGCTTCGCGCGCAATGGCCGGGCGGATGCCGTTGGTGGCGTAGGTGTCCAGGAACACCTGCATGGCCAGTACCGACAGGCACAAGCTGTCTTGCGCCGTGGCGGGCCGCAACAACAGGCCTTGTGCGGATGCGGGCGGTGGCGCTGCGGGGAGCATGGGGTTTGCAATGGTGATCACAACAGCGGAATCCGGGGTCATCGCCCTGGCAACGCGCCTGGCAGCAGGGCAGCTCAGCGGGGCTGGTAACGGATGATCTCACCCGTTGCGCGCTTCGCATAAACCATGTTCTGGTGTATGCGCACAGCGCTGCAGGTGCGCTCCGTGCCCTGCCTTTGGCTGCAGAGTTGGCCGTCCTCCGCCGTCCAGGTGCCGTTACCCTTGCCGCCTGTACTGGTGTCAAAGAAAAAGTAACCCAGAGACGTGAATTCAAGCCGAAACGACGTGCCGTTCGTCAATTGAACATCAAATACCTTGCCCGACAGTCGTTCCTTCAACTCGGCGGCATTGGGAACGGTGGCGCCCTCCGGGAACGACTGGGCCAGCGCCAGGCTGCAACAGCTCAACGTGGACAGCGCGATGGCCAGGGATCGTTTGGCTGACATGAGGTCTCCCAGAACCCGCGAAGCGCGGGCGAGGGCACAGCATAAGAAGGGGTCCGGCGCGGCGCATCGTCAGTCTTGCTGACGGCCGCGACCACCGCTGGCGGTGCCGTAGGCCTGCCGCGGGCCGATCAGGCCTGCCGGCCCAGCATCCGCCAGGACCAGGCGCAGGACAAGGCGCCCAGGCCCAGCACCACCGGCACCAGGGGCCAGCGCAGCAGGCCCACCATGACGGCGGCAGCCCCGGCCCACAGGGCGCACAGGGCCAGGCCCTGCCGGTTGCTGCGCAGGCCCCAGGCCAGCTTGTAGGCCATGGACCAGATCAGCCCGGCGGCCACCACGCCCACACCGCGCAGGGCGCCGGTCACCAGGCTGGACTGTTGCAACTGCTGCGCGCCAACGGCCAGCAACAGCACCAGCACCAGCGGCGCTGCCAGCACACCGATGACCGCCGCAGCGGCTCCACGCGCACCCTGGAACCGGTCGCCGATCATCAGTGCCAGATTCACGATGTTGGGCCCGGGCAAGGTCTGTGCCAGGGCCAGCATGTCCAGAAACTGCGCCCGCGTCAGCCACTGCCGGCGTTCAACCAGTTCACGGTGTGCCAGCGGAAGCGCGCCCCCAAAACTCTGCAGGGCAAGTCCGTTGAAGGCGCGGAACAGCGTGCTGACGCTGGGCTTCTGGCCCGCGCTGTCGGGTACCTGTTCCGGCACCGATTCGTCCAGCTTCAGACCCTTCAGCGCAGCACCTTCAGCGCTTCGGGGTTGACCAGGTTGGTGGGCTTGTTGGCGATGAAATTCACCACGTTTTCAAACGCCGCCTTGAAGTAGAGCTCGTAGCTTTCAAGCCCCACATAACCGATGTGGGGCGTGCAGATGGCGTTTTCCAGCCGCAGCAAGGGGTGGCCTTGCAGGATGGGCTCATTTTCAAAAACGTCGACCGCCGCCATGCCGGGCCGGCCGCGGTTCAGTCCGGCCACCAGCGCGTGGTCTTCCACCAGTTCGGCGCGCGAGGTGTTCACCAGCAAGGCCGTGGGCTTCATTTGCGACAGGTCCTCCAGGGTGAGCAGGTTGCGCGTGTCCTTGGTCAGGCGCATGTGCAGACTCAGCACGTCCGCGTGTTGCAACAGGTCGTTCTTGTCGGCAGCGGCTTCGCAGCCGTCGGCCACGGCGCGCGCCAGGCTGCCGGGGTTGGACCACACCAGCACTTTCATGCCAAAGGCGCGGCCATAGCCTGCCACCAGGCTGCCGATGCGGCCGTAACCCCAGACGCCCAGCGTCTTGCCCGAAAGCTGGACGCCCAGGCCGAAATTGGGCGGCATCGAGGCCGCTTTCAGCCCCGACTGTTGCCAGGCACCGTGTTTGAGGTTGCCGATGTACTGCGGCAAGCGGCGCATGGCCGCCATGATCAGCGCCCAGGTCAGTTCGGCCGGCGCCACCGGCGAGCCCACCCCTTCGGCCACCGCCACGCCATGTTCGGTCGCTGCTTCCACGTCGATGTGCGGACCGACCCGACCCGTCTGAGAGATGAGCTTCAGGCGCGGCAGCTTTTCGATCAAAGCCCTTGGGAAATGCGTGCGCTCGCGGTTGACCACCAGCACATCGGCATCGCGCAGGCGCACCGACAACTGGCCCAGGCCTTTCACGGTGTTGGCAAACACCTTCGTGGCGTGCGGTTCGAGCAGATGCGCGCAGTCCAGCTTGCGCACCGCGTCCTGGTAGTCGTCAAGGATGATGATGTTCATGGCGGGTATGCGTTATTTTGGAGCGCGCAGCAGCTTGTGTCGCCAGCCGCTAGCATCGGTTCCCCCAATCCCCTGGAGCATTCCAATGAGTCTTTCGATGCATGGCAGCAGTGTGCCCGTATTTGTGCGTGTGTTCGGCAACATGCTGAACTGGCTGGACAAGGCGCAGGCCTATGCCGAAACGCGAAAGTTCGACACCGCCAACTACCTGGGGATGCGGCTGGCGCCGGACATGCTGCCGTTCAGCCGGCAGATTCAGATTGCCACCGACGGTGCCAAGGGTTGTGTTGCACGCCTGGCGGGTGTGGAGATTCCGAAGTGGGACGACACCGAGGCCTCGCTGGACGATCTGCGTGCGCGCCTGCGCCGGGCCATCGACTATGTGCAGACCTTCACGCCGCAGCAACTGGACGGCACCGAGGGCCGCGAAATCCTGCTGCCGACACGCAGCGGCGACCCGATGAAGTTCACCGGCGAAAACTACCTGAAGCACTTTGTGCTGCCCAACACCTATTTCCACGCCACCACCACCTATGCGCTGCTGCGTCATGCGGGTGTCGACCTGGGCAAGAAGGACTTTCTGGGGGCAGCGTAGCCGCGGGGGCGCGGTCGGGCAGTCAGTTTCTCGGGCACTGCGGCCGAATCAGCGCCGACCCGCCTTGATGTGGGCAGCCCGCTTGCTGCGGGCTGCCGGGCGACGGGTGGAGGAGTTTCCCTCCAGTGCCGGCAGCATCAGCACCACCATCTGGCCAGGTTTGAATCGGGCGGCAATCGCCACCTTGTTCCAGCTGGCCACCGCACTGGCGGGCACCCGGTGCCGGCGTGCCAGGCTGGCCACGGTTTCACTTTTGCCGGCCTTGACGGTGACACGTCGCAAGGGTCGGGGCTCTGGCGTCAATGCCATCGTGGCTTGATCGGCTATCCGCGGTGTCACGTCATCCTGCACCCGGGCGCCTCGGGGCACCAGCAAGGTGGAACCCGCCCGGACCATCATGCGCGCCGGGATCTGGTTGATCTGGCGCAGCAGCGCTTCGCTCATGCCGACTTTGCGGGCCGCTTCCGACGCCCGCAGGGTGCGGGGGGCGGTCCAGGCCGTCCAGGTGGCCAACGGGCCGGTGGCGGTGGCCAGGGCGCCGGCAAAAAGGTCGGCGTTTTCGTGCGGCAGCAGCACATGTGGTGTGCCGGCGGCCAGGATCACGGGTTTGTTCAGCTGGGGGTTGAGGGCGTGGAATTCGTCCAGCGGCAGGCCGGCCATTTCGGCGGCGCGTGCCACGTCGATGTCCTGTTCGATGGGTACACGTCTGAAATAGGACTCGTCTTCCAGCGGCGGCAGCACCATGCCCAGATTGCCCGGTGCCAGCACCATGTTCTTGATGGCTTGCAACTTGGGCAGATAGTTGCGTGTTTCATCGGGCATGGCCAGATTTTCGTAGCGGGCATCCTTGCCGGCGCGCTTGTTGTTGGCCACGGCGCGCTGCACGTTGCCCACCCCCCAGTTGTAGGCGGCCAGCGCCAAGTGCCAGTCGCCGCCCACCATGCGGTGCAAGCGCTGCAGGTAGTCCAGCGCGGCGTTGGTGGAAGCGAGTACGTCGCGCCGGTCGTCGCGGAACATGTTCTGCCGCAGGCTGTATTCACGGCCGGTGGCGGGCATGAACTGCCACATGCCCGACGCCTTGGCACTGGACATGGCCTGTGGATTGAACGCACTTTCTGCAAAAGGCAACAGCGCCAGTTCCAGGGGCATGCCGCGTTTTTCGACTTCTTCCACCACGTGGTGCAGGTAGCGCGAGCCGCGAGTTGTCATGCGTTGCACGTAATCGGGTCGACTCGCGTAGTACTGCTCCCAGCGGCGCACACGCTCGCCTTCGATGTCGGGCATGGCAAAACCGTTGCGGATGCGCTGCCACAGACTTGGGCGCTCTGCCTGCGGTGACAGCTGCGCCTTGACGGCAGGCAGTTTCACCGCGACCGCCGGCAGCGCCTGGCTTTGCAGAATCTGCAACGGCGTGACGGCCGGCGGCGCAGGTGGCGGCGCCGGCGACAGCACAGGTGGCGGCACCGGCGACAGCACAGGGTTCGATGGGCCTGCCGAGCCTGCCGCGGTTGATTCAACAGCGGCCTCGGCTGGTCGGGCAGCAAACGGCCAGGCGACCGTATCGCGGTTGTAGACCAGTTCGGTGCCGATTTCCCCTTCGGCAAAGGCCAGCGGCGCAGCCGCCAGCAGCACCGCCATGATGGCCCGGCGAAGGACGCGACGGGCAGGGCTTTCTGCGTGATCAGGCTGTGGTTTCATCAGAGTCGGGTCTTCCATTGGCGCAGCGCAGCAAACACTGGCACAGGGTTGTCATGGGGAGAAGCCGCCTCGGCGGTCCCGCCCACCACCAGGGGTGGGTGGGCGCGGCGCAAGAAGGGTTCGATGTGTTGTTCCCGTTTGGCGCTGGACGCCGGGACCATCCGCCTGGCCGCAGGCGGCACCAGGCATTGCACCGTTGATGCACAAGTCATGATCGCAGCCGATGTGATGGCAAGGTGGGTGGGTCACTAGAATCCGGGGCAATTCCAGACCCCGCCGCCAAGTGCAGCATGCACCGGTGGGTTATCGGCTGGATCAACAATCAAGGCTTGCGCGCCGCTGGGCATCATCCTGATGGTGTTGTCAGTGAAGGCAGGAAACGCGAGCAGGTTATTCATGACAAAGGACGAATCGATTATAGAGTTGGGGTCCTGGTTGAGGACGGCGCCGGGCCGTTATCTGATGGCCTGGGAGCAAGACCGCCTGGACCACGCCGTGGCCGACATCTTCGGGTATCACGCGCTGCAACTGGGCCTACCCGAATTGGAAGGCCTGCGTACCAACCGCATGCCGCATCGCTGGGTGGCCAGCGACAGTCTGCTGGTCCAAGAGCCGCCCACCGACCTCGCCCCGCTGCCGGTGGACCATCAGATCACCACACTGTCGGCACCAGCGCCCATGGCCTTGCACTGCGAGTTTGATGCCCTGCCGTTTCCGAACGCATCCATCGACCTTGCGGTGTTGCCGCACGCGCTGGAACTGGCCCGCGACCCGCACCAGGCTCTGCGTGAAGTTGAACGCATCCTGGTGCCCGAAGGTCGCGTGGTGATCGCCGGCTTCAATCCCGCCAGCCTGTGGGGTTTGCGGCAACGTGCTGGTCATATGCGCCTGGGCAGCAGCGGGCCGCCTGCCGGCCGCGGGTTTTATCTGCCCAGCTCGGGTGATTTCATCGGCTACTGGCGACTGCGCGACTGGTTGAGGCTTTTGGGTTTTGAGGTTGAAATCGGCCGCTTCGGCTGCTGGAGGCCCGCCGTCAAGTCGCAGGTCTGGCTGGACCGCTACGCGTGGATGGACCGCGTCGGCGACCGCTGGTGGCCGGTGCTGGGCGCGGTGTACTTTCTGGTCGCCGTCAAGCGAGTCAGGGGCATGCACCTGGTGGGCCGGGTACGCAACGAACGCCGCAAGACCAAGGTGGCGGCCGTGCCGGTGGCCAATCGCCACCACCACCGCCATGCCCTCGATAACCACCACAACCAACCACACCATCGCCAAGGCGACGGCGAACGGCCATGGGCCAGAGAATGGGATCCGTCATGATCACAGCCGAACCTGATGTGCTGATTTACGCTGACGGTGCCTGCAAGGGCAACCCAGGGCCCGGCGGCTGGGGCGTCTGGCTCAAGAGTGGCGAACACGAGCGCGAGATGTTCGGCGGCGCCTCTCAAACCACCAACAACCGCATGGAGTTGACCGCCGTGATCGAGGCGCTGAGTGCACTGAAGCGCACCAGTTCCGCCGTGATCTACACCGACAGCCAGTATGTCAAGAACGGCATCACCACCTGGATTCACGGTTGGAAAGCGCGGGGCTGGACCACGGCCGACAAAAAGCCCGTGAAAAACGTCGACCTCTGGCAGCGGCTGGACACGCTGAATGCGGCCCACCGGGTGAGTTGGCGCTGGGTCAAGGGGCATGCCGGTGACCCGGGCAACGAACGTGCGGACGCCCTGGCCAACCGCGGCGTGGCGTCGGTGACCTGAAATTTGCGCCGGGCGCACGGAAATGCCCGGGGGTCGCTACAGTCGAGGGTTGGCGTCGGGTCAGCCCGGCACACCGCAACCCATCGCGTCACGAGGCCAGTCTTGAAGAAGTTACATACCGTGGTGGCCGTGCTGGGAGTTGCGGCATTGAGTGCGGGTGCCTGGTGGCTGCAGAACAAGCCTTCGGGCGCCACCGGTGCCATGGCGAGCGCAGGGCCAGTCGTTGCTCCGGGGTCTGCGGTGTCAGCACCCGGCACGCCCGGAAAAGCCGCAGCGGGGCCGGCCGCCGGTGGTGGCCGGGGCGGCGGCGGTGGGCCGGCGCCCGTTGAGGTGGCCAAGGCCGAAAGTGCCACCATCACCGACGACATCCAGGCCGTGGGCTCTCTGAAGTCCGCCCAGAGTGTGATGCTGCGGCCCGAAGTCAGCGGGCGCATCGCCAAGCTGGGCTTTACCAACGGTGCGCGTGTGCAGCAAGGTCAATTGCTGGTTCAGCTGGACGACAGTCTGCAGCAGGCGCAACTGAAACAGTCCGAGGCCCAAGCCAACATTTCACGCACCCGCCTGGCACGCAACCGCGAGTTGCAGGGTCAGGGCTTCGTGAGCCAGAGCGCCGTCGACCAGGCCCAGGCCGACCTGCAGGTTGCAGAGGCCCAGGTCGCGCTGGCCCAGGCCCAGATCAACCGCATGAAGGTGTTGGCGCCCTTCAACGGCACGGCCGGTCTGCGCAAGGTGGAGGTTGGTGACTATGTCCGGGACGGCGCTGACATCGTCAACATCGATGACCTGAATGCCTTGACGGTGCAGTTCGCCTTGCCCGAACGCACGCTGGACCGCTTGCGTGTGGGGCAGGCGGTGGACCTGACACTGGACGGCCTGCCCGGGCGCCGCTTCAAGGGGCAGGTGACGGCGCTGGATTCCCAGGTGGATGCCAACGGCCGGGCCTTGCAGGTGCTGGCCAAGGTCGCCAACACCGGTGCGCTGCTGAAGCCGGGCATGTTTGCGCGGCCGCGCGTGGTTTTTGCCGTGCGCGACAACGCCGTGGTGGTGCCCGAAGAAGCGCTGCTGCCCCTGGGCGGCAAGCAGTACGTCTTCAAGGTCGTCGACGGTGCTGAGGGTCGCAAGCAGACCGAGCGGGTCGAAGCCCGCATTGGCATGCGCTTGCCGGGCAAGGTCGAGCTCTTGGATGGCGTGAAGGTGGGTGACACCATCGTGACCGCTGGCCACAGCCGGCTGTTGCGCGGCGACAAGGTGCCGGTGCGCATTGTTGACCTGGACAAGCCGCGCGGTGGGCCGCGTGCGCCTGGCGCTGCGGGCAAGGTCTCGGAAACGGGCAGCGGCGGTGCAGCCGCGGCTGCCGGATCGGCGCCGCGCGCTCGGGCGCCGCAGCCGTGATCAACGTCGCTCTGATCGCCCTGCGTTAGGAGTCCCTCATGCGTCTGTCCGAAACCTCCATCCGCCGGCCCGTGCTGGCCTGCGTGATGTCGCTGCTGCTGGTGCTGGTGGGCCTGGTGTCCTTCAACCAGCTCAGCCTGCGTGAATACCCGCGCATCGACGAGCCCCTCGTCAACGTGCAGACCAACCTTCAAGGGGCGTCTTCCGAAGTCATCGAGTCGCAGGTCACCAAACCACTGGAAGACTCCATCGCCGGCATC
>JAHECB010000136.1 GCA_024641925.1 Betaproteobacteria bacterium
ATCCAGCGGGACCTGAGGCTGCGTGTCGGCAAAACGCAGCACATCAAAGCTGACGCAGGCTGAGCCGGGGTCGGTGGGCGTGCCGCCCAGGCCGATGGTGCCGCTGCCGTGCAGCGTGCAACTGCCGCGGCGCAGGCTGACGATCTCGCCGTCGTTGAATCGCACGTACGTGCCGTTATAGGACAGGTCGGTGAGCTGGAAGCTGCCGCTGTGCCAATCCACGCGGGCGTGCGAACGTGACACCCGTGAGTCATCGACGCAGAAGCTGGCCTGCGGGCTGCGGCCCAGCACCACGGGTACCTGCTGGCTCGCAAAAACACGGTGCAGCACGCCCCAGACCAGGCGCAGGCCGTCGGGTTCGTTGATGGTGCTGACATCGCCGAACTGGGTCACAGCGACGGAGTCGCCCACGCCACGCCGGCCACCCAGCACATGCACTTCCACGGGTTCGGCGCGACCTCGCAGCACCAGCCGATCCAGGCTTCGAAACCGGCTGCGCACTTCCAGGCCCAGGCCCATCATCACTTCGCCGGTGAGCAGGGTTTCGTTGTCGCCCGCATGGTCCAACAGCCGGGCAGCCACGTTCACCGCGTCGCCAAAACAGTCGCCGGCCATTTCAACCACCTCGCCCCGCGCCATGGCCACTTGCAGCCGAAGTGAGCGCAGCCCGGCCGAGGCACCGCGCTCGTTGCCGCGTGACACCATGCCATAGAGCAGCTCGTGCATTTGCGCCGCCGCCTGCACGGCCTGGGCCGGGGCATCAAACACCGCCATCAGGCCGTCGCCCAGCGTCTTGATGACGTGTCCGGCGTGCTGTGCCACCGGCTGCGCCAGCGCGTTGACACAATGCGTGACCACCGACGTGGCCTCGGCATTGCCCAGAGTTTCGAACAGCGATGTGCTGCCGCGCAAGTCGGCAAACAGCACGGTGCGGTCAGAAATTCGAGTCATTGGACGCGATTGTAGAAGGCGCCGAAGGGGATGCGTCTGGGCCTGAGTTGACGGGGGCTTGAGCTGCTGACTTGCCCGCCATGATGCCCGCCAGCGTGATCATGCCAGACGGGGCCGCGCACTGAGTTGCGGCGCCGATTGCCCCATCGTTGTCACCGCTTGCGCTGGACGGTGCGCAACGGCCGCCCGAGGCGCGGACTGCATGGCAACACCCCGGCGCCTCAGCCTGAGCCGACCGCTTCGGCCCGGCTTACAGATTGTCCAGGTAGGTGCGCAGCTTGTCACTGCGGCTGGGGTGCTTGAGTTTGCGGATGGCCTTGGCTTCGATCTGGCGGATGCGCTCACGGGTCACGTCAAACTGCTTGCCCACTTCTTCCAGCGTGTGGTCGGTGCTCATCTCGATGCCGAATCGCATACGCAGCACCTTGGCTTCGCGAGGCGTCAGGCTGTCCAGGATGTCCTTGACCACGTCACGCAGGCCGGCCTGCATGGCCGCTTCAATGGGCGCCGTGTTGTTGGTGTCCTCGATGAAGTCGCCCAGGTGGCTGTCGTCGTCATCGCCGATGGGGGTTTCCATGCTGATCGGCTCTTTGGCGATCTTCATGATCTTGCGGATCTTGTCTTCCGGGATCTCCATCTTCTCGGCCAGCGTGGGGGCATCGGGCTCGTAGCCGAATTCCTGCAGGTGCTGGCGGCTGAGACGGTTCATCTTGTTGATGGTCTCGATCATGTGCACCGGGATACGGATGGTGCGTGCCTGGTCGGCAATGCTGCGTGTGATGGCCTGGCGGATCCACCAGGTGGCGTAGGTGCTGAACTTGTAGCCGCGCCGGTACTCAAATTTGTCCACGGCCTTCATCAGGCCGATGTTGCCTTCCTGGATCAGGTCCAGGAACTGCAGGCCACGGTTGGTGTACTTCTTGGCAATGGAGATCACCAGCCGCAGGTTGGCTTCGATCATTTCCTTCTTGGCGTCGCGGCTGCTCTTTTCACCTTCGTTCATCTTCTTGTTGATGAGCTTCAGGTCGTCCAGCGGGACCACGGCGCGCGACTGCAAATCGGCCAGCTTCTGCTGCAGTTCCTGCACGGCGGGCAGGTTGCGCTCCAGCACGGCGCTGTACGCCTTGTCGGCTTGCACTTCCTTTTCGGCCCAGGTCTGGTTCATGACGTTCGGCGGGAAGGTCTTGATGAAGTGTTCTTGCGGCATGCCGCACTTGTCGACCACGATCTTGCGGATCTCGCGCTCGTAGCGGCGCACGTCATCGACCTGGCTGCGCAGGATCTGCGACAGGCGCTCGATGGTCTTGACCGTGAAACGGATCGTCATCATGTCTTCGTTGATGGCGTTCTGCGACTTCACGTAGGTCGGCGACTTGTAGCCTTCCTTTTCATACGACCGGCGCATGCGTTCGAAGTGCCCACGCAAGGTGGTGAAGCGTTCCAGCGCCTGGTTCTTCAGCTCTTCCAGCTTCTTGGTCAGTGCCTTGCTGCCGCCATTGCCGTCGTCGTCATCTTCTTCGTCGAATTCGTCGAAATCTTCTTCGGCCACGTAGTCGTCGGCTTCATCGCTGCTGTTGAAGCCGTCAACCACTTCAGAAATCTGCATCGTGCCGGCAGCGATCTTGTCGGCCATCGACAGGATTTCGGCAATCGTGGTGGGGCTGGCGCTGATGGCCAGCATCATGGCCTGCAAGCCGCCTTCAATGCGCTTGGCGATCTCGATTTCGCCTTCGCGGGTCAGCAGTTCAACCGTGCCCATTTCGCGCATGTACATGCGCACGGGGTCGGTGGTACGGCCAAATTCACTGTCAACGGTGGACAGCGCGGCTTCGGCTGCCTCTTCGGCTTCTTCTTCGGTGGCCGTGGTGGTGCCGCCGCCGGCCACCAGCAAGGTGGCGGCATCGGGTGCCTGCTCATACACCGCAATGCCCATGTCATTGAGCATGCCGATGATGGCTTCAAGAATTTCTTCGTTGATCAGCTTCTCAGGCAGGTGGTCGTTGATTTCCTGGTGCGTCAGGAAACCACGCGTCTTGCCCATCTTGATCAGGGTCTTCAGCTCTTGTCGGCGCTTGGCAGCTTCTTCTTCGCTGAGCGCCGTTTCTTCCAGGCCGAATTCCCGCATCAGCGCGCGCTCTTTGGCGCGACTGACCTTCATGCGCAGAGGCTTGACCTTGGCTTCCTTGACGTCAGCCACTTCAACTTCGACTTCGGCTTCGACCTCGGTCTCTGTTTCCGAGTCGCTGTCGGCGTCGGAGTCGGCGTCGGAGTCCAGATCGTCGTCTTCAACCAGCGGCACGCCCTTTTTGCCCGTCTTGGGTTCGGGCTTGGCGGCCGGCTTGGCCGGACCCTTGGCGCTGGTGGCCTTGGCCTTCTTGGCATCGGCCTTCAGGGCCGCAGACTTTGCGGCGGGCTTCTTGACCTCAGCGGCGTCGGCCGCGGCCTTACCTGTGGGCTTCTTCGGGCTTGTTTTTTCGGCGGCTGCGACGGGCTTCTTGACGGGCATGACTTTCCTTTGATACGGGCAGAGCAAATCGGGGTGGTGATGGCGCCCCACACCCATGCTGACGCCCACCTTGGAGGGCGTTTCACAGAGATGTCGGGGAGCGTGCAGCGGATGGTGCAATGGCTTGCCGGATGCAGATCGATCAGCAGTTGCGCCTGCTTGATAAAGACGATGCGTGCCGGGTGCCGTCGCTCCCCGGATCGCACTTCCAATCGTCTTCAATCTTGCGTCTAGAACTTTCTTTCCAGCGAGCCCTGAGAGCCGGTCGTCATAACCAGTTTCCAGCTGAATACAGGCTTGCCGCGTTGCACAAATGGATTATACCGCGGCGGGCGCCGGTCTGCACAGGGCAGGTGGTGGATGCGGCCTGCGCAGGCACGCCGTAACCGGCCTCAGATCCGCCCCAACAGCTTCAAGGCGTCCTGGGACAGGGCGGCGCGCTGAACTTGTGCCAGCGACGCTACCAAGTCCTCCAGCGCCGGCTCGATCGGTATGACGGCACCGTCGACCAGGGCACTGGCCTGCTCGCCAAAGGCTTCGTCCGCCAGGGGTTGGCGCAACTCCGACCAGCCCGCCGCACCATGCTCGGTGAGCCAGCGCTCCAGCCATTTGAAGAGTTCGGCATGCCAGCCTGGCAGCGACACCAGCAGGTTGTGCTGCTCGGCGGTGAGTTCATGCCACCAGTCGCAGCGCTGCAGCAGGATGCGCGCGGCCTGGTCCTGGGGTTGGCGTGCAGTGGCGCGCGCCCGAGCAGGTGGCCGTCGTGGTGCACCGCCCTGCGCGACAGGGCGGCTGGAAGCCTCGCCCTGGCCCCAGCGCCGCGCCAGGTCGTCGCGACCCAAACGGGCCCTGTCGGCAATCTCGCCGATCAGTTGCTCGCGCAACAGGCCGGCCGGCAACTGGTCCCACAGGGGCTTGGCCTGCGCCACCAGGCGGGCACGGCCCTCGGCGGTGTCGAGGTCCTGCCCGGCGCCGGCCACTTCCAGCAACTGGCGCGACAAGGGCACAGCCTGCGTCACCGCCTTGTCGAAAGCCGCCGCGCCCAGCTCGCGCACAAAGCTGTCAGGGTCATGTTCGGGCGGCAAGAACAGGAACCGTACGCTGCGCAGATCGGTGGCATGCGGCAGTGCCGCTTCCAGCGCACGCCCCGCGGCGCGGCGGCCGGCGGCGTCGCCGTCGAAGCTGAAGATCACCGCGTCTGTGAAGCGGAACAGCTTTTGCACATGTTCGGCCGTGCAGGCCGTGCCCAGGGTGGCCACGGCATTGGCAAAACCGTTCTGCGCCAGCGCCACCACGTCCATGTAGCCTTCGACCACCAGCGCATAGCCTTTTTCGCGCAGGGCCTGGCGGGCTTCGAACAGTCCATAAAGTTCGCGCCCCTTGCTGAACAGCTCGGTCTCTGGCGAATTCATGTACTTGGGTTTGCTGTCGTCCAGCACACGCCCACCGAACCCGATGACGTCGCCGCTGACGGCACGGATCGGAAACATCACGCGGTCGCGAAACCAGTCGTAGCGGCCGCGTTCGCTGCTGCTCTCGCCGGCGGGCAGGGGTGCGGCGTCGTCATCGGCTTTGTCGGACTGACGCACCCGCACCAGCCCTGCCTGCTCCAGCAGCGGGTCTTCATAGTTGCCAAAAACGCCAGCCAGTGCATGCCAACCGGGGGGCGCAAAACCCAGGCCGAAACGTGCGGCGATGGCCCCGGTCAGGCCCCGCTTTTTAAGGTAGTCGATGGCGCGCGGCTGGTCTCGCAGTTGCGCGCGGTAGAAGTCGGCGGCGCGGGACATGACTTCGCCCAGCGACAGCCGGCGCTGGCGCAGCGTGTCCTGGCGCTGGCGCTCTTCGGGCGACACCTGTTCTTCGGGCACCGCCAGGCCCACGCCCTGGGCCAGGTCATTGACGGCCTCAAAAAAACTCAGCCCCAGGTGTTCGGTCAAAAAGCGGATGGCGTCGCCACCGGCGCCGCAGCCAAAGCAGTAATAAAACTGCTTGCCCGGGTTGACCGAGAAGCTGGGCGACTTTTCAGCGTGAAAGGGGCACAGCCCCATCAGGTTGGCGCCGCTGCGCTTCAACTCGACGTGACGACCCACCACCTCGCCGATGTCAACGCGGGAAAGCAGATCCTGGATAAAGCCGCTGGGTATCACCCCGCGAGTATCCCAGGGCCTGCCGCCTGTGGCGGCCAGCTGGGGCTCTTCAAGCCAGTCCGGCGCCGCCCGTGGCGGCTGAAGCGCCCGGTACGGTCGTGTCAGCGGGCAGCAGCGCAAACATGCCCTTGTAGTCACGCACCCATTGCGCCACCAGCGCCGAAGGCATGGGCGCGGCAATGCCCGTGCCTTGGCCGATCTGGCAACCCATGTCGAGCAGGGTGCGGGCCTGTGCGGGCGATTCAACACCTTCGGCCACCACCAGGCAGCCAAAGGTCCGGGCCAGGCCGATGACGCCTTCGACGATGGCGCGATCCTGGTCGTCGTCGAGCATGTGATGCACAAACGAACGGTCGATCTTCAGCACGTCCACCGGCAGGCGTTTGAGGTAGGTGAGCGTGGAATACCCGGTGCCGAAGTCGTCCAGCGCAAAACGCACTCCCAGGCGGCGGCAGCGCGCCACCAGGGCAGACGTGGCCTCGATGTCTGCATGCGCTGCGGTTTCCAGCATCTCCAGTTCCAGGTAGGTGGCCAGAGGCTCGCCGCGCCGCGCCAGCAATTCCGACAGGCGCAACGCAAAGTCGGTTTCCTGCAGGTGGCGCGCCGAGATGTTGACGCTGACGGAAAAGTCAAAGCCGTCGCGCCGCCATTGCGCCAGGTGGTCCAGCGCCTGCGACAGGGCCCAGTCACCGACGCGTGAGGACAGGCCGGTGTTTTCAATCAAGGGCAGAAACTGCATGGGTGCGACCAGGCCATGTTCAGGATGCTCCCAGCGGATCAAGGCCTCAAAGCCGATGACGCGTGCGGTTCGCATGTCCACCTTGGGCTGGTAGAACAGCACAAACTCCTGGCGGTCCAGCGCTTCTTGAAGCCGGCCGATGGCCACGGCACGTTCTTCCGTGCGGCGGCGATGTTCGGGGTCGAAAAACAGGTAGCCGTTGCGCCCTGCCTGTTTGGCGCTGTACATGGCATGGTCGGCATGGCGCAGCAAGGCGTCGGCGTCGCTGCGGTCCAGCGGGTAGACGGTGGCACCCATGCTCGCGGTGACCAGCACCGGCTCCTGCGCCGCCTCCACCACATAGGGTTGGGCCACCACACGCAGCACCCGCTCGACGGCCAATCGGGCTTCGTCCATGGTGCCGGCACGCAGCAGCAGCACAAATTCATCACCGCCCAGGCGGGCGGCCGAATCGGTCCAGTTCTCGCGGCGCCGCAAGGCGCTGCGCAAGCGCCCGGCCAACTCGGCCAGCAAACGGTCACCTGCAGCGTGGCCATAACGGTCGTTGACAGGCTTGAAACGGTCCAGGTCCAGGTAACACACCACCAGGAGATAGCCGTCGCGATCGGCAGCCAGCAGCGCGTCTTGCAACAGCTCCGACAAGCGCGTGCGGTTGGGCAGCCGGGTCAGTTCGTCAAAGTGCGCCTGACGCTCCAGGCGTTCACGCTGCTGATGCTGCTGCGTGATGTCGGCCAGCACCACCACGTGGTAGCGCAGGTCCTGCGCAGGGCCGTGGACCGTGGAGATGGTGGCCTGCAAGGTGCACAGCGTTCCGTCAGCGCGCGTGGCCGACAACTCGCCGCGCCAGGTGCCTTGATCGCGCAGTCCGGTCCACATGCCGGCACGTTGTTTGCGTTCCAGGGGGTCCGCAGGCGACGGGCTCAGCAACGCCGGCACGCTGCCCATCGCCTGGTCGCGCTCTATGCCCAGAATGGTGGTGTAGGCGGGGTTGACATCCAGCACCCGCAAATCGGCGTCGGTGATCAGAAGCGCCTCGTGCAGGTGTTGGAACAGGTTCACCGACATCAGCTGCTGCTCTTGCGCCTGGCGTCGGTCGTGAACGTCGGCCAAAGTGGCCAGCAGCCGCACGGGCGCGCCACTGCCGTCGCGCTCGATGACCATCAGCGTCGCCTCCATCCAGCGCCAGCCGTGTTCGTGCGGTTGCCGGATCTCCAGCCTGCGTCGACCGGTTTCGCCTGTGCTCAGGGACACCAGGGCTTCGGTCAGCCGGTGCAGGTCGTCGGGCAGCAGCTGGCGCTGCCAGGCCAAGGGGTCCCAGGCCTTGTCGGTGTGGCCGGTCAAGGACCGCCAGGCTTCCGACGCAAAGGTTTCGTTGCGGTGCAGGTGCCAATCGGCTACACCCAGGCGCGAGCCGTCCAGCGCCCATTCCCAACGCTGGCTGCGGTTGTGCCATTCGGCTGTACTGGCGCGCGCCACCAGCAGCAACGTCACGGCTGAACCCATCCAGGCCATGACGGCTGCGGCAATATTGCCGCCACCGCCCCACAGCGACAGCCCGTGGTTGGCCGTGCCCGCCGTCAGCAGCGCGGCCATCAGCAAACCGCCGGCTGCCAGGGCCAGATGCCCTTGAAGCACCAGCGCCGCCACCACGACGTGCGGCAGGAACACGGCCATCGGCGCCAGGGGTGACTGCATTGTCGGGGCCAGCCACAGGGCCCACAGCATCACCAGCACGGCGACCACGCCTGCTGCCGTGGCGCGCCAGGCCGATTCGGGCAGCAGACTGTGCACGGTGTCGTCTTCTATGGCCATGGCCGCGATCGCCGTGCACAACATGCAAAGGCTGATCACGCACCAGCCAGTGGCCAGGTCCTGCAGTGGCGGCTTGAGCGACGACGTGGTGATCCAGGTGGCCAACACCATCGCCGCGGGCAGCGCGGCGGCCAGCACCACGGCGCCGGTCAGTGCCGCCAAGTCGGACGCCCGCGCCAGCCGTGCGTCGAAATCCATGCGGCGCAATGCGGTGCGTGCAATCCACGACGAGCCCACCACCACCGCGGTCCCCAGTGCTACCCACTGCCAGGGGGCGCCGCTGCTGGCCAGTGCCGCCGCAACGCCCGTGGCCACGGGCACATGAACGATGGCGTTCCAGCGCTGGTGGGCGGCCAACGCCAGACCTGCAGGCAGGGCCAAGGCCGACCACGGCGCGAGCGACGCACTGATCTGACCGGCCCAGGCCAGCGCAAAGGCGGCGAAGGCCAAGGTCAGCAGGCGCAGCGCCATTTCAGTCTGGAACTTCATCGTTGAAGCATAACGTTGCGAACCGGCTGCCGTCCGGGGTCTCAGGGCCCGCGGAGGATCAAATCAGACCTGAATGCCGAATCGCCGTGTCGGCGTCGCGATGACAGGCTTGAAGCGCCAGGCTCACTTGCTGGCGCGCCATGATGGCCCGGCGCTTTGTTACGCGTCGACCAAGAGGCGCCTGACCCAAGCGTCCAGCGCCGAGGGCACATGCAGATGGTCACGCACTTTTCATGGTCCGGCAGGGTGAAGCAGAACGCTGTGGTCGCGGTGTCTGCCGCCAGCAGCACCTGCGTGCCCAGTCTGCCGTCCGGGCGCACAGCTGCCGACCATCAAGGCCTGCGGTGTCGGGCCATCCAGCCGACCAGGACCAGCCCGGCCAGCATCAAGCCGTGCGTGGCCGGCTCAGGAACGGCCACCACAAGGCCATAGCCCAGGTCCTGCATGATGCCGATTTCGACCGGGCTGTAGTTGCGCGCTGCGGCGCCCGTGCCCACAGCGTGCACCATCATCATGCTGCGGTAGTCTGGATTGTTGGTGTCCAGGTGGGATGCGCTGCTGCCCGATTGCCAGGTGGTGGGGCTGTACAGGCCGACGGCGGTGCCGCCATTTGCGGCAACGGCGTTGGGGCCGGTGAAAAACAGGCCGCTGTCGGGGCTTGTGCCCCCCTTGCTGGCGGACAACCAGGCCGCGTTGGTGCCATAAGTGCCGCCGTGATCGATGACCGGTGTGCCGGCGGCGTCGGCCAGGAAGCTGTCAAAGGTATTCCAGGAATTCTCAGGTGTCAGTGGACGACCCCCTTCCGAGATGGTCGAGAAGAAGCCCAACGCGTGGGTGAACTCGTGGAACATCACACCGTAAAAGTCAAACTGCCCGGCGCCTGCCGCCCCGGCATCAAAACTCCAGGATTTGCCGAAGTTGACCCTCACGCCGCCGTCTGGTGAGTCGATACCGTTCAGGTCAACGCCCGTCTGCAACTTGGTACGTACAACCTCGGCGAGTGTGAATCCTGCTGTGCCTTCAGGAATCAACTGGGATCCTGCAGAGGCCAAGGACGAACCCGTGGTGTATGACCCTTCCGCCGTCAGCGTGACCGAACCCGTGGTGTTGAACACGGTGCCGAAGTAGGCGGAAAACGCAACCGCTGAAGACTCCAGCGCGGTGCGCCGGTCCAAGCCAAAGACGGTGTCAGTGAAAAAAGCATCGTTGTCGAACGCAAAGTTGATGGAGATCAACGCCTGGGCGCTGCCGCCAACCATCAACGATGCCCCGATCAGTGCTGTCCATGCAGCCGACCTCAGGCGAACCAGGGGCGGTTTATTCAAGAGCAAGTGATCCATCGTTGGTTTCTCGGTTCAAACCGGCGGGTGCAGCGCTGCCGTACCCAGCCCATATGTCACAGAATGTAACCGAAAGCAAAAAGGGCGCAGACCCCCCGGTATGAAGGGGCCTGCGCCCTGGTACGAAACCAGAAGAGATGCCAACCCAGCCCGGCCGGGTGGCTGGGCGGGTGAATTTCCGTTACCTAAATCGCAAAATCCGACAGCGACTTGCCCGAAGCCAGCGCCGCGCTCAGCCACTTGGGCTTCAAACCACGGCCGCTCCAGGTATCACCTGTGACCGGATTGCGGTACTTGGCGGCCACTTTGCTCCCCGCCAGGCTCCCGCCCGATTTGGATGATGCCCTGCTGCCGGTCTGGCGGCCCGAAAGATCTGAAAGACTCAAGCCATACTGGTTCATCAAATTGCGAATTTGCGTCAACGCGTCGGTACGCTCCTGACGTTGCACTTCGGCAATCTGCTTTTCAAGCTCAGCCTTTTGATTCAGCAGTTCAGTCAGGTTGACCATTTTGATAGATTTATAGTGTTGAACACGGTGAGGAATATACACCTGTAAACACCAAATTCTTACTTGAAAACCCCAAGACTAAGGTGCAGGGGGTACATAGCCGGCGGGTTTGTCACCGCCATCGCCAAAGAAGAACTGTTCCATCTGCCGAGCCAGATACTGACGAGCTCGGGCGTCGGCCAGGTTCAAACGGTTTTCATTGACCAACATGGTCTGGTGGCGCTTCCAGAGCTCAAAGGCCTCTTTGCTCACGTTGTTGTAGATGCGCTTGCCCAGATCACCCGGGTAGGGGCTATAGGCCAGCCCTTCAGCTTCTTTTTTCAAATGAACACATTGCACCATTCTTGTCATGGCTAAGCCCTTCTTTCCAGGTTGAGTTTCTTGACCAGCACTTGTGATCTGCGGTCCCAGTTGTATTTTTTCTTGCGATCTTCGGGCAGCCAGTCGGCGTCCACCGTCGCAAACCCCCGCTTGATGAACCAGTGCATGGTGCGCGTGGTCAGGACAAAAATCGAATCCAGACCCATTTGCCGAGCACGTTGTTCCACGCGTTTGAGCAGCCGCTCACCGTCGCCCTGGCCTTGAGATAACGGCGAAACAGTGAGCGCGGCCATTTCGGCGGTTCGTGCCTCGGGGTAGACATACAGTGCGGCACAACCAAAGATGATGCCGTCGTGTTCGATCACGGTATAGCTGCTGATATCCCGTTCGAGTTCGGTGCGCTCGCGTCGCACCATGGTGCCGTCGCGCTCAAAAGGCTCGATCAACTGCAGGATGCCGCCCACATCGTCGGCAGTGGCCTCTCGCAGACTTTCCAGGCGCTCATCGACCACCATGGTGCCCACACCGTCGTGCTGGAAAACTTCCAGCAGCAGCGCGCCGTCCATGGCAAAAGGCAATATGTGCGAACGTTCCACACCGCCTTCGCAGGCCTTGATGCAGTGTCGAAGATAAAACGTATCGTCTGTGGGCTGGCGGGGTGGTGGCAATTCCATCACCAGACGCTTGGCCTCTGCCAGCGACAGTTCGGTATCGATCGGACTTTCCGGATCTTCACGGTTTTGCCGAATACCCGGCATCTCGGTGATGAAAACCAGTTTGTCGGCCTGCATGGCGACGGCGGTTGCCGTGGCCACATCTTCCATCGTTAGGTTGAAAGCTTCGCCCGTGGGTGAAAAACCAAAAGGACTGAGCAGGACCAGCGCCCCGGATTCGATAAAGCGCCCGATGGCCTTGTGGTCAACCCGCCGTACCAGACCGCTGTGCAAAAAGTCCACGCCGTCCACGATGCCCACCGGCCGTGCGGTCAAGAAATTGCCGGACACCACACGCACGGTGGAATTGGCCATCGGGGTGTTGGGCAAGCCTTGTGAAAAGGCCGCTTCAATTTCGAAACGCAACTGGCCGGCGGCCTCTTGCGCGGCGTCCAAGGCCGGGCCGTCGGTGATGCGCACGCCGTTGTGATACTTCGATACATGGCCCTTGGTTGCCAGTTGTTCGTTCACCTGCGGCCGAAAACCATGCACCAGCACCAGTTTCAGGCCCATGGCGTGCAGGATCGACAGGTCCTGCACGATGTGGTTCAACTTGCCCGCGGCAATCGCTTCGCCGGCCACGCCGACCACAAAGGTCTTGCCGCGGTAGGCGTGGATGTACGGCGCAACTGATCTGAACCAGGGGACAAATGTGTGGGGGAATACGAGGCTCATGGTCTGTTCAGAATGACTTGCAACGATTGTGCAGCAGGGACTTTGCCTTTGCTGCCGTTCTGCGCCTGACGCTGACATCGTGTCTGCACCGATAATCCTGGGATTGTGAATGCCCCTGACATGCCGTCTGGGCGGTTGAGCAGGCGTGCAAAGGGGTTGCCCCGCAGTGGCAGTACCCCGGCCACCACGCCGGGCCCTCGCGCGCCTCGGGGCGACAACCCCGGTGCAATGCCCGGGCGCCGGGCGCCCGCGGTGGCCACGCCCATACCGCCCATCACCTACCCCGAATCGCTGCCCGTTTCTGCGCGCCGCGATGAAATCGCGCGTGCCATCAACAACAACCCGGTGGTCATCGTGTGTGGCGAAACGGGCTCGGGCAAGACTACCCAGTTGCCCAAGATCCTGCTGGAACTGGGGCGTGGCCGGGGCGCCGGCGGCACGGGCCTGATCGGCCACACACAGCCGCGGCGCATTGCCGCCAGCAGCGTGGCGCAGCGCATTGCGCAGGAACTGAATTCGCCGCTGGGCGAAGTGGTGGGCTACAAGGTGCGCTTCCAGGACCGGCTGCAGCCCGGCGCCAGCGTCAAGCTGATGACCGATGGCATCCTGCTGGCCGAAACCCAGACCGACCCGCTGCTGAAGGCGTATGACACGCTGATCATCGACG
>JAHECB010000137.1 GCA_024641925.1 Betaproteobacteria bacterium
GCACGGCGCCCATGGGCCTTGCGGGCAAGTCCAGCACCACAGCCGGTGCGTCGGGATGAGCCGCTGCATCGGCTGCCGCAGCCTCGGTGGCCAAGGCCACCAGGTCCACCGCTTCGGTCTGCAAAGCGCTGTGGCCGTCGGCCAGGCGTTCACCGTCCAGCAAGGCGCTGATCTGGTCGCGCATTTCGCCCAGGTCGCGCAGCAACGCGGTGCGCTCGGTGCTGTCGTCCAGCAGTTCGGCGTTGACCCGCGCCCGGGTCAAGGGGCTGCGCAACTCATGGCTCATGGCCAGCAGCAGCGCACGCTTGGCGTCCAGCATGCCATTCAGGCTTTGCGCCATGGTGTTGATGCGGGTGGCCAAGTCGCCCAATTCGTTGCGGCGGCGCACGGGAATGGTCTGGTCGAAGCGCCCGGCACCAAAAGCCGCAACGCCGGCGCCAATGTCGTCCAACGGCTTCAGCTGCCTGCGCACCGCGCCATAGGCCAGTGCCGTCAGCGCCAGCAGCGCCGCCAGCATGCTCCAGCCCAGCAGTCGCGGGCGTTCGGTGTCGGGTGGCGCCACCAGCGTAAAACTGATGCGGTGGCCGTCGGGCTGCTGAACCGCCCAGGCCAGCGGTTGGGACGGGCGATCGCGGTGTTCCGATCGGCGGTTTTCCTGGCGCCCGGGATGGGTGTCCAGCTGAACCAGGGGCCCCTCGATGCGGACCGCCAACGGCAGGCGTTCGCTCAGCGCCTTGGCACGGGCCGGGTCGGGCGGCGAACCCAGGTCATCGGCCAGACGCTGCCCATAGTCGCTGATCAGCGGTTGCGCAAAAGCCTGCCAGCCACTTTGCAAAAAACGCTGCATACCCAGCAGAAAAACCAGTGTCATGGCCAATGCCAGCAACACAAACAGGGCCGCCAGTCGCCCCTTGATGGAGTGTGTGCGGCGGCGCCAATGGCGGCGCGCCCAGCGCCGGACGCCGCGGCCGTCCTTTTCCGATGAGGTTGCCGACGGCGTTGCCGATTCAGATGCCCGCATCAATCCCGCGCCCCGGCAAACAGGTAACCCGCGTTGCGCAACGTGTGCACCACGTCCAGTGGCTCCAGCTTCTTGCGCAGGCGGCTGACCAAAATGTCCACCGCGCGGCTGTGAATGTCCTGCCCGGCATGGCCCCGCAGTTGCGCCAGGATGTCGTCGCGGCTGTAGACCTTGCCCGGCGTTCTGGCCAACATCACCAGCAGCTCGAATTCGGTGCTGGTCAGGTCGACCATTGCGCCCTGGCGGGTGACGCAGCGTCGCTCCAGATCGATCAGCAAGTTCTCGAAGCGCAATACGCCGGCGGGCTCAGCGGCATCCGCGGCTGGCGTGACAGGCGCCGCTTCGGTCCGCCGAAGCACCGTCTGGATGCGGGCCAGCAGCTCACGCGGCTCGAACGGTTTGGGCAGGTAGTCATCGGCGCCCAGTTCCAGACCCACCACCCGGTCCATCACATCGCCACGGGCGGTCAGCATGATCAGCGGCACAGCATTTTCAGGGCCGGTGCTGCGGCGAATGGTGCGGCACAGCTCGAAGCCGTCCATCTCAGGCAGCATCACGTCCAGTATGGCGGCATCAAACGACTCGCTTTGCAACAGGGCCAGGCCCCGGCTGGGCAGCGTGGCGTGTTGCAGCTCAAAGCCAAAACGGGCAAAAAAGGACGCCAAGGGCGGCCCCAGATGCTCGTCGTCGTCAATCAGCAGCAGTCGGCGCATGATGTCCGATTGTGCGTTGTCGTCGCGAAACACCGGGGTCAGCCATTCGGCGGCCGGTCAGTCGCGGTGGCCTTTGTGCCCGCGCTTGTTCATGAATTCGCGTACCTGCGCTTGCTGCTCCGGTCGCAGACTGTCGTAGAAATCGGCCAGTGCCGTGACCACGGCCGGCGATTGGCTGGTCACGGCTGCCACCTTGCCCTCCACCAGCGCAGCGGCCTTGCTGCGGTCAAACGTGGGCCCGGCCATCAGGGCCTGAAGCTGGGCCCTGGGGTCGCCACCGTCGCCCACCAGGGCATTGCGCTGCACGCGCAGGGTGTCGGCCAACGTGCCCAGGCGGGCCTTCTGGGCCTCGTCCAGCGACAGCTTGCTGCCTACGCGGTTGACGATGCGCGTTTTCATTTCCGCGGCATCGGCTTCGCTCACGGGCCCCCAGTTGCGGTGGTGGCGGTGGCCGCAGGCCGTCATGCCGCCGGCCAACAGGGCCACAGCGGTGAGGCCGAACAGGGTGCGTTTGATCCAGGTCTTCATGGGAAAAGTCTCCTCGGTGTTGGGCGCTTCCGTGGACCTTTGATCCCCGTCAGCGCCCTGGGTTGAACGTGAGCCAATGGTGGCCAGACGAGCCGCTGCTGTCCTTTCAGCCCCGTATCGCTGCGTAACGTTTTTTGTCGTGGCGGGGGTGGAACAATGGGCGCACACACCGATTCGTCGTCAACCTTCTTCAGGAGATCTCCATGTCACTCAAAGGCAAGACTGCCCTCGTCACCGGGTCCACCAGCGGCATCGGCATGGGCATTGCCCACAGCCTGGCCCTTCAAGGTGCCAACATCGTGCTCAATGGCTTTGGCGACGTAGACGGCGCCAAGGCACACATTGCGGCTACCGGCGCGCCCGTGGACTACCACGGCGCCGACATGAGCAAGCCCGCCGAGATCGAAGCCATGATGGCCTTTGCGGCGCAGCGTTTTGGCGGTGTTGACATCCTGGTCAACAACGCCGGCATCCAGCATGTGGCCAACGTGGAAGACTTTCCCGTCGGGCGTTGGGACGCCATCATCGCCATCAACCTGAGCAGCGCCTTCCACACCCAGCGCCTGGCCCTGCCGGGCATGCGCCAGCGCAACTGGGGGCGCATCGTCAACATCGCATCGGCCCACGGCCTGGTGGCGTCGGCGGGCAAAAGCGCCTACGTGGCGGCCAAACACGGCATCGTGGGCCTGACCAAGGCCACGGCGCTGGAAACGGCCACCACGGGCATCACCTGCAACGCCATCTGCCCGGGCTGGGTGCTGACGCCGCTGGTGCAAAAACAGATCGACGCCCGTGCTGCGGCCGGCAACATCAGCCTGGACCAGGCGCGTACCGACTTGCTGGGCGAAAAGCAGCCGTCGCTGCAGTTCACCACGCCAGAGCAGTTGGGCGAGCTGACGCTGTTTTTGTGCTCGGCCGCCGCCGACAACGTGCGGGGTGTGGCCTGGGCGGTGGACGGGGGCTGGACGGCGCAATAAGGCTCGCGCTCGCGCGCTCGGGCGCTCGGGTCAGGCGGGCTATGCCTCGCCGTCCCAATAGTCCAGCGACGCACCGTTGCGCTGCAGCACGCGAAACCGCGGGTGCTGTTCGGGCGTGGCCATGGCCAGGTATTTGCCCGAGTCCGGGTATTCGCAGATTTCAGGCGACTCGCGGGTGCTGATCGACAAGTACTTCAGCGGCTGGTCGCTGGTGTTCAGGATGTGGTGCGGGTAGTCCGGCCCGGGCGGGATGAACACCACGTCGCCCGCGCGCAGCGGCAGGTGTTCGCCGGCTACACGCAAGGTGCCGCTGCCTTCCAGCACCACAAACAGTTCTTCCTGCGCGTGGTGAAAGTGATAGGGGCAGCTTTGTCTGCCGGGTGCCACGGTGTCGATGCTGGCGCCCAGTTTTTTCGCGGCCGTGCCGTCGCTGAGTGATGCCGTCTGACTGGCGTACAGCGGCTCGCGCACAATCAGTTCCAAAGGCAGGCCGTTGACGTTGCGGATCAGCCGGGCGGCCAGCGCCTGGCCCTGCGCGGTCAGCGCGTCACCGGTTGTGGTCATGACACTTCAAACACCAGCAGTTCCACTTCGGCGGCGCGCCGCGCGCCCGTGCCCAGGAACAGCCTTTCCATCATCCAGCGCAGGGCCGGTGCCGAGGTCTGGAAGGTGGGCACGCAGCGAAAGTAGACCTCGGCAGGCGCCACCGGTTCGCCGCGCATCAGCCGTTCCATGACTTCGGGCTCGGCCACCCGGATGGCCGTGTTCTGCACGAAGATGCGGTCGCCGCCGTCGGTCTCCAGCACATAACGCGCGTCCAGGTGCGACACGCGGTTGCTGGTCAGCCACTGGTAGTCGGCACCGCCGTCCAGCACGCGGGCCTGCCAGTCGGCTGTGCGGCAAACGCCGCCGGCGATGGGCACGACACGGCGCTGGCCGTTGCCGGTGTGGCCCACATCGATGATCTGGTCCACCTGCACCAGCAGGTGGGCAAAGGGTTTCAACGCGGGGACGGGCAGGCTGTCGAGTGGGTTCATGGCTTCATTGTCCACAGTCGATCGCGCTGTGGGAAGGCCTGGCGCCCAAGCGATTCAGGCGGGGGTGTCGATGTCGGGCAAGACCAGATTGGCGTCGCACACACGCTGCCAGTGCACCTGGGCCTGCGGCAGCAGCCACTGCAGGCCATACCGCAGGCGTTGCAGTTTGGCCTGAGCCCAAGTGGTGTCGGGCTCGTCGATGGTCGCTCGGGCGCTGGCGGCCAGGGCCCAACCGCTCAGCGCATGGCCCAGGCCGGCCATGACGTCCTGTGCCAGCCGCAGCGGAGCCTGCGCATCAGCCGCACTGGCGGCCTGCAAGGCAGCCATGCCCTGGCGAACCAGATGCATCTGCTGCCGCAGGGCGCTTTCGAAGTCGGCCAGGCTCGCGTGCGCTGAACAGGCGTCGGCTTCGGCGGCCCATTCGGCCAGCAGCAACGTCAACGCCGCACCGCCGTCGGCCAGGAGCTTGCGCTGCACCAGATCGATGGCCTGGATTTCATTGGTGCCTTCGTAGACCATGGCGATGCGGCTGTCGCGCAGCGTCTGCTCGATGCCGTATTCATGCACGTAGCCATAACCGCCAAACACCTGGAGCGCGGCGCTGGCCGACTCGAATCCGGAGTCGGTCAACAAGGCCTTGACCACGGGTGTCAGCAGCGCTGCCAATTGGCCCGCCTGCTGTCGTTGCGTGGCATCGGGGTGCTGCGCGGCCATGTCCAGCGCCAGCGCGGCTCGGTAGGCGATGACCCGCTGTGTTTCGGTCTGCACCTGCAAACGCAGCAGGGTGTGCCGCATGGCCGGGTGCTGGTGGATGGGTGCTTTCATCTGCACCCGTTCCTGCGCATACCGCAGCGCGTTCTGCGTGGCCATCTCCTGGTGCCCCAGGCCCTGCAGGCCCACGTGCAGGCGGGCCGAATTCATCATCAGGAACATGGCTGCCAGGCCCCGGTGCGGCTGCCCCACCAGCCAGCCGGTGGCGCCTTCATAACGCAGCGCGCAGGTGGCGCTGCCGTGGATGCCCATCTTGTGTTCCAGGCTGTCCACCACCCAGGTGTTGCGCTTGCCATCAGGCAGCCACTTGGGCACCAGCGCCAGGCTGATGCCCTTGGTGCCGGGAATGGATGGGCCGTCGTCGCCGTGCAGGCGGCACAGCACGAGGTGCACCACCTGTTCGGTCAGGTCGTGGTCGGCGCCGCTGATGAAGATCTTGCTGCCGCTGATGCGCAGGCTGCCGTCGGGCTGCGGCAGGGCCCTGGTGCTGAGCTGCCCCAGGTCGCTGCCGGCCTGCGGCTCGGTCAGCGCCATGGCGGCCAGGATCTCGCCGCTGACCACACCCCGCAGGTAGCGCTCCTGCAGTTCCGGGCTGGCGTGGGCCTTCAGCGTTTCGTAGGCGCCGTGCAGCAAATCGGGGTACATGTTCCAGGCGTGGTTGCAGGCGCTGAGCATTTCGCGCAACGCCGCATCCACCAGCAGCGGCAGGCCCTGGCCGCCCCAGTCGGGGCTGCAGGGCAGCGCCGGCCAACCGCCTTGCACAAACGCGGTGTAGGCCTGTTTGAAGCCTTCCGGGGTATGGACTTCGCCGTTTTGCAGTTGGCAACCCGCACGGTCGCCGGGCGCATTCAGGGGCTGCAAGACGTCGCTGGCAAAACGTGCCACTTCTTCCAGCACCGCAGCGGCGGTGTCGCCGTCCAGGTCGTCCCAGGCGGTGCAGACCAACCACGCGGCGGGTGCCCGCAGCACACGCTCGATGACAAAGCGCATGTCGCGCAGCGGTGCGGCGTAGTGGTAGCCCATGGTCTGCGTGTGCCCGGATGCTTTCGTGTCAGCGTGGTGCCATGCGCAGGGCGCCGTCCAGGCGGATGACTTCGCCGTTCAGGTGACCGTTGCTGACGATGTGCGCGGCCAGCTCGGCAAATTCCTGCGGCTTGCCCAGGCGCGGCGGGAAGGGGATGCTGGCGGCCAGGCTTTGCTGCACGGCTTCGGGCAGCTGCAGCAGCAGCGGGGTTTCAAACAAGCCTGGGGCGATGGTGCACACCCGCACGCCATGCTGCGCCAGGTCACGGGCCAGCGGCAGTGTCATGCCCACGATGCCGCCCTTGCTGGCGCTGTAGGCCTCTTGCCCGACCTGGCCGTCAAAGGCCGCCACCGAGGCCGTCATCACCATCACACCCCGCTCGCCACCGTCCAGCGGCGGCAGCTTGGCAATGCGCGCTGCCGTCAGGCGCACGGCGTTGTAAGTGCCCAGCAGGTTGATGCGCACCACCCGTTCAAAGTCTTCCATCGGCGCGGGGTTGCCGTCCTTGCCCACCACCCGTTTGGCGCTGCCGATGCCAGCAATGTGCATGACGATGCGCGCCGTGCCGTGTGCGGCTTCGGCGGCGTCCAGCGCAGCGTTCAGGCTGGTGGTGTCGGTGATGTCGGCCGTACAGGCCAGGCCGCCGATGTCGGCCGCCACCCGCTGAGCGCCAGCGGTGTTGACGTCCAGCACGGCCACCCGCCCACCCTGCCGCGCCAGTTCACGCGCGACGGCTTCGCCCAGGCCCGAACCACCGCCGGTGACGATGGCGCTGTGTCCTTGGATTTGCATGTTGAATCTCCTCTTTGGGTTGACGGTGTCAGCGTGTGGCACCCAGGTAGGTGTCGATCACACGCGGGTCTTGTGCCAGCTGGTCGGCCGGGCCGTCCAGCACGATCTCGCCGGTTTCCAGCACATAACCGTGGTCGGCCACCTGCAGGGCTGCGCGCGCGTTTTGCTCCACCAGCAGGATGGACACACCGTCGGCGCGCAGCCGCTCGATGGTGCTGAAGATGTCGCGCACCACCAGCGGCGCCAGGCCCAGGCTGGGTTCGTCCAGCATCAGCAGCTTGGGGTTGCTCATCAGTGCGCGGCCCACGGCCAGCATCTGCCGCTCGCCGCCCGACAGCGTGCCGGCCAGCTGCGCGCTTCGCTCCTTCAAACGCGGGAACAGCGTGTAGACATGGTCCAGACCGCGGCGCCAGTTCGGCACCCGCAGGCGCATGGCGCGGTAACCGCCCAGCACCAGGTTGTCTTCCACCGGCATGGTGGTGAACAGCTCGCGGGTTTCCGGCACCAGCGCCAAGCCCATCATCACGCGGTCTTCCAGCGTGCTGCGGGCCAGGTCCTGACCGTCGAAATGCAACTGCCCGCTGGCCGGCAGTATGCTCATCAGCGCATTCAGCATCGTGCTTTTGCCCGCGCCATTGGGGCCGATGACGGTGATGACCTGGCCCTGGTTGACCTGCAGGTTCAGGCCGGTCAGCACCTCGGCACGGCCGTAACCGGCATGCAGCTGGCGCACTTCAAGCAGCGGCTGGGCGATGGTGTTAGCCATCAATGCTCCGTGCCCAGGTAGGCCGCACGCACAGCCGGGCTGGCCTGCACTTCAGTCGGTGTGCCTTCCATCAGCCAGGTGCCGAATTCCATGACCACAATGCGGTCGGTCAGGCCCATGACAAAGTCCATGTCGTGCTCCACCAGCAAAATGCTCATGCCCTCGGCCTTGAGCTGACGCAGGACGTCGCCCAGCGCCTGTTTTTCCTGGTGACGCAGTCCGGCTGCGGGTTCGTCCAGCAGCAGCAGCGCAGGGTCCGACGCCAGCGCGCGCGCAATTTCCATCAGACGTTGCGGCCCCAGGGCCAGGTTGCCCGCCAGCTCATGCATTTTGTCGGCCATGCCGATGCGTTGCAACTGCCGTTCGGCTTCGGCAAACAGCTGTTTTTCCTCGCTGCGGTCCAGCCGCAGCATGGCCATGCCGGGGCCGGCGCGGCCGCGGTAGTAGGCGCCCAGTGCGACGTTTTCCAGCACCGTCATGTCGGGCACCATCTTCACGTGCTGGAAGGTGCGGCCCACGCCCAGGCGGGCGATGGCGCGGGTGGCCAGCGCGCTGATGTCCTGGCCGCGAAATTTCACCTGGCCGCTGCTGAGTTGCAGCAGGCCGGTGATGAGGTTGAAGGTGGTGCTCTTGCCAGCGCCATTGGGGCCGATCAGGCCCACGATGTCGCCGGCGTGGATCTGGAAGCTGACGTCATTGACGGCCACCAGGCCGCCGAAGGTCTTGCGCACCTTCTGCACGTCCAGCAACACCTCGCCGCGCTTCGGTTTGGCACGCGCAGGCAGCGCCGCAGCCTGGCCCCAGTTTCGAGCCCGCTGCGGTGTCGGGAACCAGCGCGACACAAACGACCACAGGCCGTCGGGTGCGTACTTGAGCACCACCACCAGCACGATGCCAAACACGATGGTCTCGAAGTTGCCGCTGGTGCCGATGAGCTTGGGCAGCAGCACCTGCAATTCGTCTTCCACGATGCGTACCAGGCCCGAACCCAGGAATGCGCCCCAGACGCTGCCGACACCGCCCAGCACCACCATGAACAGGTATTCGATGCCCTTGCCAATGGAAAACGGCGTGGGATTCACCGTGCGCTGGAAGTGCGCAAACAGCCAGCCCGACGCGGCCGCCAGCAGCGCCGCCATCACAAACGCCACCAGCTTGTAGCGCAGGGTCGAAATGCCCATGGCCTCGGCCATCATCGAGCCACTTTTCAGCGCACGAATAGCGCGCCCGGCCCTGGAATCCAGCAGGTGCACCACCGCGAGCGCACCCAGCAGCGCAAACAGCCAGATCAGCACATGCAGGCCGCGCCCGGTGCCCAGGTCAACGCCAAACAGGTGCAGTGACGGGATGCCCAGCAGGCCGTCGTATTTGCCCAGGCCTTCGGCATTGGCCATGCTGTAGTTCAGCACCAGGCCCCAGGCGATGGTGGCCAGCGGCAGGTAGTGGCCCGACATGCGCAGCGTGATGGCGCCCAGCACCAGCGCAATGGTCACGGCCAGCGCGGCGCCGATGAACAGCGTCAGCCAGGGCGACACACCCATCTTGGTGACCAGAAAAGCCGAGGTGTAGGCGCCCACGCCCACAAAGGCCGCCTGGCCAAAGGACGTCAGCCCGCCCACGCCGGTGAGCAGCACCAGGCCCAGCGTGACCAGTGCATACAGGCCGATGGTGTTGCTCTGCGTGATCCAGAAATCGGGCACCGGCAGAGCCGGCAGCAGCAGCATGAAAGCCGCAAAAACAGGGAAGGCCCAGCGGGTCATCGGTCAGTGCTCCTCGCCATGCGGGTCGCGCAAGGATCGCCACAGCAGCACCGGCAGGATGACGCTGAAGACAATGACTTCCTTGTAGGCGCTGGCATAGAACGAGCCAAAACTCTCCAGCAGCCCCACGCCCAGCGCGCCCACCAGGGCCAGCGGGTAGCTCGACAAGCCCGCAAACACTGCGGCCACAAAACCTTTCAGGCCGATGAGAAAACCGGTGTCGTAAAAAACCGTGGTGGTGGGGCCGATCAGCAGGCCTGACAGCGCACCGATGAACGCCGCCATCGTGAAACTGATACGGCCTGCACCGACCGTGGAAATGCCCATCAGTCGCGCGCCCAGCCGGTTGACGGCAGTGGCGCGCAGGGCTTTGCCCTGCAGCGTGCGTTCAAAAAACAGCCACAGCATGACGATCAGCGCCAGCGACGCGGCAAAGATGATCAGCGTCTGCCCGGTGATAGCCAGCGCGCCGATGTTGAAGCGCTCGTCCCAGAACGGCGGGTTGCGAAAGCCCTCCGCGCCGAAGAAATACAGGCCCAGGCCGACCAGCGCAAAGTGCACACCCACCGACACGATCAGCAGCACCAGCACGGTGGCATCGGCCAGCTTTTCATAGGCCAGGCGGTAGATCAGGTTGCCGAAGGGCGTGACCAGCGCCAGCGTCAGTGCAGCCTGTGCCAGCAAAGGCAATTGCATGGGTGCCACCCAGATGGCCAGCAGTGACACCGCCACCGGATAGGCCAGCGTGGTGGCGACCCGGCGCGCGATGCGAGCGGCACCCTGCCGCCGCGCCACGCCATGCCAGACGTCGGAAATCGCCGCCGCGCCGGCCAGCATCAGCAGGAACCACACGGTGCCGGGCACTTGGCCGGTCTGCAGCAAAGCCAGTGTCAGCGCCCCGAAGGCCACAAACTCGCCCTGCGGGATGAAGATCACCCGCGTGACGGCAAACAGCAGCACCGTGGCCAGGGCCAGCAGCGCGTAGATCGCGCCGTTGGTCAGGCCGTCCAGAGCCAGGATGCTGGCAATGTTGAAGTCCATGCGAGGTGCTGAAGGGGTCAGACCAGGATCAGGTGGCGACGGCGCCGCCGCTGCCACCTGCGATGCGTCAGGCGCGTGCCCGGGCGGTGGGCACGCCAGGGTTTACTTCTCGACGACGAACTTGCCGCCGACCACCTTCAGCAGCACACCGGTTTCGTTGGTGTAGCCCCAATGATCGTCCTTGGTCCAGTTCATCACGCCGTGCGACAGGATGGTGCGGCCCATGCCTTCGATGGCATCACGCAGCGCGGCGCGGAATTCCGGCGTGCCGGGCTTGGCGGTTTTCATCGCCATCGGCACAGCCTTTTCCAGCACGATAGCGGCGTCGTAGGCGTGACCCGCAAACTGGTTGCGCGACCCCACACCGTTGGCCGCTTCGAACTTGTTGACAAAGTCCACCGCAACCTTCTTGGACGGGTGGCTGTCGGGCAGCTGTTCGGCAATCACGGCCGGGCCGGAGACCACGTACGAACCTTCAACATCCTTGCCGCCAATGCGCACCAGGTCAGGCGTGGCGGCAGCGTGGGTCTGGTAGACCTTGCCCTTGTAGCCGCGTTCGATGATGCCCTTGTGCGGCATGGCCGCGCCCGAACCCGAAGCCACCACCAGGATGGCGTCGGGGTTGGCGCTGACCAGTTTCAGGGCCTGCGGCGTGACGCTGGTGTCCGTGCGCGCAAATCGCTCCACCGCGGTCACCTTGATGCCGTCCTTTTCAGCCTGTGCGGTGATTTCCTTCAGCCACAGTTCGCCGTACGCGTCGGTGTAGCCGATGAAGCCCAGCGTCTTCACGCCATTGGCTTTCATGTGTTCGACGATGGGGTGCGCCATCACCGAAAAACCCTGCGGCAGGCGGAAGAGCCAGCCGTCCTTGCCCGGGGGCACGCCCACCGGTGCACCGGACAATTGCACGGTCTTGCCTTCGGCAATCACCGGCGCCATCGCCGCCGAGGTGGCGGTGATGCACGAACCGATGATGACGTCGACCTTGTCTTCGGTCAGAAAGCGGCGCGCGTTGGTCACGCCCTTGCCGGGGTCGGTGGCGTCGTCCAGGATGATCAGGTTGACCTTTTCACCGGCAATCGACTTGGGGAACAGCGCAAACTGTTTCTGCATCGGGATGCCCAGGCCCGAGCCGGGGCCGGTCAGGGCCAGGCTGATGCCGACGTTGAGGTCGGCAAAGGCGGGCATGCTGACCAGCCACGCGGCGGCGGCAGCGGCCAGGGTCTTGAAGGGGAAGCGTTTCATGGAACAGTCTCCTTTGAATACGGCGGTTTGCGGGTTTGCAAATGCCAGGTGCAAAAAACGGTTGAGAGGGGGCCGGAGGTGCGCGGGAATACCCGCAACCCACAGTCGCGGGGAGCGGATCAGCTGCACAAGGCCTTGATGTCCTCGGGTACGGGGATGGCTTTCAGGCGGTCGGGGTTGTCGGGGTTGCGGATGACAAAGGCGCGCACTTCCGTGCCTTCGCACAGCAGCTCGTCGCCGCGTTTGATGGTGTGGCGATGCGTGAAGGTCTTGTTGGCCCAGGACTCCACGCTGGTGTGCACCTGGATGGTTTCGCCATAGGTGGCCGGGCGCAGAAACTTGGTGTGGATCTCCAGCAGCGGGGTGCCGACGATGCCGCGAGTCTTCACCAGTTCACGCCAGGGCGGCACGCCGCAGGCCATGAAAAACGCCAGTGAGGACTCGTCCATCCAGCGGTTGAAGTTGGGGAAAAAAACGATGCCCGCGGGGTCGCAGTCACCAAACTGCACGTTCACCGGGTAGACGTGGACTTTGCTCATGTTGGCTGGCCCTTGATCACGACTTCTGCACCTTGCTGGCACGCTTTTCCAGGAAGGCGCGGATGCGCTCCTTGGCTGCGTCATCGCCTTCGGCGATGCTGGCCATCAGCGACTCGACAAACAGGCCGTCAGAAGCCGACAGGTCGGCAATGCGTGGCAGCGCCTGCGTGATGGCGAAGTTGGACAGTGGCGCGTTGGTGGCGATCTTTTCCGCCAGGGCCAGCGCCTTGGCCACGCCTTCGCCGTCACGCACGCGGTAGTTGCTGATGCCATAGGTCTGGCCTTCGTCGGCGTCGAGCACGCGACCGGTCAGCATCATGTCGGTCATGCGCGCCGTGCCCACCAGGCGCGAGATGCGCACCGAACCGCCGCCGCCCACAAAGATGCCGCGGGTGCCTTCGGGCAGACCGTAAAAGCTGCTGTCTTCGGCCACGCGAATGTGTGCGGCGCTGGCAATTTCCAGCCCGCCGCCCACCACCGCACCGTGCAACACCGCCACCACCGGCACCGGGCCGAACTGGATCGCATCAAAACAGGCGTGCCACATGCGTGAATGGCTGATGCCTTCGACCATGTTGCGTTCCATCAGTTCCGACAGGTCCAGGCCGGCACAGAAATGGTCGCCAGCGCCGCTGAGCACCAGGGCGCGGAT
>JAHECB010000138.1 GCA_024641925.1 Betaproteobacteria bacterium
GGCTTCAGCGTCGGTGCGTGCCAGCAGCACGGTGGGCGTGCCCATGACGTCAGCGGCCAGGCGTGCTGCCACCAGCTTGGCCACGTTTTCACGCGTGGGCACCAGCACCTTGCCACCCATGTGGCCACACTTCTTGACGCTGGCCAGCTGGTCCTCAAAGTGGACGCCTGCAGCGCCCGCTTCGATCATGGCCTTCATCAGTTCAAAGGCGTTCAGCACACCGCCAAAACCGGCTTCAGCGTCGGCCACGATGGGCGCGAAGTAGTCGATGTCGTTTTTGCCTTCGCTCCACTGGATCTGGTCGGCGCGGGCAAACGTGGCGTTGATCTTCTTGACCACCTTCGGCACCGAATCCACCGAGTACAGGCTCTGGTCGGGGTACATCTCGCCATTGCTGTTGGCGTCACCGGCCACTTGCCAGCCGCTGAGGTAGATGGCCTTCAGCCCGGCCTTGACCTGCTGCATGGCCTGGTTGCCCGTGAGCGCGCCCAAGGTGTTGACGAAGGGCTCGGTGTTCACCAGGTTCCACAGCTTTTCGGCACCGCGCTTGGCCAGCGTGTGCTCGATGGGGATGCTGCCGCGCAAGCGCACGACATCGGCGGCGCTGTAGCCGCGCTTGATGCCTTTCCAGCGCGGGTTGGTGGCCCACTCTTTTTCGAGCGCGGCAATTTGTTCCTGGCGGGTGGGCTGCTGTTGGGTCATTTCTGGGTGTCCTTTGCGGGGTTGGTTCAGAGTGGCGGGAAGGAAGCATGCATTGAGCTCAGCGTACCTTGATTGGGCCTGTGTCCGCAATACATATGTCTTATATAAGACATATGAATAGTTCACATGAAATCAATGACTTGACAGCGTTTTTCACATTGTGGTGACTGATTTTCCTAGATGGTGAATTTTGTTGCGGTGCCGCATGACATTTTTCTACATCATGAAATCAATGCTGCATTGCGGAAACCAATGAGTTGGGCTGGATGGTCCGACGCTCGCCCAGGGGCGAGATCACCCTGGCCCGGCTGTTGTGGTGTCCGCGCTGCAACATTTGCAGCCAGGGGGCAACCGCCGCCCTCAATTGCCTAGACTCCCAGCTTTGACGCAGCGCCCGGAACGGGCAGGAACCCCACATGAACAAGGCCATCGACCCCCAGCTGATGCAGGCTGCCGAACAGTCGGCCCACCACCTCGTTGCGCCATCGCAGCCGGGCGCCGACATGGCCGCTTTCTGGATGCCCTTTACCGCCAGCCGCCAGTTCAAGAAGGCGCCGCGCCTGTTGCAGCGTGCCCAGGGCATGCACTACTGGGACGTTGATGGCCGACAGGTGCTGGACGCCGTTTCCGGCCTGTGGTGCGTCAACGCGGGTCATGCTCGGCCCCGCATTGTTCAAGCCATCGCCCACCAGGCGGCGCAGATGGACTTCTGCCCGCCGTTCCAGATGGCGCACCCCCAGGCCTTTGAACTGGCCAGCCGGGTGGCGGCACTGGCGCCCGAAGGCATGGGCAAGGTGTTTTTCACCAACTCGGGGTCGGAGTCGGTGGAAACAGCCTTGAAGATGGCTCTGGCCTACCACCGCGCCCGCGGCGAAGGCACACGCACCCGGCTGATCGGCCGCGAACGCGGTTATCACGGCGTCAACTTTGGCGGCATCTCTGTCGGCGGCATGGTCGGCAATCGCAAGACCTTCGGCCCGCTGCTGGTGGGTGTTGACCACATCCGCCATACGCACGACCTGGCACGCAACGCCTTCAGCGTGGGCCAACCCGTACACGGTGCGGAACTGGCCGACGACCTGGAGCGCCTGGTGGCGCTGCACGACGCGAGCACCATCGCCGCCGTCATCGTCGAGCCCATCGCCGGCAGCACCGGTGTGCTGATCCCGCCGCAGGGCTACCTGCAGCGGCTGCGCGACATCTGCGACCGGCATGGCATCCTGCTGATCTTCGACGAGGTCATCACCGGCTTTGGCCGCACCGGCACACCCTTTGCCGCGTTGACCTACGGTGTCACGCCCGACCTGATGACCTGCGCCAAGGGCCTGACCAACGGCAGCGTGCCCATGGGCGCCGTGATCGCCCGCGACCACATCCACGACACCTTCATGACCGGCCCGGAACACCTGATCGAATTTGCGCACGGCTACACCTATTCGGCCCACCCCCTGGCCTGTGCTGCGGCGCTGGCCACGCTGGACACCTACGAAGAAGAAGGGCTGCTGACCCGTGCGGCCGAGTTGCAGGACTACCTGGCCCAGGGCGTGCATTCCCTGAAGGGCGAGCCGCATGTCATCGACATCCGCAACACCGGGCTGGTGGCGGGTATCGAGCTGGCCGGCGTGCCGGGCGAACCCACCAAGCGCGCTTTCAATATCTTCCTGGACTGTTTCGAGAAAGGCGTGATGGTGCGCACCACCGGCGACATCGTGGCCCTGTCGCCACCCCTGATCGTGCAGCGAGAACAGATCGATCACATCGTCGAAACCTTGCGCAGCGCCATCCGCCGGGCAGCCTGATCTTGGCAGCATGTGCTTCACAGGCGGGCGCCACCCGCGGCGCGTCTGCAGGTTGGTGTGGGTGGCCTGGCGGCTTGCCGGCACAGGGCGACCTCAATCACCTGCGACGGATCGGCGTCAGGCCCGCCTGAGCCGACGCATTTGAGCCCCCAATTTGTTGCAGCAGCAAGGTCTGCGCAGCATGTGTTGACCCGTCATGAACCTGCCGCCCCCTTTTCCCTCACAGGCCACAGCGCCGCCTGGCTTGCCGCTTTCAACACCCTGGCTGGCCTATGGTTGCCTGGCCGCCAGCATGGCGCTGGTAGGCAGTTATGTGGCGCTGTCCAAGGTGCTGCTGGCGGTGTTTCCGGTGCTGCTGCTGGCCTGGTTGCGATTTGCCATTGCGGCGGTGGCCATGCTGCACTGGTTGCGCCGGCAGCCGCACGAACCCCGGCTGAGCCGCCACGACAAGGTCTTGCTGTTCTGGGAGAGCTTTCTGGGCAACTTCCTGTTCAGCATTTGCATGCTGTACGGTGTGGCGCTGACGTCTGCCGTAGCCGCGGGTGTCATCATGGCTGCGCTGCCGGCCGCCGTGGCGGTGCTGTCGCGCATCTTCCTGGGTGAAGCCGTTCGCCGCCGAGTGGCAGTGGCCATCGGCTTTGCCATTGCCGGCGTGGCACTGCTGGCCATGGCCCGTGGCGGCACCGGTGCCACGCACGTCAATCCCTGGGGCGTGCTGCTGCTGCTGGGTGCCGTGCTGTGCGAGGCCAGCTACGTGGTCATTGGCAAGCGCCTGTCGGGCCGCATTGCGCCGCGCCGCATCAGCGCGCTGATCAACCTGTGGGGCCTGGCGCTGGCCACGCCGCTGGCGCTGGGCATGGCCTGGCACTTCGACTTTGCCAGCGTGACCCTGCCCCTATGGAGCCTGCTGCTCTTTTATGCCATCACCGCCAGCGTCATCACCGTATGGCTTTGGATGCGCGGTCTGCAGCAGGTGCCGTCTTCGCGGGCCGGCGTTTTCACGGTCATGCTGCCGGCCACGGCCGCGCTGATCGGTGTGCTCTTTCTGGGCGAGCGCTTCGGCCCGTTTCATGTGGTGGCGCTGGTGCTGTCACTGACCGGGCTGCTGCTGGCCACCTGGCCTGACAGAAACGAAGCCGAGCCCGCGACCGCCTGACTGTCGACGGGCGAACAGTCCAGCCCGGGTTTACATGGAGCACGGCAGCGTCACATGATGAAAGACTGTGACTCTCTTCCAGGACAACACCATGTACCCCAGTGACATCGACATCGCCCAGCGCGCAAACCTGCTGCCCGTGGTGGACCTGGCGCAACGCCGCCTGGGCATCGCCGCGGAATACCTGGTGCCCTACGGCCACCACAAGGCCAAGATCGCCCTGCCCTATCTGCAAAGCCTGCAGGCCAGACCCGACGGCCACCTGATCCTGGTCACGGCCATCAGCCCCACGCCGGCGGGCGAAGGCAAGACCACAACCACGGTGGGCCTGGGCGATGCCCTGAACCACATCGGCAAAAACGCCATGGTGGCACTGCGTGAACCGTCGCTGGGTCCCGTGTTTGGCATGAAGGGCGGTGCCGCTGGCGGCGGCCACGCGCAGGTGGTGCCAATGGAAGACATCAACCTGCACTTCACCGGCGACTTCAACGCCATTGCACTGGCCAACAACCTGCTGGCTGCAGCCATCGACAACCACGTGCACCACGGCAACACGCTGGACATCGACGTGCGCCGCATCAGTTGGAAGCGTGTGGTGGACATGAACGACCGGGCCTTGCGCCAGATCACCGTGGGCCTGGGCGGGCCCGGCAATGGCTACCCGCGCCAGGACGGTTTTGACATCGTGGTGGCGTCTGAAGTGATGGCCATCCTGTGCCTGGCCACGTCGCTGGCCGACCTGAAGCAGCGCCTGGGCCGCATCGTGGTGGCTGAAACCCGCGGTCGGCAACCCGTGCACGCGGCCGATCTGAAGGTGCACGGCGCCATGACGGTGCTGTTGAAAGACGCCCTGGCGCCCAACCTGGTGCAGACGCTGGAGAACAACCCTGCCATCCTGCACGGCGGTCCGTTTGCCAACATCGCACACGGTTGCAATAGCGTCATCGCCACCCGCGCGGCACTGAAGATGGCCGACTACGTGGTCACCGAAGCCGGTTTTGGTGCCGATCTGGGTGCCGAGAAGTTCATCGACATCAAATGCCGCAAGGCCGGCCTGAAACCTGCTGCGGTGGTGCTGGTGGCCACCATCCGGGCGCTGAAATACCACGGCGGTGTGGCACTGCCCGACCTGGGCCGCGAAGACCTGGCCGCGCTGGAACGTGGACTGACCAACCTGCAGCGGCATGTGAGCAACCTTCGCGACGTATTCGGCCTGCCCTGTGTGGTGTCCATCAACCACTTTGTGGCCGACACCGAAGCCGAGCACACGCTGCTGCGCGAGCGCGTATCGGCGCTGGGCGTGCCCATCCACACCGCGCGCCACTGGGCCGAAGGGGGCCCAGGCGCGACCAACGTGGCGCAAGAGGTGGTGCGCCTGTGTGAGCAACCCAGCACGCTGCGGTTTGCCTACGCCGACAGCGACACGCTGTGGCAAAAGATGCAAATCCTGGCGCAGCGCATCTACGGCGCCAGCGACATCAGTGCCAGTGCTGCCGTGAAAGCGCAGATCCAGCGCCTGCAGGACGACGGATACGGCCACTTTCCGGTGTGTGTGGCCAAGACGCAGTACAGCTTTTCCACCGACCCCCAGCTGCGCGGTGCACCCAGCGGCCATGTGGTGAACGTGCGCGAGGTGCGCCTGGCGGCCGGTGCCGAGTTTGTGGTCATGCTGTGCGGCGACATCATGAGCATGCCCGGCTTGCCCAAGGTGCCGTCGGCCGAGCACATCGACATCACCGACGACGGCAAGGTGGTGGGCTTGTTCTGAACCTGGAACCGGCTGCCCGGGCACCCTCCCCAGGCCGTCCAGCGACTGGCGCCGGTCAGTCGAACATGTCGGGTTCGCGGCGCACCAGGTCGTTCCAGATGGTCTGGAAGTGCAGCCAGCCGATGTATTCGCTGCCCACGTGCTGGCGGCTGTAGCGCGACTTCTCGGCAGGCACCAGCTTCGGTGCCACGCCAGTGGCCTCGACCAGCAGTTGCTGATGGCAGCAGCGCTCCAGCGCGATGAACCAGAAGGCGGCCGCCTCGATGCTGTGCCGGCTGGCGGTGAACAAGCCATGGTTCTGGTGGATGGCCGCCTTCACGCCCTTGAACCAGTCGGCCACGCTGGGCCCGGCCTGCTCTTCGACCGCCACCTGCCCGGCCTCGTCGGTGATGACGATGTGGTCTTCAAAAAACGCCGCAGCGTCCTGCGAGATCGGCGCCAACGGTTTGCCCAGCGAAGCAAACGCCGTGCCGTAAAGCGTGTGTGCGTGGCACATGGCCAGGATGTCCGGATGGGCTTCGTGCACCGCCGCGTGCAGCACAAAGCCGGCGCGGTTCAACGCGTGCACACCTTCGACGACGCGGCCCTTGTGGTCACACAGGATCAGGTTGGACACCTTGACCTGCGCAAAGTGCACCGCCATCGGGTTGGTCCAGTACAGGTGCGGCCGCTCGGGGTCGCGGATGGTCAGGTGGCCAGCAAAGCCGAAGTCAAATCCCTCGCGGGCAAACGCGCGGCAGGCACCCACCAGCCGTTCCTTGCGGTGCTGGCGCTCTTGCGCGACGTCGTCGAAATGCGGCTGCCCCGGGAACATCAGGCCCGGCTGGTCGGGCTGGTAGAGGGACTCCTTCTTCTCGGTGAGGGGGTCGTACCGATATTCCTTGACAGCGTCTTGGCGAATCTTGTCGATGACGGCGGACATGGTGCCTCCAGTGCGGTTGAAGCTTGCATGGTCGGCCGAGTCGCCCGCTTTGACAAACGATCATTTTTCATGGAAACATGAGACAGATTCATGCTGGAGTAGAAAACATGAGAAGAATTCCGCCCATGGCCCGGCTGCACACCTTCGAAGTGGCCGCCCGGCTGCAGAGTTTTGCGCGCGCCGCGCAGGCGCTGAACCTGACCGCATCGGCTGTCAGCCACCAGATGCGCGACCTGGAGCAGCATTTTGGCCGTGCGCTTTTTGAACGCCGGCACCGCCGGGTGCAGACCACGCCTGAGGGCCAGCGCCTGTGCGAGAGCTTGTCACGTGTTTTTGATGCGCTGGAGGCCGCCTGCGCCGAAGTCGCCCTGCCAGCGCAAGACCAGGTACTGACCGTGCATTGCGCGCCCAGTCTGGCCATCAAGTGGCTGGGGCCGCGACTGCCAGCCTTGCTGGAGGCCCACCCGACACTGAACGTGCGCCTGAGCACGGGCGCAGAAGCGCTGGATCTGGGCACCGTGCGCGAAGTTGATGTGGCGCTGACCTATGGCCTGCCGCCACCAGCGCGCACAGGCGTTGAGGTGTGGCCGCTGGGGCCCGAACGCATTGCCGTGCTCGTGTCGCCGGCGCTGGTGCCGAAACTGATGCCAAAACGCGCAAAACCGGCCGAACTTTTGCAGCAACTGGCGCTGATCGACTCCACACTCAGCCCCTTCACCTGGCCGCACTGGTTCCAGCAACAGGGCCTGCCGCTGCCCGCGCGGCCGCGGCCCGGTTTTGACCGCGCCGCCATGGCCATTGCCGCGGCGGTCGACGGCATGGGTGCGGCGCTGGAAAGCACCCGCCTGGCAGCGCGCGAAATCGAGCGCGGTGACCTGGTCGAACTGGGCCCACAGATTTTCCGGCCCATCATGCGAGAGCTGCATTTCCTCAGCGTCCGGCGCAGCGACCGGCAACAGCGGCCGGCCATTGAAGCTTTTGTGGCGGGCGTCCTGCAGGCCGCAGCCTGAGCGGTGCCCGATGCCGTGTTTCAGGCGGGCTGAGACCGCAGCGTCGCCTCCCGTAAAGCCGCCCTCGCCAGCACCGAGGTCTGCGCTGCGCTGGGCGCTCGCAGCTGCGGGTCGCTCCAGACCTGGCGCCAGCGCCGCGCACCGGGCTGGCCGTGGCGCAAGCCCACCATGTGCCGTGCCGCGTGGCCAAAACCCCGGCCTTGTTTTGAAACCACGCCGTCGAGGTAGGCCACCATGGCCTGCTCCACGGCGTCCAGGCTGGGCAGTGAACGTTCAAACCCCATGAAGCGCTGGTCCCAATCGGCCATCAACCAGGGTTGGTGATAGGCCTGCCGGCCCACCATGACGCCGTCGACATGCTGCAGATGCGTGGCAATCTGCGCGTTGTCGGCCACGCCCCCGTTGAGCACGATGGTGAGCGCCGGAAAGTCGGCTTTCAGCCGGTACACCAGGTCGTAGCGCAAAGGCGGCACTTCGCGGTTTTCCTTCGGGCTCAGTCCTTTCAGCCAGGCGTTGCGGGCATGCACGATGAACACCTCGCAGCCACCTCGCCGATGCACGGTGCCGACAAAGTCGCGCACGAAGTCGTAACTCTCCACGCGGTCCACACCGATGCGGTGTTTAACCGTCACCGGCAAGCTGCAGGCCTGCCGCATGGCATCCACGCAGTCGCCTACCAGCTCGGCCTCGGCCATCAGGCAGGCACCAAAAGCGCCACGCTGCACCCGTTCACTCGGGCAACCGCAATTCAGGTTCACCTCGTCGTAGCGCCACTGCTGCGCCAGGCGTGCGCAGGCGGCCAGATCAGCCGGTTCGCTGCCGCCCAGTTGCAGCGCCACGGGGTGCTCTTCGGTGTTGAAGTCCAGATGGCGCGGCACGTCGCCGTGCAGCAGCGCGCCGGTGGTCACCATTTCGGTGTACAGCCGGGTGCGCTGCGTGATCAGGCGGTGGAAAAACCGGCAGTGCCGGTCCGTCCAGTCCATCATCGGCGCAACGGACAAACGCCAGGGGCTGAAGGCCTGATCGGCTTTCACCGGAGAGGCTGCAGCCGTCAAGGCGAGGTCAGCTGAATACGCAGCTGCACGGCGTCAGCGCCGGCCGCCGACGGCTTGCCCATGCGTGCGGCCGGCACGCCCTGCCGCCGCATGTGCCTTCTGATCTGGTCTGCACGTTGCAGCGCCAAGTTATTGGTGCCGCCAGTATCCATGGGCGCTGCCAGCAATTCCAACTGGGCAGCCGAGACGCGTCGAAGACTCTCGGCCGTCTTGTTCAGAACCGCGGCCAGTGGCGGCTTGACCGCGCTGCTGCCCGGATCAAAACAAAATTCCCGGGGCACCTCGATGCTGATGGATCCGTCACGGCTTTGGGTGATGCTGACCGGCGTGCCCTTGAACCACGACAGCAACCATTGCCGCTCGGTCGTCAAGGCGGTCGGTGTCGCAGCCCGTGTTTCTGTCGAGGCTGGTTGCACCGCAGCGTCGGGTGGCGCCACGCTGCTGCAGCCCGCCAGGGCAACAACAATGGCCAGCCAAGCAGTTGCTCCAGCCTTTCTGGCTTGAGGCGAAATTGATCGAAAACACGGCATTGCAGAGTCCGGGTGTTGCATGGCATGCATCGTACCGGCTGTTGTTGGCCAACGCGGCAAGCCGCGTACCTTGGTGATGCGTATTGGCGCAGGCACTGCGGCCAGGGCGTCGAAGCTGCGATGACCCTGGCCCTGCCGCTGGACGCGGTGAACAGCCGTGGGTGCAAGGCACGGGCTCCTGAACACACCCAACGGGTCGGGACCGGCCTGCGTATCATCAGTTCGCACACCTGGAGAGTCTGCTCATGAGGTCTATCGTTTCCACCGCCCTGGCTCTTGGGGTTTCCTGTGCGGCCGCAGCAGCGGGGCCGTTGCCGCCGACGGCGCCGCGCAAGGACCATGTGATGAACTGGCACGGCGACAAAGTCAACGACCTCTACCACTGGCTGCGCGAGAAGGACAGCACGCCGGTGCTCGACTACCTGAAGGCCGAGAACGCCTACACCGAGGCGATGACCCAGGCGCTGGCGCCAGCCACCGACAAGCTTTACCGCGAGATGCTGGCCCGCATCCAGCAAACCGATCTTGACGTGCCGGTACGCCGCGGGGCGTGGTTCTACTACAGCCGCACCGTGGAGGGCCAGCAATACCCGATCCGCTGCCGGCGGCAGGCATCGGCCAGGATGACGTACGACCCCGCTGCGCCGGAGCAGGTGCTGCTCGACCTCAACGAGATGGCCAAAGGCAAGGCCTTCATCAGTCTGGACGAGATGCAGGTCTCTGACGACGCCAAGTCACTGCTGTACACCATCGACGAGACCGGTTTCCGCCAGTACAAGCTCTACCGCAAGAACCTGATCAGCGGCCAGGTCGAAGGCCCGCTGGCCGAGCGGGTGACCAGTGTCGAATGGGCGGCAGACAACAGCACCGCGTTTTTCACCACCGAGCATCCGGTATCCAAGCGTTCTGAATCGCTGTGGCGGCTGAAGGCCGGCGGCACGGCGACATTGATGTTCAAAGAAGAGGACGAACTGTTCAGCGTTCACCTGAGCCGCACCAAGGACAGGCGCTACCTGCGGCTACAGTCGTACGCCACCGATACCTGGGAGACGCGCCTGCTGGACGCTGCGCGGCCAGACGACAGCTTCAAAATCGTGCTGCCTCGACAGAAGGGCCACAAGTACGAAGCTGATCACCGCGAGGGCCTGCTCTACATCCGTACCAACCGCGACGCCAAGGACTTCCGCGTGGTCACGGCGCCGGTGCAGGACCCGCGGCCGGCCAACTGGAAATCCTTTGTCGACCACCGCAACGGCGTGCTGGTCCAGGGTGTTGATGTCTTCAAGGACTTCGTCGTCGTCACCGAAAAGGTGGCCGGCTTGTCACGGTTCAGCCTGCACGACCTGTCTGCCGGGAAGCAGAAAACGCTGCCGTTTGCGGAGCCGGTGTATGCCGCCTCGGGCGACGCAACACCGGCCTATGACAGCACGGCATTCCGCTACACCTACCAGAGCATGGTCACGCCACCGTCGGTGTTCGACTACGACATGCAAGGTGGCCAGACCACGCTGCTCAAGCAGCAGGCCGTGCTGGGCGGCTATGACCCGTCGAAATACGTGTCCGAGCGGCTGTGGGCAACGGCCCGTGACGGGACCCGCGTGCCGCTGTCCATCGTCTACCGTCGCGACCGCCCGCTGGGCGGCGGCGGACCGCTGCTGCTGTACGCCTATGGCTCCTATGGCTACGGCACGCCGGCCACGTTCAGCATCTCCAGGCTGGGCTTGCTGGACCGCGGCGTGGCCTTTGCCATTGCCCACATCCGCGGCGGCAATGAGATGGGCGAGGCCTGGCATGACGACGGCATGCTGATGAACAAGAAAAACACCTTCTTCGACTTCATCGACAGCGCTGAATACTTGGTCAAGCAGAAGTGGACTTCCAGGCATCAAATGGTGATCGAGGGCGGCAGCGCCGGTGGCCTGCTGATGGGTACGGTGACGAACCTGCGGCCGGATCTGTTCAAGGCGGTGCACGCAGCCGTGCCCTTCATGGACGTGATGAACACCATGATGGATGCCAGCCTGCCTTTGACGGTGGGCGAATACCTGGAGTGGGGCAACCCGAACGAAAAGCCGGCGTTCGACTACATGCGTTCATACAGCCCTTACGACAATCTGGCTCAGCAGGCGTACCCTGCGATGTTGGTCACCACCAGCTACAACGACAGTCAGGTGATGTACTGGGAACCGGCGAAGTACGTGGCCAAGCTGCGAACCCTGAAGACCGACCCCAACCCGCTGCTGCTGAAGATCAAGATGGAGCCGGCCGGTCACGGCGGCGCTTCGGGCCGCTACGACGCGATGAAGGACCGCGCGTTCGAGATGGCCTGGATGCTGGGGCAGTGGGGTATCCAGCCGTAGGCTGGTTGCAGGGGGGGGCCTGACAAGTCGGCGCCGGGCCTCACCCGCCCAGCTCAATCCCAGCGCCAGCTCCAGATCACCTCTACAGCGTTTTCAATGCCGGTACGCGCGCGCAACGTGGTGCGGCCTGCGACGCGGTACAGAAGCGACCAGGTACCACCGGCCGCAGCCAAGCCTTTTTCGTAAACGATGGACAGGCGCTTGGACAGTTGTTTGCCGACAGTGACCACCGTGTCGCCGCCATCGGAACGGCCGACGCCAAACTGGTCGATGCCCAGCTTCTGCAGCACGCCCTCGCTGCTGGCCCCTTTGTCGCCAGCCAGCAGGGCCATGGCCGCGCGCTGCAGCACAGCCGATTCGTCGCGGCCCTGGCCTTGGGGTGCTGCGCCCGTCAGCAGCCAGGTCAGCTGGTCAACCTCGGGCAAGTCGGGCTCGCTGTACAGGCGCACACGGGGGTCCACCGCAAAACCGCTGACACTGACACCGATGGGGTTGTCCAGGTCGGCGCGCAGGGCCAGGATGTCGAGCCGGGGATTGCCCACGTCGCCCGTGAAACTGATGCTGCCGCGGCGAATGGTCAGGTTCTGGCCGTAGGCCGTGTAAGTGCCTTGATCGGTGTCGACGGTGCCGCGCACCATCAACTGGCCCGTTTCGGTGGTGGTGATGCGCAGCTGGCCTTTCAGTAAGGTATCGAGGCCGCGGCCGCGCAGGCGCAACGCGTCGCCCAGGGCCACGCGCAGGTCGATGTCGGTGCCCGCCAGCGCGCCCTGCTTGGCCGCCTCGCCCCCGTCCACCACCGCCACCGGGCGGCCCTGCGCATCGGTGCGGCCGACCACCACCACGTCGCTGCTGAGCGAGGGCGCGTCGTCGGCAGTGACGTCGATCAGCCCTTCATCGATGCCAAAGCGGCCGGTCAGCGACAACCGGCCGTCACGCAGGCCGATGTCGGCGTCGCCGCTCAGGGCCACACGCCGGTCAACGCGGTCCAGCGCACGGAACTTGTCAAGATTCAGTTTCAGGTCAGCGGTGGGGGCGTCGGCGTAGTTCACAACGCCCTGCACGTTCAGCGATCCACCGCCACCGCCGTTGAACCGGATCATCTCGAGCTTGGCCTGGCTGCGGTCCAGCAGCACGCGAACGCTGCCGTCCTTCAGGTTGACGCCTTCGAAGATGTTGCGCACCAGCAGCTTTTCGCCCAGCAACTCCCCGGTGCCGGTGGGTGCACCCACCTGCCCACCCAGGGACACGCTGGCCGCCACTTCGCCGCCCAGCCGCCAGCCCGGCGGCAACCACGGGGCCCAGATGCTGGCGTCGGCCACCTGCAGCGAAAAACCACCCTGCAGCGGGGTTTCGGCCGGCGGAAACAGATTTTCAGCACGGGTCTGCAGCGTCTGGCTGCCGCCAAACACACCCACCTGATTGCCCACCACCGCCTGTGACAGCACCCACTCGCCGTCATGGGCGGCCAGCGCA
>JAHECB010000139.1 GCA_024641925.1 Betaproteobacteria bacterium
CCGTTGATCCAGACCAGGAGGCTGGGAATGGTCTGCGTCTGTGCGGCGGAGATGGCCGGCGTCAGCGTCAGGCCCAGCGCCAGCAGCGCGGCGGCGGCGTCAAGCCGCATGGGCCTGCGCGGGCGCGGCGGTGCGTGCAAAGGCCTTGCCCCGCGCGTCAAAGAGATAGGCCTTTTCAGCCGGCACCGACAGCGGCAACGCCGCACCACTGGCCAAGGGCCGGTCGGCTTCAACAGCGCAGGTGATGACGTCTTCCACACCGGCATTGCTGCAGTAGGCGTAGGTCATGCTGCCCAGGCTTTCCACAAAGGTGACGGTGGTGTTCAGCGCGTTGTGTGCCACGCCGGCACGCAGGTGCTCGGGGCGCACACCCAGCTTGACAGCGTCGCCGGGTTGGGCGCTGGCGGCATTCACGTCGCAGCGGATCAGTTCACCGCCGCCCAGCTTGACCAGCGCATGCACCCCGCTGGCCTCCTGCACCACACCGTCGATGAAGTTCATGCCGGGGCTGCCGATGAAGGCCGCCACAAACACGTTGTCCGGGTGTTCGTACAAGGCCATGGGCGCACCCACCTGTTCGATGCGGCCGGCGTTCAGCACCACGATGCGGTCGGCCAGCGTCATGGCCTCGACCTGGTCGTGGGTGACATAGACCATGGTGGTCTTGAACTGCTCGTGCAGCTTGGCAAATTCGTAGCGCATCTTCACGCGCAGCGCGGTGTCCAGGTTGGACAGCGGCTCGTCGAACAAAAACACCTCGGGCTTGCGCACGATGGCGCGGCCGATGGCCACGCGCTGGCGCTGGCCGCCCGACAGGTCCTTGGGCTTGCGCTGCAGCAGGTGGTCGATGTGCAAAATCTTGGCCGCGCTGTTGACGGCGCTGTTGATCTCGGCCTGCGGCATCTTGGCCAGCTTCAGGCCAAACGCCATGTTGTCGAACAGGTTCATGTGCGGGTACAGCGCATAACTCTGGAACACCATGCTGATGCCGCGTTCGGCCGGTGGCACGTCGTTCACCAGCCGTCCACCGATGTGCAGTTCTCCGGTGGTGATGTCTTCCAGCCCGGCGATGACGCGCAGCAGCGTGCTCTTGCCGCAGCCGCTAGGGCCGACAAACACCATGAATTCGCCGTCGCGAATGGCCAGGTTGATGTCCTTGAGGATCTGGACGTCACCAAACGACTTGCCCACCTGGGACAGTTTGACTTCAGCCACCGGGCTTGCTCCATGCTGGGCAGTCCCCGACAAGGGGACTGCGCTGATGTATTCAATATACAAGGGTGCGCGGGCCCCAACAATGGGCGCAGACCCCGGGTTTTACAGGGTGCGCTGCCTAGGCCTCTGCGCACAAAGTAGCATTACTACATCCCCAGCCGGCCCCTCCAGGCCCACCCAACCATGCCCACAGCCTCTGAACCGCTGCCCTTGTTGATGCGCAGAGCAGCCGGCGTGGTGCTGCACATCACCAGCCTGCCGGGGCCGCACGGCCTGGGCGACCTGGGCCCGCAGGCCTGGCGGTTTGTTGATTGGCTGGCCAGCGCCGGGCAGCAGATCTGGCAGACGCTGCCTGTGAACCCGGTGGGCCCGGGCGACTCGCCCTACCAAAGCCCATCGGCATTTGCCGGCAGCCCCTGGATGGTGGCGCTGGAGCCGCTGGTGGCCTTGGGCTGGTTGGCCGAGGCCGAAGCACCCAACTTCGACACCCACCGTGCCGACTACGGCGCCGTGACCCGTTGGCGCTGGCAGCGCCTGTGCGACGCCGCGGCCGGCTTTTTTGCGCAGGCCCAGGCGGCACAGCGCAACGACTTCGCAAACTGGTGCGCCGCGCAGGCGCACTGGCTGCCCGAATGGACCTTGTTTGCCGCCCTGAAAGACGCCCACGGAGGCCAGCCCTGGTGGCTGTGGCCGGCCGACCTGGCCCGACGCGATGCCGCTGCACTGTCCAAGGCCAGACAGCAGCATGCCCAGGCCATCGCCACCCATGCCTTTGTGCAGTGGTGTTTTGAAAGCCAATGGCAGGCGCTGCGCCGGCACGCCCACCGCCGCGGTGTGCAGTTGATGGGCGACCTGCCCCTCTTTGTTGCGCACGACAGTGTCGACGTCTGGACGCGGCCCGACCTGTACTGGCTGGACGACGATCACCAGCCCACCGTGGTGGCCGGTGTGCCGCCCGACAACTACAGCCCCGACGGCCAGCGCTGGGGCAACCCGCTGTACCGCTGGGACCGTATGCAGGCCGAAGGGTTTGACTGGTGGCTGGCGCGTGCGCAGCGCGCACTGGCCCTGGCCGACGTGGTGCGCATCGACCACTTCCGCGGTTTTGCCGGCTACTTTGAAGTTCCGGCCAGCGAACCGACGGCTCGAAATGGGCAATGGGTCAACGCCCCAGGGCAGGCCTTGTTTGAAACCCTGCAAACGGCGTTGGCCACGGGTGAACCCGGCACCCCCTTGCCCATCGTGGCCGAAGACCTGGGCTTGATCACAGCCGACGTGCTGGCCCTGCGCGACGGCTTTGGCCTGCCTGGCATGTGTGTGGTCTACGAAGGTTTTCTGGGCTGCGACGGCCAGCACCCGTTCTTGCCACACCATCATGTGCCGCGCTGTCTGGCCTACACCAGCACCCACGACAGCGACACCGTACGTGGCTTTTGGGACAGCGCCAGCGAAGCGCAGCGCGGTTTTGCCTGCATCCTCACGGGCGCCAGCGGGGCAGACGATGTGGCGCAGGCGCTGCTGCGCGCGGTGTACGGGTCGGTGGCCCGCACGGCCATGGCGCCCTTGCAGGACCTGCTGGGCCTGGGCAGCAACCACCGCATGAACCGCCCCGGCACGGCGCAGGGCAACTGGAACTGGCGGTTCGACTGGCCCATGGTCGGCGACAAATTGGCCGCTCAACTGGCCAACCTGGCGGCGGCGACGGGACGCACACAGCGCGGTGGGGTGGGCCGACCCTGATGGCGCAGCCCATGCGCCGAGTCGATGATGCGGCGGCTTTGGCATCCACACCCCGCACGCACGCCGTGCCAACCCACTGGAGGTCTTACCCGATGAAGCGCCTGATCCGGCCCCTGTTGACCCTGTGCGCCAGCCTGTTGCTGGTGGCCGCCACCGCACTGCCCGCTGCCGCAGCCGACTACCCGACACCCAAAGAAGCCGACTGGACGGCCCGTGACTTCCGTTTCCACACGGGCGACGTCATGCCCGAACTGCGCATCCACTACCGCACCATCGGCAACCCCAGCGGCGAACCGGTGCTGGTGCTGCACGGCACGGCCGGCTCTGGCGCCAGCATGCTCAACCCCACCTTTGCCCAGATGTACGGGCCCGGCCAGGCGCTGGATGCCAGCCGCTACTTCATCATCCTGCCCGACGCCATCGGCGCCGGCAAATCCACCAAACCGTCTGACGGCCTGCGCGCCAAGTTCCCGGCCTACAACTACGCCGACATGGTGCAGGCGCACCATCGGCTGCTGACCGAGGGTTTGGGCATCAAACACGTGCGGCTGATCATCGGCAACTCGATGGGCGGCATGCACACCTGGGTCTGGGGCGTCACGCACCCCAACTTCGCCGACGTGCTGGTGCCCATGGCCTCGCAACCCGTCGAGATGTCGGGCCGCAACTGGGCCATGCGCCGCTTGCTGGTTGAATCCATCCGGCGCGACCCCGACTACAAGGGCGGCGACTACACCAGCCAGCCCGGCAGCATGGCCTTCATGAACGTGTTTTTTGGCGTCGGCACCAACGGCGGCAACCAGGCGATTTACAAGATGGCGCCCACCAGCGCCGAGGTGGACCAGCAGATCCAGAAGCGCCTGGCAGCGCCCCTGAAGGCTGATGCCAACGACTACATCTACCAGTGGGAAGCCTCACGCGACTACAACCCCGCCGGGCTGGACCGCATTCAGGGCGCAGTGATGGCCATCAATTCGGCCGACGACGAGCGCAACCCACCCGAGCTGGGCATCATGGAGCGTGAGCTGCCGCGCATCAAGAATGCCAAGCTGTTGTTGATTCCCGGCAGTGCCGAAACCCGCGGTCATGGCACCACCATGATGGCGAAGTTCTACCATCAGGATCTGAAGGCGCTGCTGGAGACGGCGCCCCGCCTGGCGCCCTGATCGCGTGCGTGCGCGCGCGCCGGTTCGGTCGGCCGGACCGGCGTGCGATCACATCCTGCTCAGAGCGGCCTCAATCCCGCCCTGAACTGCTCGTTCAGCGGCTCGTGCCCCAGCGGCGGAAATTCGATGGGCGCCTCGGTCACGGCGTGGTCGGGCAGGGCGTCCAGCAGGTGGCGAATCAGCTTCAGCCGACCGCGGCGCTGGTCGTTGAAGTCCACCAGCGTCCACGGTGCGTGTGGCGTGTGCGTGGCCTTCAACATGGCATGGCGGGCGGCGGTGTACTCGGCGTAACGTTCACGCGCCTTGATGTCGATGGGGCTGAGCTTCCAGCGCTTCAACGGGTTTTGCAGTCGCTCTGCAAAACGCTCTTCCTGTTTGTCCTGGTCCACCGTCAGCCAGTACTTGAACAGCAGGATGCCGTCGTCCACCAGCAGTTTTTCAAACACCGGCGCTTGCTGCAGGAAAGCCTGGGTTTCGGCCGGGGTGCAAAAGCCCATGACCTTTTCAACACCGGCGCGGTTGTACCAGCTGCGATCGAACAGCATGATCTCGCCGGCCGCGGGCAAGTGCGACACGTAGCGTTGAAAGTACCACTGCGTGCGTTCGCGCTCGGTGGGTTTGGGCAGGGCCACCACGTGGCACTGGCGCGGGTTCAAGGTGTCTGAAATAGCGCTGATGACACCGCCCTTGCCCGCCGTGTCGCGGCCTTCCACCACCACCAGCAGCCGCTTGCCAGTGGCCTGCAGCCAATTGGCCATCTGGTTCAGCTCCAGTTCCATGGGCTCGAGTGCTTCGTAGTAGGCGGCCTTGCCCAGGCGCGCGCTGCCGTCGGTTTTGTCCTTGCCGTTTTTCTTGCCCATGGGGTGTGGCCCTTGCTGACTTGGATGGTGCACAGCATACGGCGCTTTGTCGCCCAGCTGTTGCGCCGCAGGCTGTCGATAATCAACACCATGAAGGGTATGCACCTCACCGCCGACTTGCAGGGCTGCCAGCCACCCACGTCGGTCATGACCGACGTGGCGGCGGTGCGGGCCCTGTGCCTGCAGGCGGTGCAGGCCTGCGGCCTGTCGCCCGTGGGTGAGCTGTTTCACACCTTTCCGCCGCCCGGCGGCGTCACCGGTGTGGTGCTGCTGGCCGAATCCCACCTGGCGGTGCACACCTGGCCCGAAATCAGCGGCGTCACGCTGGACGCTTACGTGTGCAACCTGGGGCGGGACAACACCGACCGCGCGCGCTCGCTGATGGCAAAACTGGTGCAGGCCTTTGCGCCAGAACACATGACGCAGAACGAACTGCAGCGCGGCGTCTTATGCCCGTAGCGCGCTGGCCGCGGCCGCGCCGGCTTCGTGCCCCAGCGTGAAGGCTTCTTCAAATACCGAATAGGCCGCCAGGTCGCTGTGGGCAAAGTGCAGGCGCATTGAAGCGCGTGCCGTGCGCAGTGCCTGCAATGCGGCGCTGCTCCGAAAACCCGGCACCGGCACCGCCATGGCGTGGCCGTAGCGGGTCAGGTCCATGCGCACGGTCTTGGCTGCCAGGTCGGGGTGGGCGCGGGACAAGTCGGCCATCACCCGCTGTGCCCAGGCGTTCCAGGGCTGGTCCAGAAGCGCCTGCCTTTGCTGCGAGGCCGTCGCCCGTCCCCCGCCGCCCAGGGCCCAGTACACCGTCAGCACGGTGGGGCCGGGCGCCGGGCGCAGGCTCTGGTGCATGGCGTCGACATAACCCAGCGACGCGCTGAAGGGCGACGCCGGCCCGGCCAGGTCCAAGAGCACGTTGTCCCACGATGGCGGCGCGCCGGGCTTGTCGGTCAGCGGTTCGCTCAGTTGCAGGTTGGCGACCAGCCACGGCGCGTGCAGCACCTGCGCCGCTGCGGCCTGCAGGGCGGGTGGCGGCGTGGTCAACACGCGGGCGGCCACGTGCAAGGGCACGGCCAGCACCAGCTGCTTCGCCAGCCAGCGCTGGCTTGCACCCGTGGCGGCGTGCAACACCTCCAGCGTCACGCCGTGGCGCTGCACCTCGGCGCGCCGCACCATCCGGTTTGTGAGCAAGCGCTCACCCAAGGGATCAGCCAAGCGCTGCGTCAAAAAGGCGTTGCCCTGCGGCCAGGTGAACACACCATGGCGGTCGCTTGATTCGTCGTCGCCGGGCGCAGAAAAACCGTGGCGGCTGGCGAAGTAGTGGATACCGGCCCAGGCCGACACGCTGCGGCTGTCGGCGCCGTAGTCGTCGCGGCAGATGTAGTCCAGGTACCAGCGCAGCGCCGGATCGTCCAGACCCTGTGCCTGCAGCCAGTCGGCAAACGCGATGGCGTCCAGTGCCGCGTGGCCGTCGGCCCAGGGCACGCGGTGGCTGGGGATGGCAAAACGCAGGCCTTGCGATGCCGCGGTCAGCCGCTGCGCAAACAGCCGGTACTGCGCCAGGCGTTTGGATCCTGGCATGGCCGGCGGCAGCAGGCCGTCAACCCATTCGCCGTCAAGCCACAAGCGCTCTTGCGGGCTGTGGCTCAGGTGTCGCTCGTTGGCCACCGTGCGGCCGAACTCGGTGCGCATCAGGCCCAGCTCGAACAGCAGTTCAGTCACTTCGGTGGCTTCGGGGCCGGGCATGGGCAGGTAGTGCGCGCCTTGAGGGCAGGCCATGCCGCCCATCTGGTGCGCGCGGGCATTGCCCCCGGCCACGTTTTCCAGCTCAAACAGGCGGATGTTGTTGATGCCGGCGCGCATCAGCACACGCGCTGCGGCCAGGCCGGCAACACCTCCGCCCACGATGGCCACGTCGCAGTGCTGAACCGTGCCGCCGGCGGTGCTGGTGCTGCCGGCGGCACCGTCCTGCAGGCGGTGCCCCACCGCATGCGATGTGCCCAGCCAGGCACCCGCCAGCGGGGTGTCGGCTTCACCCGAACGGCAAGCCGCCAGCCACGTACCCGCAGCCCACGGCGAAGCCAGCGCGGCACGCCGCGTCAGGCCGCTGGCCATGGCCTTGCCGCTTTGGCCCAGGCGGGCGCCATCAATGCCCCACCTTGCCCCATTCCTCTTCAAACAGCTGCACCAGCACCTGGTTGGACAGGCGGTTGGCCTGCGCCGGCACGGCGGACATGTCAGGTGGAAACTGCATCAACGCCGGCAGACCTTGCAGCGTCAGGAACCGCAGGCCCTTGGGCAGCGCCGTGGGCACACGCCAGGGGCGGCGGCTGGCCAGGATGAAACCCCATTCGCCAAAGCTGGGCACATGCGCGTGGTACGGCGTCACCGTCAGACCCACCGCCTGCAAGGTGGCGGCCACGGTCCAGAAACTGCGCCGCGCCAGTAGCGGCGACGTGGTCTGCACCACCGCGTAACCACTGGCCGCCAGGTGTTTGTCCAGCAGCGCGTAGAAGCTGGTGGTGTACAGCTTGCCCAGCGAAAAATTGCTGGGGTCGGGAAAGTCCACCACCATGACGTCGAAGATCTGGCTGTTGCTTTCCAGCCAGCTGAAAGCGTCGGCATTCACCACCCGCAGCTTGGGGGATGACATCGATGCCGCGTTCAGGCTGCGCAGCAAGGGCGAGTTCTTGAACAGGTCCGTCATGTGCGGATCCAGTTCCACCAGCGTGACGGTTTCGACACTGGGGTACTTCAACACCTCGCGCAGCGCCATGCCGTCGCCGCCGCCCAGGATGGCCACATGTCTGGGCGCACCGTGTGCCGCCATGGCCGGGTGCACCAGGGCTTCGTGATAACGGTATTCGTCGCGCGAATCAAACTGCAGGTTGCCGTTCAGGTACAGCCGCGTGGCGCCCAGGCTGCTGTGCGGCGCGCTGGCCGTGACTACCACCCGCTGGTAGGCACTGCTCGCGGCGTGCACGATGTGGTCGCCGTAGAAGCGGTCTTCGCTCCAGGTGGTCAGCCGGTCGGCGCCCAGCATCGCTGCCAGCAGCACCAAAGCCACCGCGCCGCAGGCCAAGGCATGCGCAAACAGCCGCCGGATGTCGCCCCTGAACAGCCACAGCGCCCAGGCCGCCACGGCCACATTCATCAGACCAAACACCAGCCCCGTGCGGATGGGACCCAGGTGCGGCAGCAACAGCAGCGGAAACGCCAGCGACACCACCAGCGCACCCAGGTAATCGAAGGTCAGCACCTGCGACACCAGTTCGCTCAGGCGCCAGCGGTCGCGAAAGTGAGACTTCAGGATGCGCATGACCAGCGGAATCTCCAGCCCCACCAGCAGGCCCACCAGCAGCACCAGCCCGTACAGCAGCAGCCGGAACGGCGCTGCCGGCCGGCCGGCTTCATGCAGCAGGTTGAAGGCCACAAACAGCGCCGCAGGCATCAGCCCGCCCACCAGGCCCACCATCAGTTCGACACGCAAGAAGGTGGCCACCAGCTGGCGCTGCACAAAGCGGCTCAGGTACGAGCCCAGCCCCATGGCAAACAGGTACACACCGATGATGGTGCTGAACTGCAGCACCGAGTCGCCCAGCAGCCAGCTGGCCAGCGTGCCGGCCACCAGTTCGTACAGCAGGCCGCAGGCCGCGACGATGAAGACCGACGCCAGCAGCGCGATTTCGGCCACCGCAACGGTTTGCCCGGCGGACTTTCCGGGCGCCCCAGGCGTCCCTGGCATCCCTGGCGCGCCATCCTGCAAGGGCGCGGTCACCGCATCAGCCATGCACCGCCGCAGCCACGATCATGCCGATGGCCAGGCACATGGCGCCCACCACGATGGCCAGTGCCACGTTGCGCTTTTCCACCAGCTCGGACCACAGGTCGTAGGGCGTGAGTTTGTCGATGACGACAAAACACAGCCAGAACACGCCCACACCCAACAGGGCAAACAACACCGAGCCAAAAAAGACGTTGGGCCTAAGCCATTCGATGCCAACCATGAAGATCTCCTTGTCGGTGAATTCAAAAAATCAGTGAATGCAGGGCGGCAGCTATTTGTGACCGCCGCCGGAGCCATAACCGCCAAACGAGCCGCCGCCCGTGCGCGGTATCCACACACCGCCGCCACTGCGGTTGCTGTTCAGGCACTGCTGGTATTCGTTGCTGCTGGCGCCGAAGGTGTTACGCAATTCATCGCAAGGGCTGCTGCTGCAACTGCGGAATATGATGAACAGGATGAAGCCGATGATCAGCGCCAGCACCAGCCGGTGCCTGAACGATGATGCGCCAGCACTGAAGGGCGAGGCTTCGGCCGCCGACCCCGAAGCCGCTGCCCCCGGCACCTTGAAGGCCACGGCCACCACCGAGCCGTCCAGCGTCTGGCCCGCCGACCACGTCACCTCGCGGCCCGCCTGTTCGCGGTTCAGCCGCAGCTTGCCGTTGGCGTAGTCGGTGTTCAGCGTGCGTTCACCGCGCTTCAGTTGCCAGTAGAACTCGCCCATCACGTAGGTGGTCATGGCCGTGTACTGAAAGCGCTGGCTGTAGCTGCTGCCGGCCCAGCTGGCCGTGCTGCCGCGCACCTCGGGCACGCCGGTCAGCGGCACCACCCAGCTCCAGCCGTCTTCGGCATCCACCAAAAAGGCAAAGCCGGTTTCGCGGTTATAGAGCAGGTATTCGCGCCAGTAGACCCGTTCGTCTTCCGGGTCTTGTGGCAGTTCACAACGCTCGACATAACCCACCACCTGCCAAGGCAGTGGTTCACCGTCCAGCGCCAGATAGCCGGTGGTGCCCAGCGGCAGCATGGCGATGGCGCCGGCCTGGTAGGGCGCGCCCTGCTGGTAATGCGCCAGGTCGCCACCCACACCTGGCGACACATCCACCACGGCATGGCACTGGTGGCAGGCAATCGACTTGGTGGTGTCCAGCTTGATCTGCAGCGCCGTACCGCAGCTGGGACATTCCACACCACGGGCCGACAGGGTCTTTTCGCTGGGCTCCTGCAGGCCCGTCAGCGCCAGGTCGGCCAGTGCCGCGCTGCGGCCCACCGACCAGCGCGGCTGTGCGGGTTCGGAAAAGTCCAGCGTGCCGACTTCGCCCTGCGTGTTGCGCAGGTCGGCCACTTGGAAGTTTTCATTCAGCCGGGGCGGTGCAGGCAGTTCCCCTTGCGCCGCCGCCACCTGCGCGGTCGTGACCGAGGCCACCTGCCACAGCCTGGCGTCCAGCGACACGCCGGCGCCGGGCTGCAGCTGCGCCAGGCCCGGGGCATCAGGCGGCGTGGGCACGTCAAAGCCCATGACGTAGCGACCGTTGTCTTCGGACAGCCAGCCGCTTTTGCCGCTGTCAAACAGCGCGTGCCATTCGTTCCAGCTGCCGCCCTCGTATCGCAGCTGCAGGCGGCCCACCAGGGTGAAGCCGCTGCCTTGCCAACGGCCGGCCACACCCAGTTGAAGCGGTGAATGGTCGTCAAACAGTTCAGCCGACTGGCCGATGCGGCGCAGCGCGTCGCCGTCGCGCACCAGCGTGCTGCGGCAAAAGCTGCACACCGCCACGGGCGACGCGGCAGAGGCAAATTCAACCGGCGCGCCGCAGTTGGGGCAGGCCGCGCGCCAGGCGCGCTGCGGTCGGTCGGCGGTGGCCACCGGATAAGGTCAGCGCTTGATCAAACCAGCTTCTTCAGCAGTTCGGCCTTTTTGGTGCTGAACTCTTCTTCGGTCAGGATGCCCTTGGCCTTCAGGTCGGCCAGCTTTTCCAGCGTGGCCATGACCTCGTCGGGCTTGATGCCCACCGCTGCTGCTGCGGCGCCGGCAGCAGCCGCTGCACCACCGCCACCCTGCAAGCCCTGCTGCAGGTTCTGCGCCAGCACCTGGCCCAAAGCCACACCCGCGCCCAGGCCCATGGCGTCGCCGGCGATGCCGCTGCCACCACCGCCTGCGCCGCCTTCGGCAAATTTCGGAATGGCCTGCGCCGTCTGGTACTGCATGAACTTGCCCATGTCGTTGCCGACCATGCCCATGCCGATCTTCTGGTCCAGCACCTTCTGCAGGTCTTCGGGCAGCGACACGTTCTGTACCGTCACGCCTTCCAGCGCCAGGCCCAGGGCTTCAAAAGCCGGCAAGGTGGCGTCGCGCAGCTGCTTGGCAAATTCCACCTGGTTGGCGGCCAGGTCCAGGAAGGGGATGCCGGCCGAGGCCACAGCGTCGCTGATGTGCTGCAGCATCAACGCACGCAACTGGCCGTCCAGCTCGGCTGCGGTGTAGCGGTCGCGTGTACCCGAAATTTCGGTGTGGAACTTCTTGGCGTCGGCCACGCGGTAGGCGTAGTTGCCAAAGGCGCGCAGGCGCACGGCGCCAAAGTCCTTGTCGCGGATGGTGACCGGCTGGGTCGTGCCCCAGCGCTGGTCGATCTGCTGGCGTGTGCTGAAAAAGTACACGTCGCTCTTGAACGGGCTCTGGAACAGCTTGTCCCAGTTCTTCAGGTAGGTCAGCACCGGCAGCGTCTGCGTGGTCAGCTTGTACATGCCGGGGCCAAACACGTCGGCCACCTTGCCTTCGTTGACAAAGATGGCCACCTGCGATTCGCGCACCGTCAGCGAGCCGCCGTACTGGATTTCGCGGTCCGCGACCGGGTAACGCCAGGCCAGCGTGCCGTCGCTGTCCTCGACCCATTCCAGGATGTCGATGAACTGTTTCTTGATGAAGTCCATGAGTGCCATGAAAAGCCTCCAGTTGACCGCGCCAATCAGTTGCGCAAAAGCATCATACGCGGCGGCTTTGGGCTGGCAGCGTGGGGCCCGGGCCTGTAGGCGCGACGAGATGTCACCAAAGGCCAAAAAGGTCGACGTGAACCGCTGACTTCGCAGACCCATCTGGCATCTGACCGCCGCCGGCCCGCTGCAGGTCTACGCGTCCACAACGATGCCCAGCCGCTTCATGACCCAGTCCGACCTTGCAGCCCGCAGCATTGAACCCCAGTCTGGAAAGTCCGATGCGATGCTGACAAAGGTATCCCAGGCGCTGCCGCGGCCCGTTTCCAGGTCGTTCATGGCGATGGGGGTCAGCCCGCTGGCAACGGCGAAGGATGCAAAGTCTGCAAATCGGGTGTGCCGGGACAAGAAGCTGGGCGTGAGCAACTCGTCAACTGGAACCAGGTGCGGCTGTGAGCCTGTCGCCGGCACTGCAGTCGGCTGGTGCAGTCGGCTGGTGCAGTCGGTAAATGAGTGCGTCATTCGCGGAACGGTGCGCCATGCTTTCCTTCCCCAGCAGAGTACAGGACACAAGGTTGCTTGGCCGTGGCCTCGACCTTGAACAGATGTTGACCCGAAAGGGCGTTTCCGTCTGTGCGCCATCGCACAGGGCGTTGTGGGCACCGGGCCTGGGCACGCCCCAGGTTCACCTGCCCGTACAGGCGTGCGGCGGGTGAGCTACCAGCTCCGGATGTCGTCGATCACCGGCACGGCAGACAGAAGGATCAGGATGCCGGCCAGCGGCAAGGTGGCCAGGTAACCCACCTGCTTGAAGCCGACGGCGCCCAGGATTCCCCCGGCCAGGAAAGACAGGACGATCAGAACGAGCGTGGCCATGCGAGCCCGGTCCGCGATGACCGGGCCGGCGTCACTGCTGTCGCGCTGGTTCCAGTAGACCAACTTGCCCAGCTCGATCCCCAGATCGGTGATGACCCCGGTCAGGTGGGTGGTGCGAACCACCGATCCCGACAGTTTGGTGATGACCGCGTTCTGCAGGCCCATGGCAAAACACAGGATCAAGACGGTGGCGGGCA
>JAHECB010000391.1 GCA_024641925.1 Betaproteobacteria bacterium
GGTTTCGTTGCTGCAGATGTGCACGTAGGCGGCATCGGGGTTCAGCTGCCAGCTGCTGCGCGCGGGGATGCTGGTGTAGCCGGTATCGGCCGCGCTGGCAGCGACATTGACGGCTCCGTACTTCTTGGCTTCCTTGATGGATTTCTTGCTCCACTCGCCGGTGTCGATGTAGTCGGCGCTGCTTTTGCCGCGCAGCAGGTTCATGGGCACGATGGCGTTTTCGGCAATGGCGCCGCCCTGCATGAACAGCAGCTTGTAGTTCGCGGGCACCGCCAGCAGTTCGCGCAGCAGGGTTTCCGCTTCTTCGGCAATGCTGATGAATTCCTTGCCGCGGTGACTCATCTCCATCACGCTCATGCCGCTGCCGTGCCAGTCCAGCATTTCTGCGGCAGCTTGCTGCAAAACGGGTTCGGGCAAGGCGGCGGGGCCGGCACTGAAGTTGTAGACGCGGGGCATGCGGGGGGCTTTCGGTTGAGGGCTGTGAACGGCGTGATTATCGGTGCCTGCGCCGTGGTTTCGGGCCGGGTACCCGGGCAATTACCCGGGGCAGGTGCGGGGCCCAAGGCGACACAATGGCGGGATGAATGGGTCACCGTTGAAGGTTCTGCTGTTGGCGCTGGCGGGGCTGGCGGGGCTGGCATGGGGGCACGCGCACAGCCAGGCGCTTGCACCGGCGCCGGCATCTGCGGCTGGTTGGATGGCGCCGCGCGCTGACGATGCCATGCAGGCGGTGCGCCTGTTGCCCGGCGAACGATTGAAGCTCGATGGCACGCTGTCCCACCCTGCCTGGCAGCGTGCACCGGTTTACGACCGGTTTGAAGAAAAGGCGCCGGTCTATGGCGCCAGGCCGCCGCAGCGCACCACGGTGCAGGTGCTGTTTGACGACCGCGCGCTCTATGTGGGGGTGCAGGCGCTGGACGATCAGCCTGCACTGATTCGCAAGCCTGTGGTGCGGCCCGACCAGGTCAACCGTACGCAGGACTTCATTGCCCTGTACATCGACGCCATCGGCAGCAAGCGTTCGGCGCAGTGGTTCCGGGCCAGCGCTGCGGGCAGCACGGCTGACGGCCTGCACACGGCCAACGACGATTACGAGGACTTTTCGCCTGACTTCGATTGGGACGCAGCCGTCACGCGCCACGACCACGGTTACACCACCGTGTTCCGCGTGCCGTTTGCCAGCCTGCGGTATGCGCCAGGGCAGCAGCAGTGGCGCATCATGGTCGTACGGCGCCTGCCGCGGGAACATTTCCACCTGATCACCTCGGTGCCGATTCCACAGGAGCTGCCGAGTTTCATCGCCAACATGCAGCCGCTGCAGGGTGTGACCTTGCCCGCCGACAGCAGTTTCCTGACCCTGCGCCCCAGCGTCACCCTGCGCCGCGTGGAGCCTGAAGCAGGTAGCGCGCAAACCAAACTCAGCGCCAGCCTGGACGTGAAGTGGCGGCCCTTGCCGCAGGCCGTGGTTGATGCCACGCTGAATCCCGACTTTTCCCAGGTGGCGCTGGATGTGCCGCAACTGGCGGGCAACTCGCGGTTTGCGCTGTCCTTTCCGGAGAAGCGCCCCTTCTTCTTTGAATCGGCCGACTTGCTGCGTACACCCACCGAGGCTTTTTATACGCGCAGTTTCACCGAACCACGCTGGGGTTTGCGCGGCACCTGGCGGTCCACCGACTGGGCCGGCACGGCGCTGGCGTTGCAGGACCGGGGCAAAGGTTTTGTGCTGCTGCCAGGCGCCTACGGCACCGATGTGGTTGACCAGCCGGCGTCCACTGTGATCGCACTGCGGGCGCGGAGCGACGGCACCGGTGCCACCCTTGCGCAGGGCCTGCAGCTGGGTGCGGTGGCAGCCGCACGCCGTTATACCGACGACCGCGGTGACAACACGGTGCTGGGTCCGGATCTGACCTGGCAACTGAACGGCAACTGGCGGCTGCGCGGGCAGTGGCTGCATGGCCGCACGACTGCTCTGCCAGACTCCACGGGCTTGCGCAAGGGCGCTGAACAGGATGGCGACCTGCTGCACCTGCGCCTGCTCCACCTGACCGACAACACCGAAGCCAACGTGGCGGTCGACGACATCAGCAGCGGTTTTCGCCACGACAGCGGTTTTGTCAATCAGGTGGGTGTTCAAAAGCTGCACCTGTGGGCCTCCCGCGGCTGGAACCAGGTTGGGCCCTTCAACCAGTTCTGGGTCAATGCCGAGGCCGACCGCGCGGTGGACAAGGCGACAGGGCAGGTGGTGTCGGAGTACTGGCGGCCGGGGTTGTGGGTGACCGGCGCGCACAATCTGGAATGGTGGTTTGAGGTCTGGGGTCACTCCTTGCAGCGTCCGCAGCCGACCGCACCGTTGTTGCATGAGCGATTCATTGCCACGGGTTTGGTCGTGACACCGGCACGCTGGTTCCCGTTCCTGGAAAGCAAGCTCGTGCTGGGCGACCTGGCCGACACACAGGCCTTGGACGTGCGCCCGGGTGGCAACTTCAAACTGGTGACCAAGCTGCGTCCGCTGGCGCCGCTGGAATTCGAGTCCAGCCTGTCGACCGCCTGGCTGCGCAAGGACGGTGTCAAGACCTACAGCGAAACCGCACTGCAATGGCTGGCCGTCTGGCATTTCAATGCGCGCCACAACCTGCGTGTCATTGCGCAGCAGCAGCAACAGATGCGCCGCGCCAGCTCGCAGAGCCTGGTGGCCGACCGCAGCCGCAGCGACACCCTGTCGCTGACCTACACCTGGCGCGAATCGGCGGGCACCTTGTTGTACGCCGGCTTCAGCAGCCAGCGCGACCGCTTGCCGGTGAGCAGCCGCAACACCGAGGCTTTTGTGAAGCTGCAGCTGGACTTTGACGAAGCGCGCACGATGTGGTCGCGGCGCTGAGGGCGTGACAACTGCGCCTCAGTTGCGAAGGGCGCGGCCCCACGGCAGCACGCCCAGGGTCATGGCCGTGCCCAGTAACACCACGGCACACCCGGTCAGCGTTTGAAGCCCAACGGTTTCGCCCAGGTACAAGGTGCCGGCACCCATGGCCACGACCGGATTCAGGAACGTCACCGACATCACCCGGACCGGGCCGATCAGGCGCAGCAGCCGGTAGTACATCAAGAAGCCCAGCCCCGAACTGACCATGCCCATGAAAGCCACTTCGGCCCAGGCGCGGGCCGGCGGCGGTGTGCTGGGCCAGGTGGCGGCGGCCAGCGGCGCCAGCGCCAGGCTGGCCACGGCCAGCGTGCCCACCGTCAAGGCCATGGAGTCCATCTGCCCCAGGCGCCGGCGCGTGAAGTGCGCGCCCACCGCCCACAGCATGGAAATGAACAGCACACCCGCCACCGCCAGCATGCCCTGGGTGGTCCTGAACGAGGTGTTGCCCCA
>JAHECB010000140.1 GCA_024641925.1 Betaproteobacteria bacterium
ATCTCGCACGACCTGGGCGTGGTGCGCCACATGTGTGACGAGGTGGCGGTGATGTACCTGGGTCGCATCGTGGAACAGGCCGGTCGCGAGGCGTTGTTCCAGACGCCGCTGCACCCGTACACCCGTGCGTTGTGGTCGGCAGCGCCTTCGTTTGACCCTGACAAGCGCGGCCGCGGCCACCGCATCCAGTTGCAGGGCGACCCGCCCAGCCCGCTGAACATCCCCCCCGGCTGCCGCTTTGCCGGGCGCTGTCCTTTTGCCGTGGACGAATGCCGCAAGACCGAGCCGCCATTGCGCATGGTGGCGCCGGGCCAGTCGGTGGCCTGCCACCGGGTGGGCGACGACGGCAAGGCGCTCTACGCGCAGGCCTGAACGGTCGACAGCAGCAGCGGGGCCTCGGCTGTCAGAGGGCGGCAGCGTGGTGCGCCAACACTGGGTAGCATCCACGCCTGATGAAACCCCGGTTGAACCCAGCGCTTCGAGTTTTTGGCGCCGCCAGGCTGGCGGCGCTGCTGGTGGGTTTGGGCGTTGTGCCGGCATGGGCGGGGCCGCCGCTGCAGACCCCAGTCGTGCTGTCGCCTGCTGTCCTGCCCGGGGCTGTAGGTGCGAAGCCTGGTGCCGCGGCCTCGGCTGCGAGCATGGCGGGCGCTGTTCGTGACCGTCCGCAGGAACTGCACCACCGATTGCAAAGCCCGGCGCAGGAAGTGGCTGTGACGCTGGACGCCTGCAACGGCGGTTTTGACCACCGGCTGCTGTCACTGTTGATCGAACGCCGAGTGCCGGCCACCTTGTTTGTCACCAAGCGCTGGATGGATGGCCACGCCGATGCCCTGCGGCTGATCCTGCAACACCCCGACCTGTTCGAGCTGGAAAACCACGGTACCCATCACCGGCCATTGGTGCTGGGCGCACAGCAACACCTGTACGGCATGGCGGGCCATCCCGACATGGCGTCGCTGCAGGCGGAAATCACCGGTGCCGTGGAGCCTTTGCGGGCACTCACCGGCCGGGCGCCGCGCTACTTTCGCGGCGCGGGTGCTGCCTACGACACGGCCGGCCAACAGGCCGTGCAGGCGTTGGGGTACCAGATCGCCGGCTTCAGCGTCAACGCCGATGCCGGCGCCTCGTTCCCGGCGGCCATGGTGGCAGCGCGCCTGCTCACGGTGCGCGAAGGCGACGTGGTCATCGCGCACATCAACCACCCCGCCGGCGGGACTGCCGAAGGTTTTGCCCGCGCCTTGCCACAACTGCAGTCGCGCGGTTTGCGCTTTGTGAAGTTGTCACAAACCACGCTGATGCCGGTGCTGGGTCTGCGATGACGGCGCTGCTGCGCATCGAGGCAGTTGACGCGCCCGACGATGCGTTGCGCCAGCAACTGGCCGCCCCGCTGCTGGCTTTCAACTCCTCGCTGGCAGGGCCCAGCGGCCACCTGCCCCTGGTGCTGGTGTTGCGTGATGCCCAGGGTGGCGTGGCCGGCGGACTGTGGGCCGCCACCGCTTACGGCTGGATGTACACGCAGATGCTGGTGGTGCCCGAAGCCGCCCGCGGCACGGGGCTGGGCACCCGGTTGATGCAGCAGGCCGAAACCACGGCGCTGCAGCGTGGCTGCCACCACGCCTGGGTGGACACGCAGTTTGGCGCAATGGGCTTTTACCAGCGTCAGGGCTACGCGCTGTTTGCCCAGTTGCCCGACTACCCGCCGGGTTTTGCCCGCAGCTTCCTGAAAAAAAAGCTCGTGGCCCGCTGAACCGCGGTCCGGCTCTGGCGTCGGCGGGTTCAGTACAACCGGATGGCCATGTCGAAGATCCAGGTCCGGCGGATTTCTATGACGTCGAACTCACGGGCCAGGTTGGGTGGAAAGGCCTGGTAGGGTGCCTGACTTTTCACCACGCGTCGAATGGCTTCATCCAAAGCCGGCACGCCGCTGGAGCGCACAAAGCTCACGCCTTCTACGGAGCCGTCGCTTCGAATGGCCACCGTCAGCACCGGGCTGGTGTGGGTTTGTCGGGCGGCTTCGCGAACCATGTCGAACGTCATGTTCAGCTGGATTTTTCGCGCCCAGGCTTCGGCATACAGCACCAGGTCTTCGTTGGGGTCGCTGCGCCCGAACAGGGTTCGGCGCCGGCCGCCGCTGGACAGTGGCAAGTCCTTGCCCGGTGTCTGGGCGGCCAACGCGGCGGCCTCCCGTTGCGCCGCCTCTGCGGCCAGGGTTCGGGCCATGGCCATCCGGGAAGCCTCGCGGCGTTCCTGGTCTTGCCGGGCCGTCTGTTGTTCAGCAGCCTGGCGCTCGGCTTCACGGCGGGCTGCCTCGGCGCGTTCGGCCTGCACACGGGCAGCTGCCACACGTTCAGCCTCCTGGCGAGCGGCCTGCTGCGCGGCCAGTTGTTCAGCGGCCTGTCGCTCGGCGTCACGGCGGGCTGTCTCGGCGCGTTCAGCCTGCACACGGACGGCTGCCACACGTTCAGCCTCCTGGCGAGCGGCTTGCTGCGCGGCCACTTGTTCAGCAGCCTGTCGCTCGGCGTCACGGCGGGCTGCCTCGGCGCGTTCGGCCTGCACACGGACGGCTGCCACACGTTCAGCCTCCTGGCGAGCGGCTTGCTGTGCGGCCAGTTGTTCGGCGGCCTGTCGCTCGGCGTCACGGCGGGCTGCCTCGGCGCGTTCGGCCTGCACACGGGCAGCTGCCACACGTTCAGCCTCCTGGCGAGCGGCTTGCTGCGCGGCCAGTTGTTCGGCGGCCTGGCGCTCGGCGTCACGGCGGGCTGCCTCGGCGCGTTCGGCCTGCACACGGGCAGCTGCCACACGTTCAGCCTCCTGGCGAGCAGCTTGCTGCGCGGCCAGTTGTTCGGCGGCCTGGCGCTCGGCGTCACGGCGGGCTGCCTCGGCGCGTTCGGCTGCAACGCGTTCGGCTTCCAGCTGCACCTGTTTTTGCCGCTCGGGGTCGACACGCAGGGCTGCATTGGGCAGCGGCACGGGGGCCAGCAGTGCTGCGGGTACGGTGAACGTGGCTGTGTCGGTGGCTGCCAACGCGATCACGTCGGGTGCCGGCGTTGCTGCAGGCATGGCCGTCAGTTCTCGCACCACGGGTGATGGCGCATCGGGTTCGGCAGCAGCCTTGGATTCGACCACCACCCGGGCTGCTGGCGCCTTGGCTTGCGGCTGCGCGCGACCCATGGGCGGTGTTGGCTTGAGCGTGGGCTTCTCGACATCGACGGCCCGGGGTGCCATAGGCACCACGGTCGCCGCACGGGTTTCAGGCGGCAGGACTTGCGGTTGCGCCGGCGGCTTCACCAAAGGTTGATCCGGCACCGTGGCCATCTCGGCTGGCGCTGGTGCCAGCACGATGCGCAATGCAGGCAGGTCGGGCACCTGAACCCGCCGGTCTTGCCATGGAAAGCCCAGGCCCGGAAATCCGAATCCCTGGCCGGCAAAGTTCAAGCTCAGCAACGCGGCATGCAGCAGCACCGAAATCAGCAGCGCGATGTGCAGCCGCCGACGCTCCAGACGCCGGGTTTGACTGCGTTGCAAAACGCGGCGCACCGCAGGCCGCGGCAGTGGCCGCGTTGGCTCGTCTGGTGCGGGTGGCGTGCTGTCGGGGTCGGTGGAACTCAAGCCTGCACCGCCCCCTGTGCGTCGTCATGGGACCGGGCGTGGCGTTCAAATGCAGCCCGCACAACGCACGGCTGGCGCCGCGTGTGTGCCGCAGCGCAGGCATCCGAGGGTTGCATGGGCTTCATTGTCGGGTTTTCAGGCTGGGAACTCAGAGGCCGATTCTCACGGTTGCGCAACGGCCGCTGGCACAAGACCGGACATTTCACTGGGATCGTTGTGCTGCGAAGTTTTCGGCCACTCGCAGGGGCCAGGCGAGTGGGCGGCAGCCGCCCCAGCGTTTGGCGCTCAGCCGCGGGTGGGCAACAGCACGCCCATGGCCACAAACACCGCAGCGCAAGACCGGTTGAAGCCGCGACCCACCCGCGCCAGCCAGGCCGCGACGCGCTGCGCCAGGCTGGCCAGCAGCCATTCGATGGCCATCTCGATCAGCACGAAGGTACCAGCCATGATGGCAAACTGCAGCCACAGGCCGCGCGCCGGGTCCATGAAGTGGGGCAGGAAGGCCGCAAAAAACAGGATGCCCTTGGGGTTGGTGGCCGCGGCCAGAAAACCCTGGCGGGCCAGCCCGGCGGGCTGGGCCCGCGCGCATCCCGGGGTGGCCAACAGCTGGATGGGCGGTGCCCGCCACAGCTGCACACCCAGCCACACCAGGTAGGCACCACCCACCCATTTCAGCGCTGTCAACCAGCTGCTGGCGGCCTGCAGCAGCGCGCCGATGCCAAACATCGACAAGCCGATGACGACGGTGAAACCCAGCGCCCCTCCGGCCAATGTAAACAGCGCCATGCGACGGCCGTACAGGGCGCCATGACTCAGTGCCAGCAGGCTGTTGGGCCCTGGCGAAACCGACAGCCCGGTGGCCGCCAGCATGTACAGCAGCCAGGTCTGCAGGGCCATGAGGGGTGCCGCGGCGGGCCCAAGCCCGCCTGCAGGTGCTTATTTGCCGATGTAGTCCGACACCACCTTCCAGCGGGTGTCCTGCAGCTGCGACAGACGCGACGCGTTGCTGCCCAGCCGCTTGGTGGGGCTGAAGGTGGCCTGAGCGCTGCCAAACATGTCGGGCGGCACCACCAGGGTGTCCATGGCCTTGATGAAGCTGTCGGTGTTCAGGTTGGCGCCCGCCTTGCCCGCGGCCTTGGCAAAGGTGTCGATGATGTTGTAGCCGTAGACCGAAAACACGGTGGGGTCTTCGTTGAACTTGGTCTTGTACTTGTTGGCCCAGAAGCGAATGGGCTGCGACGGGTCGTCGGTGTAGGGGTTGGCCACGGTCATGGTGGCGTACAGCCCGTTCATGGCCGCCCCGCCCAGCTTGTGGATCAGGTCGGTGTAGGCCGCACTGCTGCCCAGGAAGGTGGGGTTGAAGCCCAGGCGCCGGGCGGTGGCAATGCCGCCGATGGTCTCGCGGATGATGGTGCCCAGCACCACGAAGTCGCACTGCGACGACGCCAGTTTCTGCATCTGCGACGAAAAGTCGGTGGCACCGCGCTTGAAGCTGGTTCGTTCGGTGAAGTCCATGCCGATGGTCTTCAGCCCGGCTTCGGCACCCCGCACCACTTCCAGGCCGAAGTCGTCGTCCTGGTACATGGTGCAGACCTTCTTGGCACCCTTTTCCTTGACCAAGCTGGGCACGGCCTGGCGCATCTGGTCGTAATAGGTGGCGGCGAAGGAGTACTTCAGCCGGTGGAAGGGCTCGTACATCTCGCGCGCCGCCGTCACCGGGAAAAAGTTGATCACGTCCTTGCGGAACTGCACCGGCATGGCGGCCATGTTGGTGGCCGTGCCCAGGTGGCCCAGCATCGCGAAGATCTTGTCCTGGTTGACCAGTTTCTGTGCTGCCAGCACGGCGTTTTTCGGGTCGTACTTGCTGTCTTCGACGAGGAGCTTGAGCGTGCGGCCGTTGATGCCGCCTTGTTCGTTGATTTCGTCAACCCGCAGCATCATGCCCAGGCGAATCTGTTTGCCAAAACCGGCGATGGGGCCGGACAGATCCTGGATGGAGCCGACGGTGATTTCCGTCTTGCTCACGCCTTGGCTGGCCTGTGCCAGGCCGGCGGTACAGGCCAGGGCTGCAAGCGCTGCTGCGCCGATGAGGGTGGTCTTCAGGGTCATGGTGGTGGTCTCCTGTGGGTCGAACATGGTCAAGGTGAACATGGGGCATGGGGTCCGCCGTTCGTGGCCAGAGGTCATGCAACGGCGTGCCGGCGCGGCGGTTGACGGGGTTTGTGGCCATGACCCTAACGGTACAGGGCCTCGATCTGGTTTGCATACTTGGCCTGCACCAGCTTGCGCTTGAGCTTCATGGTGGGCGTCAGCTCTTCGTCTTCGGCGCTCAGCTGCGTGTCCAGCAGCCAGAACTTCTTGATCTGCTCCACACGCGCAAACTTCTTGTTCACGCGGTCCAGCTCGGCCTGGATCAGGGCCTGCACCTCAGGGGTATGGGTCAGGCTGGCGTAGTTGGAAAATGGCACGTCGTGGTCCTGTGCAAACTTCTCGACGTTTTCCAGGTCAATCATGATGATCACGGTCAGGTAGGGGCGCTTGTCGCCAATGACCACGGCGTCGGTCACGTAGGGCGAAAACTTCAGTTCGTTTTCCAGTTCGCTGGGCGTGATGTTCTTGCCGCCCGCCGTGATGATGATGTCCTTCATGCGGTCGGTGATGCGGAAGTAACCTTCCTCGTCCACCGTGCCCACATCGCCGGTGTGCAGCCAGCCGTCGGTTGTCAGCGTCTCCGCGGTTTTTGCCGGCTGATTCAGGTAGCCCATGAAGACGTTGTCGCCGCGCACCAGGATCTCGCCCGTGGCCGGGTCGATCTTCACTTCGTTGTAGCTGGCCGCCGGCCCGATGCTGCCGGGCTTGATGTGCTGCGCTGGCACGCCCGTGGCGGCGCCACAGGTTTCGGTCATGCCCCAGACCTCCAGCATGGGCACACCCAGCGCCAGGTACCAGCGCACCAATTCAGGCGAGATGGGCGCTGCGCCGGTGACCAGAAACCGCGCGCGGTGGATGCCGATGAGCTTGCGCACGTTGTCCAGCACCAGCACTCGCGCCACATGAAACTGCAGTTTCAGCGCAGGCGGCACGGGTTGGTCGGCCAGCACCCGATCGGCCACTTGCTGGCCCACGCCGATGGCCCAGGCGTAAGCAGCCTGCTGCAGCTTGCCGGCTTCTTTCAGACTGATCATCACGCCGCTGTAGAACTTTTCCCACACGCGGGGCACGGCGGTGAACACCGTGGGCGCGATCTCGCGCACGTTTTCCGGCACGGTGTCAGGGTTTTCGACAAAGTTCAGCTTGGATCCCGCGTACAGCGAAAAGTACTCACCGCCCAGGCGCTCGGCAATGTGGCACAGCGGCAGAAAACACATGCACTCGTCGTTTTCATCGCGCGCAATCAGCGTGTTGTAGCCCCGCACGGTGTAGACCAGGCCCTTGTGGCTGTGCATGGCGCCCTTGGGCTTGCCGGTGGTGCCTGATGTATAGACCAGGATGGCCAGGTCTTCCGGCTTCACGGCAGCCACGCGCTGATGAACAGCCTGCGGGTACGCCTTCTGGTGTTCGCGGCCCAGGGCACGCAGGTCGTCCAGGCCGATGACCTGCGGGTCGTCCAGCTGGTGCAGGCCTTCCATGTCGAAGACCACCACCTTTTTCAACAGCGGCAGCTGTTCCCGCACTTCCAATGCCTTGTCCAGTTGTTCGTCGTCTTCCACAAACAGTACCGTGCTGCGCGAGTCTTCGCACAGGTAGTGCACCTGCGATGCTGCATCGGTGGGGTAGATGCCGTTGGACACGCCACCAGCGCTGAGCACGGCCAGGTCGGCCAGCACCCATTCGATGTTGGTGTTGGACAGGATGGACGCGGTGTCGCCCGCGGCAAAGCCCAGCGCCATCAGGCCATGCGCGATCTCGGCCACGGCGTCGCCGGTCTGCTGCCAGGTCTGGCCGCGCCAGATGCCCAGGTGTTTCTGGCGCATCCAGGTCTGCGGGCCGCGCTGCTTCACGCCGTTCCAGAACATCGCGGCCATGGTGTCGCCTTCCAGCACCACCCGGGACTGGGGCTGGATGTGGGACAGGTTCCACAGTGCACTCATGGGAACAGCACGCTTGGGTAAAAAGAAGGAACGTTCATCAGGTCAGCGCCAGGTCTTCTTCTTCTTCCACCGGCGGTCGGCCCGCACGCCCTCGTCTTTCATGCCCAGGTAGAACTCCTTGATGTCGTCTTTTTCGCGCAGCTTGTCGCAGCTGTCTTCCATGACGATACGGCCGTTTTCCAGCACGTAGCCGTAGTCGGCGGCGTTCAGCGCCATGTTGGCGTTTTGCTCCACCAGCAGCAAGGTGGTGCCGCGTTCGCGGTTGATGCGCACCACGATCTCGAAGATTTCCTTGGTCAGCAGGGGCGACAGGCCCAGGCTGGGTTCGTCCAGCAAGATGAGTTCGGGGTTGGCCATCAAGGCGCGGCTGATGGCCAGCATCTGCTGCTGCCCGCCGGACAGCAGGCCGGCGTCCTGGCTGGCGCGTTCGCGCAGGATGGGGAAGTAGCCAAACACCGCTTCGATGTCGCGCGCCACATGGTCGCGGTCGCGCCGGGTGTAGGCGCCCATCAGCAGGTTGTCGCGCACACTCAGCAGCGGGAACACCTCACGCCCTTCGGGCACATGCATCAACCCTCGCTGCACGATGGCGGCGGGGTCGATGGCGGTGATGTTGTGGCCCTTGAATTCGACCGTTCCCTTGCGCGGGTCGATGATGCCGCTGATGGTTTTCAGGATGGTGGTCTTGCCGGCGCCGTTGCTGCCCAGCACGGTGGCGATCTCACCGCGTTTCACACGCAGGCTGACACCGCGGATGGCGCGGATGGGCCCGTAGGCGCTTTCCACGTTCTGCAGTTCCAGAATGGGCTTGTCGATGGCAGCAGCCATGTTCATGCCGGCTCCTTGGCTTCACCGGCTTTGGGGCGCCGCAAATACGACACGTCGTCCACAGAGCCCAGGTAGGCCTCGATCACATCGGGATGGCTCTGCACCTGGGCCGGTGTGCCCGTGGCCAGTTCTTCGCCCTGGCTCATGGCGAGCACGCGGTCGGACACCTTGGACACCAGGCTCATGTCGTGTTCGACCATCAGCACGGTGATGCCCAGCACATTCTTGATGTCGGCAATCCAGAACGCCATGTCTTCGGTTTCTTCCACGTTCAGGCCGGAAGACGGTTCGTCCAGCAGCAGCAAGCGCGGTTCGGTGCACAGCGCACGTGCCATCTCCACCACCTTGCGCACGCCATAAGGCAGGCCGGCCACCAGCGTTTCGCGGTGTTTCTGCAGGTCCAGGAAGTCGATGACTTCTTCCACCTTCTGGCGCGCCAGCCGTTCGGCAGCGCGTGTGCCCTGGGTGAAAAACAGTTCGCCCCAGAAGCCGGTGCCGCGGTGCGTGTGGCGGCCGATGAGCAGGTTCTGCAGCACCGTGGCGTGTTCAAACAGTTCGATGTTCTGGAAGGTGCGTGCAATGCCCAGCCCGGCGATGGCGTCGGGCGGCTGATCGGTCAGCCGCAGCAGGCTGCCGTCGGGGCGCGCGACGTCGATGTGGCCGCTGGAGGGGGTGTAGATGCGGCTGATCAGGTTGAACACCGTGGTCTTGCCGGCACCGTTGGGACCGATGAGCGTGAAGACCTCACCGCGCCGCACGTCGAAGCTGACGTCGTTGACCGCCAGCACACCGCCAAAGCGGACGCTCAGGCCCTGGGCGGACAGCAGCAGTTCGGTGTTTGATGGGCTCATGACCACCACCTTTTTCGCCAAACGCCAGAACCTGCAGGCTGCGACGCCAAAACCCAAGCGGACGCCGTGGATCCGGCTTTGCCGGTCCACTGGGGTCGCCCCCCTGGGGGGGAGCGCCGAAGGCGCTTCGGGGGGGAGCTCATTTCAGCCGGTCCGACTTCTGGAACGATTTCTGGCGCTTGAACATGCCTTGCCGGTAGAACGGGAACAGCTGGAACCAGGCCCGCACCTTCAGCCAGCGGCCGTACAGGCCCATGGGTTCAAACAGCACAAAGGCAATCAGCACCAGGCCGTACACCGTGCCTTGCAAGCCGGTGGCCTGGCCGATGGCGGCGGGCAGGTAGTCCTTGGCCAGTGCAATCAACTGCGGCATCACGATCAGGAAAATGGCGCCCAGGAACGCGCCGTGCACCGACCCCAAACCGCCGATGACCACCATCAGCAGCAGGTCGATGCTTTGCAGAATGCCGAACTGGTCGGGCGTCAGGAACTGGATCTTGTGCGCGTACAAAGCGCCCCCCAGGCCGGCCAGCGCGGCAGACAGGGCAAACGACAGCGTCTTGTAGCGCGCCAGGTTGATGCCCATGCTCTGTGCGGAGATTTCCGAATCGCGGATGGCCACAAAGGCCCGGCCCGTGGACGAGCGCAACAGGTTCAGCACACCCAGCGTGGACAGCACCACCAGCACCAGACACAGGAAGTAGAAGTCGGTGGCGCCGTCCAGCTGCCAGTTGCCCAATGACGCCGGCTCCACCGACAGCCCGGCGTTGCCGTGGGTGACACTTTCCCAGCGCGCCATGCCCTCTTCCACGATGAAACCAAAGGCCAGCGTGGCCATGCCCAGGTAAATGCCCTTGACGCGCAGCGCAGGCAGACCCACCACCACACCCGCCGCCGCCGACAACCCGGCCGCGCAGGCCAGCGTGATGGGAAACGGCCATCCGGCATTGGCCAGCACTGCTTCGGTGTAGGCCCCGACGCCCAGAAAAGCCGCATGTCCCAGCGAAAAAAGCCCCGTGAAGCCGGCCAGCAGCATCAGGCCCAGGCCGACGATGGCATAGATCAGCACAAAGGTCAGTTGTGCCACCCAGTACTCGGGCATTACCCAGGGGGCGGCCAGCAGCAACAGCAGCAGGGCGCCGTACCAGAACCGGTGGCCGCCGTGTTTGGCCAGTCGGATGTCCTGGTCGTAGTCGGTCTTGAAGACAAAGCGCATGATGGTTTTTTCTTCAGACCTTCTTGCGCAATTTTTCGCCGAACAAACCGTTGGGCTTGAGCACCAGCATCAGCAGTACGACGATGTAAGGGGCGATGTCCTTGAAACCTTCGGGCAGGTAAAAGCCCGAAACGGCTTCGACGATGCCGATGATCAATCCGCCCACGATGGCGCCGGGCAGGCTGCCAAAACCGCCCACCACCGCCGCCGGAAAGGCTTTCAACGCCACAAAGCCCATGTTCGCGTGCACGAAGGTGATGGGCGCCACCAGCAAGCCGGCCAGGGCGGCCACGCCCGCGGCCAAGCCCCAGACCAGGCCGTTGAGGCGCTTCACCGGAATGCCCATGTAATAGGCCGCCAACTGGTTCTGCGACGAGGCCTGCATGGCAACGCCCAGCCTGCTGTACTTGAACAGTGCAAACAGCACCCCGCACAAGACGGCGGTGGCGGCGATGATCACGGCCTGCGACGCCGACACTACCAGCCCGCCAAAACGCAGCACCTGGCCCACATAAGGCAGCGGCAGTGTGTGCGTGTCGGTGCCCACGTCGGGGATCATGGTGATCAGCCCACGCAGCACGTAACCGACGCCGATCGTCAACATGACCACGGAAAACGCCGGCTGCCCCAGGATGGGTCGTATGACGGCACGTTCCAGCAGCACGCCCAGCAGCATCATGGCGATGATGGCTGCGGGCACTGCGAGCCATGCCGGAAAGCCCAGCGCGGTCATGGCCAGCCAGCCGCCGAAGGCGCCCACCATCATCAGATCGCCCTGGGCGAAGGTGACGGTTTCGGTGGCTTTGTAGATCAGCACAAAACCCAGCGCGATCAGGCCATAGATACAGCCCTGGGCGATGCCGCTGATGAGCAGCTGCAGCAGTTCCAAAAAACGCGTCCGGTGGGTGGAGGGCCAGGCACTGACCATGCGGTCGCGCGCCCGTACAAGCTGCGGTCATTCTGTCGCCAACCCAAAGCCCTGCAGATTGGGGTTTATCGCAGTCCGTTGTGTAACCATGCGACCGTGCCCGACGCAAGCCATCGAGCGGCCCGATCGTCGGGATGCGATGGTCCTGCGCCTGCCGCCCTCAGGCGCGCGCCGGTCGGGGCAGCATCATCACCACCAGCGTGACCAGGGTCAGCGGGCCGACAAAACTCATCATGGTGGTTGAAAAGACGGGCAGGGCGTCGTGCGCCCGGTGTTCGAGCACCAGGTAGGCCAGGTAGGCCGCCAGGTAGCCTACAAAAAGCCCGCCTTCCCAGCGGGCGATTTCGCGGCCCGTGATGAACACCGGCAGGCAGGCCAGCGCCGCGGCCAGCATCACCCAGATGTCGAAATTCAGGATCGAGGCTGCAACGTCCAGCCCCGCCGCACCGGCGACCACGGCAGAGATGCCCAGACAGCCCAGGATGTTGAAGATGCAGCTGCCCAGCACATTGCCCACTGCCATGTCACGCTGGCCGCGCAGCACGGCAGCAATCGACGCCGCCAGCTCGGGCGTTGAGGTGCCGGCCGCCACGATGGTCAGGCCGATCACTGCCTCGCTCATGCCGAAGGACCGGGCAATGGCCACCGCGCCTTGCACCAGGCCATGCGAGCCCAGCACCAACAGCCCCAGGCCGACAACGATCAGCACCATCTGGGCGAGCCGGCGGTCGTCCCAGCGGGGTTCGGCGGCGGGGCTGGCAGGCTCGGGCCTGGTGGTCTGCGCACTTGGCGCACGCGCCTGCAGCACCAGAAAGCTGCCGTACGCCACCAGCAGCACCGTCAGCAGACCGCCCTCGGCCATCGTCAGCCGGCCGTCTTGCGCCAGCACCAGCAGCAGCACCGACGCACCGATCATCACCGGCACCTCCTGGCGCACGATTTGTCGGTCCACCACCAAGGGCGCTATCAAGGCGCTGACGCCCAGGATCAGCAACACGTTGAGGATGTTGCTGCCCACCACGTTGCCCATGGCAATGTCGGTCTGGCCGTTCAGCACGGCGCCCACCGACACCGCCAGTTCGGGCGCGCTGGTGCCCACGGC
>JAHECB010000141.1:0-4641 GCA_024641925.1 Betaproteobacteria bacterium
GGTGGTGTTGAAGGCTTGTTCAAGCTGGCCGGGTCGCGCAAAGGCCCTTCCACAATGTGCTTGAAAAGCGCGATGGCGGTGTAGCCCAGCAGCAGGCTGCTGATGGTTTCGTTCACACCCCGCCACTGCCGCAGCCAGCCCGCCAGCGCAATCCAGGCGCCACCGGCCAAGCCGGCCGCCACCAGCATCATCGCGGTGCCCAGCATGTTCAAAGGCAGGGGCATCAGCAGCGGCAGGCCCGCGCAAGCCAGACCACCCAGCACCAGCGCACCTTCGCCGCCGATGATGGTCAGCCCGGCCCGCGCCGGCAGCGCCACACACAGCGCCGTCAGCATCAGCGGTGCCGCGCGCTGCAAGGTGTTCTGCAGCGAAAACGCGTCGCCAAAAGCACCCAGGAACAGCAGTGTCCAGGCCTGCACGGGGTCGTGCCCATCCACCCAGACAAACAGACCAAACAAGGCCAGCCCGCCGGTCAGGGCCAGCAGGGGCAAGGCGATGGCTTCGGCGGTGCTGCTGGTGCGGGTCTGGGCCATGGTGACGCTTTCTGTTCCTCAGGCCTTGCCAATGACACCTTCAACCAGGTAATTCATGCCTTCCAGCTCGATGTCGGTCTGCTTGAAGACCTTGCCCCTGGGCACCACCACCTTGCCGGTGTTGTCCTTCAGTTCACCACCAAAGATGTCGAAGGCACCGGCCATCATCTTGGCCTTGACGGCGTCGGCACCCTTGCGCGCGGCTTCCGACACGCTAGGCCCGTAAGCCGAAGTCTTGACAAAACCTTCCTTCAAGCCACCACGCACGAAGTTCAGATGCGGCTTGCCGCTGCGGGCCGCTTCCAGGATGCTGGTGTAGGCCGTCAGCCAGTTCCATTCAGCGCCGGTCAGGTAGGCCTGCGGCGCCAGCTTGGCCTGGCTGGCGTGGTAGCCGCAGACCATCTTGCCGCGTTTGGCCGCGGTTTCCACCACCACCTTGGGGCCATCGACGTGCATGGTGAAAACGTCCACGTTCTGGTCGGCCAGGCTGTTGGTGGCCTCGGCCTCTTTCACCGGCATGCTCCAGTCGCCGGTGAAGATGACGGTGGTGGTGATGCTGGGGTCCACCGAGCGTGCGCCCATGGTGAAGGCGTTGATGTTGCGCAGCACCTGCGGAATCGGCTTGGCCGCGACAAAGCCCAGCTTTTTGCTCTTGCTCATGTGGCCGGCTATTACACCATTCAGGTACTGCGCTTCGTCGATGTAGCCAAAGTAGCTGCCCGTGTTGTCGGGGTGCTTGCCCTTGGTCCACATGCCGCCACAGTGGCTGAAACGCACCTTGGGGTTCTTGGCGGCCACGGCCAGCATGTGCGGGTCGAAGTATCCAAAGCTGGTCGGGAACAGCAGCGTGGCGCCGTCCTGCGAGATCATGCCCTGCATGCTTTTTTGCACGGCCTGGGTCTCGGGTACGTTTTCTTCTTCGATCACCTTCACGCCTGGCACCTTCTTCAGCAGCGCAGCGGCTTCGGCCTGCGCCTGGTTGTAGCCAAAGTCGTCACGCGGGCCGACGTAGATGATGCCCACCGTGATGGGCTTTTGCGCCCAGGCGCTGTGCAGTGCGCCGGGCAGCGCCAGCGAAGCGCCGGCCAGTCCGCCAGCAGCCAGCAGGCGGCGGCGCATCAGGTTCTGGGTGTTGATGGACTTGTTCATGGGGGGCTCCTCGGGGTTGTCGGTAAGGGCAGGTTGAAAAGCGTCTTGTCAAGGCGGTGGGTCGATCAGGCTCACGTGGGCCGCCACCACGCACCAGCCTTCGGGCATGCGCGCCCAGGTCTGGCTTTGGCGGCCGTGTTTTGGGCTGCCTTCGCGGCGGAACTCGGTCATGGCGGTGGCGAAGTCGCGGCCGTAAGTGGTGATGACGGTGTGCAAGAGCGTGCGCTGCAGACCTTGCGACGGGCGCGAATTGCGAAAAGCGCGTATGGCCTCGATGCCGACCAGGTTTTCAGCCGCGCCATACCGCACCGTGTGTTCACTGGCCCAGAACAATTCGTCCAGCACGTTGACCTTGTTGTGCACCAGCGCATCTTCGTAGCGCTTGAACACGGCCGTGACTTCGGCGTGCACCTCGGGCACATTGATGGGCAAGTTGCCGGGCAAGTTGTCGGGCGGGCTTGGGTTCATGCTGCTTTCATGTCCTGTTCGTCGACATTCGCCAGGTGCTCACAAGGCTGCCACGGGTGCATGCGCCACACCCGCAGCCTCCAGTGCGCGGGCAACCCGCAGGCAGTGGTCCTCGCGCCAGGGTGCGGCAATCACCTGCACGCCAACGGGCAGGTGTGGTGCATCGGGGTCCATGCCCCAAACAGGCACCGTGACCACGGGCAGCCCGATGGCTGAAACAGGCTGCGTCAGCAGACCCATGCTGGGGCGAGCCGGCAAACGCTGGCCGTTGATGTGCAGCCATTCGGTGCCAATGACGGGTGCGGTACACGGCGTGGCCGGCGCCAGCAAAACGTCGACGTCGGCAAAAGACTGCGCCACCTGGCGAGCAAACCAGTGTCGAACACGCTGTGCCTGCTGCACCCAGACCGCAGGCAACAAGGCGCCGGCCAGAAAGCGGTCGCGCGTGTGGGGGTCGAAGTCTTGTGCGCGGCGCTGCAGGTCGGCCAGGTGCAGGGTGGCGCCTTCGGCATTGGTGATGATGAAAGCGGCCGTGCGGGCGCGCTCCACCTCGGGCCACAGCACCTCGCGCGTGGCACCCAGAGTTTGTGCCACCCGGGCCACCGCAGCGCGTGCAGGCGCCTGCGCCATGTCGCTGAACCAGCCGCCCAGCACACCGATGCGCAGACCCTCGGCGCCGCGCGCCAGCAGTCCGGCGGTGGGCTGCAGGGGCTGAGGAATCTGCGCCGAGTCGTCTGCATCGGCACCCTGCAGTGCGTCATAGGACAACGCCAGCTCGCGCACACTGCGGGTGAAAGGCCCCAGGTGGTCCAGACTGGCGACAAAAGGGTAACTGCCGGCGCGCGACAGGCGGCCAAAGGTCGGCTTCAAGCCAAAAACACCACACAAGGACGACGGCACGCGGATGGAACCGTTGGTGTCCGACCCCAGTGTCAACGGCACCTGCCCTGCAGCCACTGCGGCAGCCGAACCGCCCGACGACCCGCCGCTGATGCGCGCCAGGTCATGCGGGTTGTGCGTGGCGCCATAGTGCGTGTTTTCGGTGGTGAAGCCGTAGGCGTATTCGTCCATGTTCAGCGCACCCACACACACCGCGCCGGCGGCCTGCAGGCGGCGCACCAGCGCGCCGTCGCGTGTGGCGGGCGGGCTGTCGCGTTCGATCTTCGAGCCCGCCAAGGTGCTCAAGCCCTGCAGGTCAAACAGGTTTTTCACGGCGAAGGGCATACCGCGCAAGGGCAGGTCGCGCCCATCACGGTCCACCTGCCCGGCTTGTGCCAGCGCACGTTCGGACAGCACCGCCGTGAATGCATTGACACGTCCGTCGGTGGCTTGTATGCGCGCCAGGGCCGCCTGCACATGGGCCACGGCACTCATGGTTGAGCACCGTCAGCAGGCGCCACCGGCACGAAGCTGTTGCCCGACTCGTCGGCCACCGACAGCGTGCCCGCAAAGTCGGTGACCAGCGGCGCCAGTGAAACCACCAGCTTCAGGTAATGCAAGACGCCGGGGCGGTGATCGGGGTGCAGCGGCAAGCCCAGCAGCGCGGCTGTGCTGTCCATGCTGGCTTGCAGGTCCACCGTTTGGTCGGCAGGTTTGTTCATCAGGCGCGGTACAGCTGGCGGTAGTCAGGCTGCAGGTGGAACCAGTACTGGTAGCCCATCAGGTCCTGCTGCATCGCCACGTCCATGCTGGGCTGGAACAGCGGCACCCGCGGCACCTCGTCGTAGGCGATCTGGATCATTTCCTTCACGGCGCTGTCGTACAGCGGCTTGCTTTCGGCAAAGCGTGCGTTGGTGATGATCTTGTCGAGCTTGGCGTTCTGGTAGCTCATGGTGTTGAACACCGCGTTCTGGCCGTGGTAACACCAGAAAAAGAAGTACTCCGGGTAGTCCAGCCAGCCGCCGAAGCGGTTGATGACCATGGGCAGGTCCTTCTTCAACAATGCCGCACGCCAGGTGGCGCCCGGAATCTTGTTCAGCTGCGCCTTGATGCCGATGCCGGCCAGCGCTTCCTGCGCCAGCACGGCCATGGGCTCGCCAATGGTGGCGCCGCCCAGGTCGAAGCTGAGCGTGGTCTCGAAGCCATCGGGGTAGCCGGCTTCGGCCAGCAGCGCCTTGGCCTTGGCCGCATCGGTGGCATACCACGTGGGTTGCGGCCAGGCGGTGCTCTTGACCGGGCTGCCGCCGCCATACATCTTGGCCGCGCGGCCGTACAGCGCGTTTTCAAACATCTTGTCGTAGGGCAGCACCCAGGCCACGGCCTGCCGCACCTTGGGGTTGTTGAAGGGCGGCTTGGTGGTGTTCATGCCCAGGTAGAAGATCGAGTTCTCGATCGGCATGGCACTGACCTTGACCTTGCCGCCTTCTTTGCTCAGTTCGGAAAAGTCTTTGGGCGGCAGGTCGTAGGTGATGTCGATATCGCCCTTGAGCAGCAAGGCCCGGCGGTTGCCGGCGTTGGGCACGTCGCGCTGTACCACCCGCCGGATCTTGGG
>JAHECB010000141.1:4651-12503 GCA_024641925.1 Betaproteobacteria bacterium
CCAGTCGTCAAAACGCACGTAGATGATCTCCTGGCCGGCACGCCAGGCTTCCACCTTGTAGGCCCCGCCACCTGCCACGTTGTTGCGGGTCCAGGCCAGGCCCCAGGGGTCCTGTGCCGTGGCGTGCTTTTTCACCAGTTCGCTGTTGAAGATGCACGGCACCACCACGGCCATGTTGTTCATGGACAGCTTGTCCTTGCGCAGGAACTTGACGCGAAAGGTGTGGTCGTCAACCACCTCGAACTGCGAGGTCTCTTCCAGCGAACCGGCCTTCATCTGGAAGGTGGGAAAGCCGCCCACCGTGACCGCGCGGTCGAAGCTCCACTTCACGTCCTTGGCGGTGACCGGCGTGCCGTCGTGGAACTTGGCGTTTTTGCGCAGCTTGAAGGTGACGGCCGAACCGTCAGGCGCCATCTGCCAGCTTTCAGCCAGCTCGGGTTCCAGCTTGTCGCGGTCGTAACGCACCCGGCCATCGGGCAACTTTTTCTTGCCATAAGTCATCAGCCGGTCGTAACAGACCCAGCTCACGCCGTAGGACGGGCGGTTGGCGCCCAGGGTGTGGATGTCCAGCGAATTGGGGCCAAATTCGTTGGCGACGATGAGCACGTCCTTGGGCCTGGCCTGCGCTTGTGCCGCACGGGGCAGGCCGGACCATGCGGTGGCGGCAGCGCTGGTCGAGATGAAGTGGCGACGGTCCATGGTGTTGACTCCTGCAAGACGATCGGGTTTCAGGGAGAGACTGGAATAACGGGGCCTGCCGCGGCTTTGGCGGCGACGTAGTTGCGCCAGCCGCCATGGTGGGAAACGTCCAGGGCCCCGGCCAGCGCGTGGCTTTCGCAGATGAAACCGTGCACGGTCGAGCCGTCGGCCAAGTGAAGACTGCCCAGCCCCAAAGGAGGCGGTATCAACGCCAAAAACGAGCCCACCTGGGCCATCGGCACGGACCAGATCTCCAGCGCGATGGCCACACCACCTTCAGCCACACGCAGCAGGCCGGGCTTGGGGGGCTGGGTACCGGGCAAGGCAAACAGACGGTATTCGGGTGCGGTGGTGGTGGCGCGCAGCAGACGCGCGCCGCGTTCCAGCAGTTGGCCATTCAGCGGCAGGCCACTCAGGTGGGCGCCAACCACCGCCAGGCTCAGGCAAGCCTGGGTGGCGGGGGTGCGCAGGGTGACTGCCGAAGTTGATTCAAGGCCGCTGGCAGCCCATGCGTTCACCCAGTCGCGGCCCAGGCCGGCCAGCGCCACATCGTGGTTGGCCGGCCCGATGAAGGTGACGCCAAAAGGAAGCCCGTGCGCGGCCTGGCCTGCCGGCACCGCCAGCGCGCACCAGCCCAGCAGGTTGACAAAATTGGTGTAACGGCCCATGCGGGCATTGACACCCAGCGGGTCGGCGGCGACCTCGTCAAATCGCGGGTGGGTGGTTGTGGTGGGCACCAGCAAGGCATCCACCGTCTGCCAGATTGCGGCGCTTCGGGACTGTGCCGTGCGCAAGCGGTACTGGGCCTGGAAGGTCTGCGTGGCGGTCATACCCTTGGCGTGGCCGATGACCTGGCGTACGGCGCTGTCAAACACCTGCGGCTGCTGGGTCAGAAGTTCTTCAACCACCGCGTGCCGTTCCGCCACCCAGGGGCCGTCGTACAACAGGGCCGCCACTTCATCCAGCGGTGCAAAGTCCATTTCCACCAGCGTATGGCCCTGGTCGCGGGCGTGCAGCAACGCGGCTTGCCACGCGGTGGTGTAACCCACGCCTGCATCCAGATCGGGCGCCAGCGGCACCCCCAGTCGCAAGGGGCCCGTTGCGGCGGCGGGGCCGGGGCTGAAGTGGCTGTAGTCATCCGAGGGGTCAGCGCCTTCGATGACCGCCAACACATGGGCAGCGTCGTCCACGGTGTGTGCCAGCACCGACACGCAGTCCAGCGTTCGACACGCCGGCAACACACCGCGGTTGCTGACACGACCCGGTGTTGGCTTCAAGCCCACCAGGCCGTTCAGCCCCGCCGGCACACGCCCCGAGCCTGCGGTGTCGGTGCCCAGCGCAAAAGCCACCAGGCTCCGCGCAACAGCCACGGCTGAACCGCTGCTGCTGCCGCCGCTGATGCGTGTGGGGTCGGCCAGACAGGCCGGCGCGCCATAGGGTGACCGGGTGCCGACCAGGCCCGTCGCAAACTGGTCCAGGTTGGTTTTGCCCAACCAGATGGCACCAGCTTGCTGCAGTTTGTGCACCACCGTGGCGCTGTCGTCGGGTGTGTGCGCAAAAGCGGGGCATGCCGCCGTGGTGGGCTGCCCGGCGATGTCGATGTTGTCCTTGACGGCAAAAGGTACCCCCAGCAGCGGGTAGGTTTGCAGCAGCGCCTCGCGATCGGCTTGCTGACCCAGGCGCTGCAACAGCGTCATCAGCTGGGCCTGAAACTGCATGGGTGGACACAGGTGAATCCACACCGCCAGCGGCTGCGCAGCCCGCGCTGCTTCGTGGGCAGCCAGCAGCATGGCCAGCAGATCCTGCCCTTGGCGAACCGCCTGCAGCCAGCCGGCCACGGTGCGTGGCAGGGCCACAGGCGCCGTGTCGACATGCTCAAGCCGCGACACTTCAGCGGGTGCAGGTTGCACCGCTGACGCTGCGGGTGTGTTGATTGCCGAAGGCGATTTGGACATGGGTGCACTTGCTGGTATACAAGATGGTGTAAGCATCTTGTGTGCCAGGTGCACAAGACAAAGCCTCATCACTTGATTGATGGTCCGGCAAGCGCGGGCAGCCGCCGGTGCCGGTGCCGGTGCCGGCAACTCACGCCAGCCGCGGAGGCACACAACTCAAACGCCGCCCCGCGCAGCCACCAGGGCGTCAAGGCCCGAGTGGGCCGATATCTGGCCCCCTTTCCGCGGCCTTCTCGGCAGATGGGCGACGCCAGACAAATTTAGAGTGGGACGGCGCGAATCAGCCTGCGCTTCACGTTACAGGTCTGTCACCCACGAGGTTTGAATTGAGCACAACGCTTGAAATTGCCGTGCACCAACGGCTTTCTGTCGCCGCAACGCGGGACGGTGCACCGTCGTTTTTTCAGCACCACGGCATCATGGCGATCGGCATACGGGCCTTTCGCAGCATCGGCTTTCCTGCCAAGGCGGCCTGGGTTTCCGCTGCGTTTTTGCTGCCCACGCTGATCCTGATCGTGTCGCTGTGGACCACGGCATCACAGAACATCGAATTTTCGGCACGTGAGCGCCTGGGCGTGGACTTCGCCCGAAGCCTGATGCCGCTGCTGGACGCTGCGCAGAACCGACGCCGCGCTGCGCTGTCGCGTGCTGGCGACCTGGACCAGGCCCAGCAACGGGTGGCCAAGGCCTTTGAAGGCGCCGCGGCGACACAGCAGCGGCTGGGCAATGACCTGAAAACGGCATCGGCCTGGCAACAGGTGGCCGAGCTGAATGGCCAGCTGACCAGTCAGGTCGTTTCCGGCGACGCGGCGGCCACCATGACGTCGCACACCGGCTTCATCAACGCCGTGCTGCAACTGCTGAACGATGTGGCGGACAACTCCAACCTGACGCTGGATCCCGACGTCGACACCTACTACCTGATGTTCGGGTCGCTGTTCCAGCAGATCAAGCTGATCGAGCAGATCGGCCAGATGCGTGGCCTGGGTGCGGCCATCCTGAAAGAAGGCAAGATCACCAGGGTTCAGAACGACCAGGTCAACGCCGCCCTGGCCTTTGCCATGAGCCACCAGAAAGAGCTCGAAAAAGCCCTGTCGCGGGCCATCGAGGCCGACCCTGCGTTGCGGGCTGAAATTGAGTTGGCTGCAGCCAATGAAGCCAGCAACGCCTTCATTGACAAGGTGCGCAGTCAGGTCATGATCGAAACACCAGCCGGTGACCCCGCTGCCTTTGTGGCAGCGGGCAACACCGCCATCACCCAGCATTACCAGGGCCTGTCGCGCGTGCTGGACAGCCTGGACCAGCGGCTGGCCCTTCGGGTCTCGAAGCTGCGCTACACCTTGATGATGCAGATCGGCCTGTCGGCCGTCTGCGTCCTGGTGGCCATCTACATGCTGGTGGCTTTTTACCGCGTGACCCAGGGCGGCATTGCCGAGGTCGCGCGCCAACTCACGGAAATCTCCAAGGGCAACCTGACACTGCGCCCCAGCCCTTGGGGCCGTGACGAGGTGGCGCAGCTGATGAATACCCTGGGCACCACGCTGGAAGACCTGCGCCGCATCGTCGGCCAGGTACGCGCGGGCGCCGACAGCATCCATACCGCCTCACAAGAAGTGGCCGCGGCGTCGCTGGATCTGTCACAGCGGACTGAAGAAGCGGCGTCACAACTGCAGCGAACCTCTGCCGCGATGACGCAGATCGACTCCACCGTCAAACACACCGCCAGCACGGCTACGGGTGCTTCAGACATCGTCAGCCGCAATGCCGCTGTGGCCGCGCGGGGTGGCAACGAAGTGCGGCGCGTGGTGACCACCATGGACGGCATCCGCAGCTCGTCGAACAAGATTTCGGACATCGTGACCACCATTGATGGCATCGCCTTCCAGACCAATATCCTGGCCTTGAACGCCGCCGTGGAAGCGGCCCGTGCCGGTGAACAAGGTCGCGGTTTTGCGGTGGTGGCCAGCGAGGTGCGTGCGCTGGCCTTGCGCTCGGCCGCCGCTGCGCGCGAAGTCAAAACGCTGATCGGCAGCAGCGTGGAACAGGTGGGCGCCGGCGCCGTCGTGGTGGACCAGGCCGGGCAGACCATGCAACAGATCGTTGACGGCGCAGAACGTGTGCGTCAATTGATGACCGAAATCAGCCAGGGCACCAGCGAACAGTCCCAGGGCCTGGCCGAGGTGGGCAGCTCGGTTGAACGTCTGGATGGCATGACCCAGCAAAACGCGGCGCTGGTCGAACAGACCGCGACTGCGGCTGCATCCCTGAAGGACAACGCCGAACGGCTGCGGTCTGAGGTGGCCTTTTTCCGTACCGCCTGAAAAACGACCGACCTTCAGACCCGCTTCATGCACGGCGCCTAAGGTCCCAAACATGCCGTGCCGCGGTTGGCGCAGGCCCTGGCTTGATGGGTGCTGCAAACCGGGTCTGCGTCTGAAGCTGGTTACTCAGCCGAGACCCTGAACAGTTCGCCCCTCATCCCCGCACCCTGGACATGAAGACTGACTTTTGCACGCGCTGGCTGCGTTTTTTCACGTTGCTGGCACCATCACCCTGGCCGCCTGTGGTGGTGGCGAGCACGATGGTGGTCCCTTGATGCGCCCGGGTGAAAACTGCATGGCATGCCACAGCTTTACGGTTGCGGGCATGGTTTATCCGGATGCGGCCTCGCCTGCCGACGCCGCATCAACGGCGTGACGATCGAAGTGATCGACGCCCGTGGCGCCTTCACCAAGCTGACCAGCAATGCCGCTGGCAATTTCCACACCAGCGCCGCACTGGCACAGCCACTGCGATCGGTGAGCGTGGTGCGGGGCAACACCACCGCCGCCATGATGGGCGCACCCGCGGGCGCATGCTCTTCTTGCCATGGCGTGCCACCGGCCATCTCGGCGCCAGGCCGCGTGTACGCCCGCTGAAAAGGCCCCGCCGGCGCGTGACAACGGGCTGGGGCAAGGGCAGGCAGCTGTGGTTTTGCACGGCCAGACTGCCGCCCGAAAGGCAAACCGCGCCGCGTTCAAGTTGTAACTGCCCGGCGCTGGGTTAGGCTTAGCGCCATGCAAATCGACACCCGTAACGCCCTGCGCGGCCTGTATGCCCAGCCGACCGAACGACCGCTGAAAAAGCAGCTGCGCGCATTGGACCGGCATTGCGAGCGCTTCATCAGCCTGTCGCCGTTTGTGGTACTGGCCACCGCCGGGCATGGCGGGCCGCTGGATTCTTCGCCACGCGGCGGTGACCCCGGTTTCGTCAAGGTGTTGGACCCGCACACCCTGCTGATCCCCGACGCACCGGGCAACAACCGGCTGGACTCGCTGGAGAACATCAGCGCCAGTGGCCAGATCGGCCTGCTGTTCCTGATCCCCGGTGTGGATGAAACTTTGCGCGTCAACGGCACCGCCGTGCTGTCGCTGGACGAGGCCGACCGGTTGCTGTGCGTCGATGCCCGTCGCCAGCCCAAGCTGGTCATCCGTGTCACGGTGCGCGACGCCTACCTGCATTGCGCCAAGGCCTTGATGCGCTCGCGCCTGTGGTCCGCGGACGCGCAGGTGGACCGCAGCGTGTTGCCCAGCACGGGCGAGATGCTGAAAGACCACACCGGCATCCACAGCGCCCCTGAAACCCAGGCCGACATGGTGCGCCGCTACACACCCGACCTGTAAACCCTTGTACCTGAGCCCACACCCGCCATGAGCACCGACCACATCTTCCAGTTGCCCCAGCTGACCGCCGCCATGCGTTTGCTGGTGCAGGGTTTTGGCAGCAGCCCGGCCGAGGTTGACGCGGTGGTCAACAACCTCGTCACCGCCAACCTGATGGGCCACGACTCCCACGGCATCGGCATGCTGCCGCGTTACGCCAGCGCCTACCTGGAAGGCAGCCTGAAGCCCAACGCCAGCGTCACCACGGTGCTGGACGGTGGCGCCTTGTTGCGGCTGGACGGCAACGTGGGCTTTGGCCAGGTGGTGGGGGCGCAGGCCATGAGCCTGGGCATAGAACGCGCGCAGCAGCATGGCAGTTGCATCGTGGCGCTGGGCAACGCCCACCACCTGGGCCGCATCGGCGCCTGGGCCGAGCAGGCCGCTGCAGCAGGCCTGGTGTCCTTGCACTTTGTCAACGTCATTTCGCGCAGCATCGTCGCGCCCTACGGCGGCGGCGATGCACGTTTTGGCACCAACCCCTTCTGCGCCGGCGTGCCGCTGCCGGGCCGTCCGCCCGTGATCCTGGACTTCGCCACCAGCGTCATCGCACAAGGCAAGACCCGGGTAGCGCACAACAAGGGCGAGACCGTGCCCGAGGGCTACCTGATCGACGACCAGGGCCAGGCCACCACCAACCCGCGCTACTCGGTGGTGCCGCCCTTTGGCGCCCTGCTGACCTTTGGCGAACACAAGGGCTACGGCCTGGCACTGATGTGCGAGCTGCTGGGCGGCGCGCTGGCCGGCGGCCTGACGCAACACAACGACGACACCAGCAAGCGGCGCGTCATCAACGGCATGTTCAGCGTATTGCTGGACCCGCACAAGCTGGGCGCCCACCCCCGCTTTGCCGCCGAGGCACAAGCCTTCATCGACTGGGTACAGGCCAGCCCCACACGTGAAGGCTTTGCCCCGGTGCAGGTGTCGGGTGATGCGGAAAGGGCTTGTCTGGTGCATCGCACCGCCAACGGCGTGCCGGTGGACATCACCACCTGGCAGGAGATCCTGGGGGCCGCCCAAAGCCTGGGCGTGGACCCGCAGCGGGTGCAACAAGCCGCCGCAGGCTGAAGCGAAGCGCGACCACCCCGGCCAATGCGGTGCCGCGTGATCCGTCAAGCAGCACCTGAAGATTGAGCAGCCGTCCCGTGCAGAAAGCCGCAGCCGGCTGGAACACGCTTGACCTTCAACGCCCAAGGCCCTCAAGCCCCGGACCTTGCCGCCCGATATCTCTGTAGGGCCGTGGTGGTCGTTCAGGGGGGCACTTGTCCAGTCGGGAATCAAGACAGCTGTGGTCCGTCTACCTGGCCATGTTGCTGATGGCGGCGGCGCTGGCAGCCCTGGTTGTGCTGCAGACTCAGGCGCTGGATGACATGCTGCAGCGTGTCCAGAGCCTACCGTCCAGCGCATTGGCCACAGGGGCACCGCAGCTGCAGACCTTGCAGGCACAACTGCAAAGTCACCAGCAAACCTGGCTGACGGCCGCAGGTCTGGCTGCAACGC
>JAHECB010000142.1 GCA_024641925.1 Betaproteobacteria bacterium
CGAAAACACGCCGATCACCACCACGATGAACTGGATGCCGTCGGACAGGTGCACGTCGCCGCCGGTGAAGCGGTACACGCCGGAATTGGAATCCAGCCCTACGGTGGACAGCGACAGGCCGATCAAGGCCGCCAGCGCCGCTTTCATGGGCGCATCGCCCATCAGGCCGGTAATACAGGCAAAGGCAAAACACATCAGCGCAAAGTATTCGGCCGGGCCGAAGGCCAGCGCCCAGCGCGCCAGCAGCGGCGCAAACAGCACGATGCCGATGGTGGCGATCAGCGAGCCCACAAACGAGCTCCAGGCCGATATGGACAGCGCCACACCGCCCAGCCCCTGGCGGGCCATGGGGTGGCCGTCGATGGCCGTCATGATGGCGCCGGCGTCCCCCGGCACGTTGAGCAGGATCGACGAAATACGGCCGCCGTACTCGCAGCCCATGTACACGGCGGCGAGCAGGATCAGCGCGGTTTCCGGCGGCAGCTTCAGCGCAAAGGCCAGCGGCATCAGGATGGCCACGCCGTTGATGGGCCCCAGCCCCGGCAGCATGCCCACCACGGTGCCGATCAGGGCACCCATGGCCGCCACCATCAGATTCTGCGGTGTCAGTGCAACCGCAAAACCACTCATCAAAAATTGCAGCGTGTCCATCAGCGGCCACCCAGAATGAAGGACAACAAGCCGGTGGGCAGCACCACGTCCAGCAGCTTGTCAAACAGGCCGTACATCAACAGGCCCATGACCACACCACCGGCCAGCGACTGCTTCCAGCTGCCGCCAAACGCCATGCCCACGGGCAACGCCATCAGCGCCGTGGCCAGCGGAAACCCCAGCATCTCAAACAGACTGGCGTACACCAGCACGGCCACGGCCGCCAGCACGATGGGCCAGCGGTGTTCACGCGCCAACTCAAAGGCCTGCGGCCCGGGGCGCACCACCAGCCAGGCACCCGCCAGCGCCATCAGGCCGGCCAACAGCAGCGGAAACGCACGCGGGCCCACCGGTTCGTAGGAAATCGGTGCGGCGTAGTCCACGGCCGCCCAGGCCATGGCTGCGCCGGCGACCACACAGGCCGCCCCCAGGATGCGGTCACTCATGCTGCTGTCTCCGTGTAGCCGCCGGGCCGCGCCGTGTGGTCGCGGTCCGGGGGCGTGCTGATGGGGTTTACTTGGCGACGTTCAGGCCGAAGTCGGCCGCGATCGTGCGGTAGAACGCCACCCGCTCCTTGACGAACTTGTCCAGGTCGGCGCCAGTCTTCGAGAACTCAAACAGGCCGCGGTCGGCACGTGCCTTGGCGAACTCCGGCGTGGCCATCATCTTGTCGAAGGTGGCAACCCAGGTCTTGAAGTCGGCATCGCTGACCTTGGGGCCGACGTAGTAGCCGCGGATGATGGGCCACTCAACGTCCATGCCCTGCTCCTTGGCGGTGGGCACGTTGGACAGGCTGCCCACCAGGCGCTTGTCGGACATCACGGCCAGCACGCGGATCTTGGCGCCGGCCTTCATCTGCTGCTCGGCTTCAGAAGCGTCACCCGAGTACACCTGCACGTGCCCGCCTTGCAGCGCGGTGCTGGCTTCGCCGCCACCTTCAAAGGCCACAAAACGCATGGACTTGGGGTTCAGGCCCGCGGCCTTGGCCACCAGCGCGGCCTTCATCCAGTCCTGGCTGCCCACGGTGCCGCCGGCACCAAACACCACCTTGGTGGGGTCGGCCTTGACGGCAGCGACCAGGTCATTCAACGACTTGAAGGGTGAAGCCTCGGCCACGATGATGGCGCCGAAGTCGCTGCCCACGCCGGCCAGCCAGCGCACGTCGTTTTCGTTGTAGCGGCCGAACTTGCCCTGCGCCAGGTTGAGCAATGACCCCCCCGAGAAGGCGATGATGGTGTTGGCCTCGGCCGGGCGCTGCGCCACGATGGCGTTGTAGGCCACGGCGCCGATGCCGCCGGGCATGTAGGTGATGCGCATGGGATCGGCGATGTACTTGCCGTCCATCAGCGCACCTTGCGCCAGCTTGCAGGTCAGGTCAAAGCCGCCACCGGGTTTGGCCGGCGCGATGCACTCGGTCTTGTCCAGGGGGCCGGCAAAAGCGGCGGACGAGACCAAGGCCAGCGCCAGGGTCATGCTCAGCAGGGACGTCTTGCGGTTCATCATGAAAGTGTCTCCATCATTTGAAGTGGGTGTGCCAGCGGTCTGCATGCGCCGGGTTGCAGCGGACTGTATCGCGGCGCGACTTTCAGTCGCCTTTCAGTGACGACAGCAAATGATGAGGGTCAACCCTAGGGCGCACACCCGCTTGAACCGGCAGCAACAGCATGGCGATCAGGCCCCGGCCACCCGGCCCCAGGCTCAACTTCAGGTCACCACCCAGCCGCGCGGCAATCGAGCGCACGATGGCCAGGCCCAGCCCCGAACCCGGCTTGCTGACATGGCTGCCGCGGAAAAACCGTTCGCCGGCGCGCGCCAGTTCTTCGGCCGGCATGCCGGGGCCATCGTCCGCCACTTCAAGCTGGGCTTGCCCTTCGTGCACACGCACAGACACCGTCACCCGTCCGCCCCGCGGCGTGTAGCGAATGGCGTTGTGCAGCAGGTTGGACAAGGCTTCTTTCAGCAAGCCCGCCTGCGCCCGGACCATCACCGGTGCGGGCGCAGGCTCCAGGCCCAGGTCAATGCCCGCAGCACGTGCCTCGGCCCACCAGGGGCCGGTCACAGCCTGCGCCAGCGCGTCCAGGTCCAGCGGTTCAGCCTGCAGCTCGGCACTGTCGGCGCGCGCCAGCGCCAGCATCTGGTTGGTCTGGCGCACGGTCTCGTCCAGCTGCGCTTTCACGGCCGTCAGGGCCTGGCGTTGCAGCAGGGGGTCGTTTTCGCGCAGCGCAAAACCCACCTGCGTGGCCAGCGTGGCCAACGGCGTGCGCAGCTGGTGTGACGCATCGTCGATGAAGCGCCGCCCGGTTTCGGCCTGCTGCCGGTTGCGCTCGACATGAAAGTTGATGGCCTCGACCAGCGGCCGCACGTCGGCCGGGATGCCGTCGGGCGAAATCGGCCGCAGGTCCAGCGCTGGGCGCGCCTGCACTTCGGCCCGCAAACGGGCCAGCGGCCGCAACGCCCAGCCCACCGCCAATACCAGCAAAACGGTCGCCGAAGCCACCAGCGCCAGGTCTTGCGCCAGCGACGTCCACAGCAGCGATCGGGTAAACGCCTGCCGCGACTGCAGCGTTTCGGCCACCTGAATGATCACGCGCTGCGGGCCCGCACGGCCGGCCAGCGGCGGGTCGAGCACACGCGCATACGAACCCACACGCACGGCGGTGTCGAAATACAAGGCGTCGCTGAACTGCGGTTGCCCGGTGGCCAGCTTGCGCGGTGGCGCCGGCAGATCGGCCGTGCCGATTTCGACGAGGCCGTCTTCGGTGGCCACGCGGTAGAAAACCTGCCCGTTGGCGGTGAGCTCAAAAAACTCCAGCATGCGGTATGGCAGTTCAACGCCAAGCCCGCCGCTGGCGGTGGAGATGTTGGCGTCCATGGCCTTGATGGCGCCCAGCAGCGACCGGTCAAAAGCCGCATTGGCGGCGTCCACCGACGTGCGCCAGGTCAACGCCAATTCAGCCGTCACCAGCAGCAACAGCCCCGGAAACAACGCCAGCGCCAGCGTCCGGCGCAGGCTCAGCGCATGCCAGTCGCGGACTCTCACGCCGGGCCTTCTTCACGCAGGCACTCCAGCACGTAGCCCAGGCCACGCAAGGTGGTGATCTGAACCGGGCCCGCGCCCAGGCGTTTGCGCAACCGGTGCACCAGTACTTCCACCACTTCGGGGCCGACGTCCAGTTCATCGGCAAACACACGCTCCAGGATCTCGCGTTTGGACAAGGGCTCGCCGCTGCGCTGGATCAGTGCACGCAGCGCGGCATGTTCGCGCGGCGTCAGCGCCAGCGGCTCGTGGCCCAGTGCGAAGTGTTTGCTCGCCGGGTCGTACACCAGCGGCCCGCAGCTCAGACGCGGGTGCTCGCTGCCGCGTGCGCGGCGGATCAGGGCCAGCAAGCGCGCCTCGAGTTCGGCCAGCTCAAAAGGCTTGGCCAGAAAATCGTCAGCACCTTCGTTGAGGGTGCTGACACGCTCGATCAGCGAGTCCCGCGCGGTCAGGATCAGCACCGGCAGGCGCTGGTCGGCCGCACGCAGCTCGGCCAGGATGTCGTGGCCGCCCACCCCGGGCAGGCCCAGGTCCAGCACCAGGGCGTCGTAGCGGGTGGCCTTCAGGCAGCGGCGCACCAGGCGGCCGTCGTCCACCCAGTCGACCTGGAAACCACTTTGCTGCAAGGCGCGCACCAGCCAGTTCGCCAGTTCGGGTTCGTCTTCGGCAAGCAGGATGCGCATGGTGGGTTCAGGCGTCGGGCGAGGGCATGACGGCGATGATGGTGCAGCCCCCGGGCAGGCGCAATCGCGGCCATCCCCAAGGCGCCACGCGGTCGATGCGCGTCGCGCGTGTGGCGTTTCATGGCCGGCCCACTGAACGTGGTGGCTCTGTGGCCGCAACACGTTCGGCTGCTGCAAGACCCGTCCCGCAACCGGTCGTCGCGCGCCCGCCACTTGAACGCCGCTGGTAGCGGCGCACGGCGCTGACACTCAACATCCGATACCCGATACCATTGCCTCGCATCAGCACCTGAGCAGCTCGGCGCCCGCAGTCGCCACCGCGGTGTCCTGTTGTCCGACAAGTCGCCGGGCACGCCGGGTGTGGCCGAAGCGCCGATACTGCCAAAGCTTGATGCCGGACGCGTGCCGCGCAACCCCCGTTCAACGCAACCCCGGGCCGTGTCGACAGCCGGCCGGCAACCGATGTTCCGTTTCTGGATCTGGCTCAAGTCACAGCGCAACAAGGCCTGGTTCACACCGGCAGTGGCCGTGCTGGGTGCTGTGCTGTTGGCATTGGGCGCACACGCTTTCGGGCCCTGGCTTGAGGGCAGGCTGGTCCCCAACATCCAGGCCGATACCGTCAATGGCCTGCTGTCCGTGATTGCCGCCAGCATGCTGTCGGTGGCCACGTTTTCGCTGGGTATCATGGTTTCGGCCACGGCCTCGGCGTCGGGCAACGCCACGCCGCGCGCCACCGAACTGGTGATGAGCGACCACGGTACGCGCCGCGCCATTGGCAGCTTCATCGCAGCCTTCATCTACGCGGTGGTGGCCAAGATTGCGCTGGACCTGGGCTACTACCGCGGCGCCGGTCTGTTTGTGCTGTTCATGGCCACGCTGGGCGTGCTGACCTATCTGGTTGTCAGCCTGGTGATGTGGGTGCAAACGCTGTCGACGTTGGGCCGCCTGCCTGACACCTTGGCCAAGATCGAAACCGCTGCATGGCGACCGTTGGCCGAACATGCACGTGACCCGTGGATGGGCGCCCGCGCCGGCCCCCTGCACCGGCCCGACGGACACCGCGTCACCGCCAACAGCGTGGGCTACCTGACCCACATCAACCTGGACGCGCTGCAGTCGCTGGGTGAAGAACTGCAGGCCGAAGTGCATGTACGGGTCCGACCCGGCAGCTTGCTGTCCACCAGCACGGAACTGGTCTGCCTGGAGACCACGGGCACGTCTGCCGCCGAACCGAGCGAAGAACAACGGCAAACCTTACGCGAAGCCTTCGTATGGGGTAAGGCCCGCACCTATGACCAGGACCCCCGCTTTGGTCTGATCGTCTTGAGCGAAGTCGCCCAGCGCGCGCTGTCGCCTGCGGTCAACGACCCCGGCACGGCCGTTCAAGTCATGTCCATCGCAGCGCGCTTGCTCATCAAGGCGCAGCGAGCTCGGGCCAACAACACAGGCGCGGAACGCAAGTCGCACAACCGCGTCAGTCTGGTGGCACTGGACGAAGCCGACTTTGTGCGCGACTGTTTCGACCCCATCTCACGCGACGCGGGCAACAACACCGACGTGGCGGTGCGCATCCAGAAGGTGCTGCACGCAGTCGCCACGGACGGGCTGGCGTCGGTCCGTCAGGCCGCGCAAGCACAAGCGGCCACCAGCCTGGAGCGTGGCTTGCTGTCCAGCCAACTGCACAGCGACCGCCTGCGCCTGACGCAGGTGCACCGCCAGCTCTTCAACACATGAACTGCTGGCACGGTTGGCCCGCATCAGCCCCAGGGTCGGCACCCCTGCACGGCCAACCGAAAAAGGGAAAGCTTCGATACAGGGCGCACTGAACCTGGTCACGACGCGGCTGGACATCATGGGCCGCTCCTGGTGGCGGCCACGCCCAAGCTGATCGTGGCGCCGGTGGTGCTGACCGCGTTCGGTTTTTTAGGCACGCTGACCCGAGGCGGCCTGGGCCGTCCACATCGTGGGCACCGTGCTGGCCTTGCCGAGGGTGGCGCCATCTTTCGACACCGCCACCCTGTTCAGCACCCTGGGCATCGGCGGCGTGGCCTTTGGTCTTGCATTCAAGGACATCCTGCAAAACCTGCTGGCCGGTCTGCTGCTGACTACCCGGCCTTCCAAACTGGGTGACCCGATTGTCAGCGGCGCACACGAAGGCACCATCAAAGACATCGAGCTGCGCGCCACATGCCTGCGCACCTTTGACAACCGCATCGTGCTGATTCCCAACTGCCAGCTGTCCAGGTCGCGTGTCATCGTCGACACCGCCAACAAGCGCCGCCGCGCCAGCATCCAGGTCGCCCCGCCCGGTGAGGTTGATCAGCCGACCGGCAGCGCCAGGGCGCAGGCCATGGCACTGGCCCAGGCCCACTGGAAGTTGTAGCCCCCCAGCCAGCCCGTCACATCGACCACTTCGCCGATGAAATACAGCCCGCTCTGCTGGGACTCCATCGTCTGCGACGACAGGTCGCGCGTATCCACACCACCCAGGGTGACTTCGGCCTTGCGGTAGCCCTCGCTGCCGTTGGGTGTGATCTCCCAGCTCGACAGGTGCTGGGCCAATCGCTGCAAGGCCTTGTCGGTGGTATCGCAGACGGGGCGCTGCCAGTCGGGATCTTGCTGCGTCCAGATATCGGCCAGCCGGCTGGGCAGCAGGCCCGCCAGCTCGTTGACCAGCCGTTTTTTCGAACGCAACTTGGCGTCGGCCAGCGCTTCAGCCAGGTTCACCTCGGGCGCCAGATTCACGCGCAGGGGCGTGCCTTCGGCCCAGTAGCTGGAAATCTGCAACACCGCCGGGCCCGACAGGCCGCGGTGCGTGAACAGCAGGTCTTCGTTGAAGGCCATGCGGGCCTTCTTGCTGCCGGTCGCTATGTGCACGGGTAGCGACAAGCCGGCCAGCGACACCAGCGGCACCCAGTCATCGCCATCAAAGGTCAGCGGCACCAGACCTGGCCGACGTGGCACCAGGCGCAGGCTGAACTGCTGTGCGATGCGGTAGCCGAAGTCGGTGGCGCCGATCTTGGGAATCGACAAGCCGCCCGTGGCGACCACCACACTGCGGCTGTGGACCACGCCCCGGTCGGTGTCGAGTTGATAGGAACCGTCACCCGCCACGCGCACCGACTTGACGCTACAGGGCTGCCATCGCTGCACACCGCCCGCATCACATTCGGCCAGCAGCATCTGGATCAGGTCTTCGGCCGAGCGGTCGCAGAAGAGCTGGCCCTTGTGCTTTTCGTGAAAGCCGATGCCGTGTTGCTGCATCAGCGCCACAAAGTCCTGCGGCGTATAGCGAGACAGCGCCGAGCGGCAGAAGTTGGGGTTGTCGCTGATGAAGTGCTTGTGCGGCTGGCGCACGTCCAGATCGCGGTTGGTGAAATTGGCGCGGCCGCCACCCGAGATGCGCACCTTCTCGGCCACCTTTTCACTGTGGTCCAGCAGCAGCACCTTCAGCCCGCGCTGGCCGGCCACGCCGGCGCAGAACAGGCCGGCCGCGCCGGCGCCGATGATGACCACGTCAAAGTTTTGCATGGCCGCGAGTGTAGAAGTGGCCGCGCGGCCCGGTCTTTGCCGCAGCGGCCGCCGTCAGACGCTGGATGTACGGCGAACCGGCCGCTGAAAACCGGACGCGGCCTGCATCAGCGCGCGGGTGTAGTCGGTCTGCACCCGGTGCGCCGCCAAGTCGGCCGACAGCAGCGTTTCCACCACTCGCCCACGCTGCATCACCATCAAGCGCGGGCACAGGTGCGTGACCACGGCCAGGTCGTGGCTGACCATCAGAAAACTCAGGCCGTGGCGGGTCCGCAAGGCCTCCAGCAGGTTCAGCACTTCGGCCTGCACCGACGCGTCCAGCGCCGACGTGGGCTCGTCCAGCAACAGCAGCCGCGGCTGCAGGATCAGGGCCCGGGCAATCGCCACCCGTTGGCGCTGCCCACCCGACAACTGGTGCGGGTAGCGGAAGCGGAAACCGTCGCCCAGCCCCACGTCGTCCAGCGCCCGCTGGATGCGCTGCTCGGCGCCGCCGATGCGGTGGATGGCCAGCGGCTCGGCCAGGATGCGGTCTACCGTCTGGCGCGGGTGCAGGCTGCCGTAGGGATCTTGAAACACCATCTGCACCTGGCGCCGCCAGTCGCGGCTGCCGGGTGCCGGTACCGCACCCCCGCCCGTGGCCTGCACCTGCCCACCCGTGCGCGGCGTCAGGCCGCACAGGGCGCGCAGCACCGTGCTTTTGCCACTGCCGGATTCACCGACGATGCCGAAGCTTTCGCCAGGGGCCATCTCGAAGCTCACACCGTCCACGGCGGCAAAACCGTCGTACACCACCCGCAGGTCACGTACCTGCAGGCTGATGCCGGCATGGGCTTCGCGGGCCACAGCGGCAGGGGCCGACATCAGGACTTCGCCCATGACGCCTGTCGTTCCAGCGTGGGCAGCGGATGCTGCGGCGCGCCCAGTTTCGGCAGGCAGGCCAGCAATCCGCGGGTGTACGGGTGCTGCGCGTGGTGCAGGTCAGCCGCCGCAATTTCCTCCACCACACGCCCGGCGTACATCACCAGCACGCGGTCGCAGAAGGTGCTGACCAGGCGCAGGTCGTGGCTGATGAAGATCAGCCCCATGCCGCGTTCGGCCACCAGCCTATCCAGGATGCCCAGCACCTGCAGTTGCACGGTCACGTCCAGCGCCGAAGTCGGCTCGTCGGCAATCAGCAACTCGGGCCCGGCAATCAGCATCATCGCGATCATGGCGCGCTGGCCCATGCCGCCGGACACTTCGTGGGGGTACAGCCGCATCACGCGTGCCGGGTCGTCGATGCCCACCGCTTCCAGCGCCTGGTGCACCTGAATTTGTGCTGCGGCCGCGCCGCAGGGTCGGTGCGCCTGCAGGGTTTCGGCAATCTGCGCGCCGATGTTCATCACCGGGTCCAGCGAATACTTGGGATCTTGTAGCACCATGGCGATGCGGCCACCGCGCAGGGTGCGGCGCTGGCGAGGTGGGCAGTGCAACAGCTCGATGCCGTCGAAGTTCAAACGCGCCGCCGTCACGCGACCACCCGGTGCCGTCAGGCCCAGAATGGCGCGGCCGGTCTGGCTCTTGCCGGAACCCGATTCACCCACGATGCCCAGCCGTTCACGGCCCAGCGTGAAGCTGACGCCGCGAACCACCTCGGAGAAGCCACCTTCACGCGCGGGGTAGGCCACGCGCAGATCCTGCACGGTCAGCAGCGGCTGGTTAGGGAGCGGCTGCTTCACTTCACGCTCTTCGGGTCCAACGCATCCCGCAGCCCGTCACCCAGCAGGTTGAAGCCCAGGCTGACGATGAAGATGGCGGCGCCCGGTGCGGCGGCCACCCACCACTGGTCCAGCACATAGGCGCGGCCGGCGGCGATCATGGCGCCCCATTCGGGCATGGGCGGCTGCGCGCCCAGGCCCAGGAAGCCCAGCCCGGCGGCGGTCAGGATGATGCCGGCCATGTCCAGCGTCACCCGCACGATGACACTGGCCAGGCACAGCGGCATCACATGCCGCAGCACGATGCGCCAAGGGCTGGCGCCCAGCAGTTGCACGGCGCTGATGTAGTCGGCCTGGCGGATGGTCAGCGTCTCGGCGCGGGCGATGCGGGCATACGGCGGCCACGAGGTGATGGCAATGGCGATCACCGCGTTTTCAATGCCCGGCCCCAGCGCGGCCACAAAGGCCAGCGCCAGGATCAGGCGCGGAAACGCCAGAAAGATGTCAGTGATGCGCATCAGCACCGCGTCGACCCAGCCGCCGGCGTAACCCGCCACGGTGCCCACCAGCAGCCCGATGGGTGCGGCCAGCACAGCCACCAGCGTGACGACAAACAAGGTGATACGGCTGCCGTGGATCAGGCGGCTCAGGATGTCGCGGCCCTGATCGTCGGTGCCCAGCCAGTGCACGGCACCGGGCGGCTGCAGGCGTGATGTCAACTCGCCCACCGTGGGTGAAAACGGCGCGATCACATCGGCCAGCAAGGCCACCACCACCAGGGTCAGCACCAGCGCCAGCCCCACCACCGCCAGCTGGTTGTGTGTGAAGGTCCGCCACCCCGCATAAGCGCGCCCCAGCGCGGCCTGCCGTCGCGAGGCAGGCCGGTCGGACAGCAGCCACTGCGTCCATGCCGTCATGGTTGCGCCTTCACCGTGTGTCCCGGGTATCGCGCGTCCGGGGGTCCAGCAGCCGGTACAGCGCGTCGCTGAACAGGTTCAGGCCGATGAACACCGTGCCCACCACCAGCGTGCCGCCCAGCACCGCGTTCATGTCGGCGTTCTGCAGCGAATTGGTGATGTACAGGCCCAGCCCCGGCCAGGCAAACACGGTCTCGGTCAGCACGCTGCCTTCCAGCAGGCCGGCGTAGGACAGCGAAATCACCGTCACCAGCGGCACCAGCGCATTGCGCAGCGCGTGGCGCCAGATGATGCGGGCCTCGCTCAGACCCTTGGCCCGCGCAGCCACGATGTATTCCTGCTGCAGTTCGTTCAGCATGAAGCTGCGGGTCATGCGGCTGATGTAGGCCAGGCTGAAATAACCCAGCAGCGCCGCCGGCAGCGCCAGGTGCGACAGCGCGTTGCGAAAGGCGTCCCAGTCACCGGCCAGGGCCGTGTCCAGCAGCATGATGCCGCTGACGCGGTTGATCGTGAACTCATACGTCACGTCGATGCGCCCCGGCCCGGCCACCCAACCCAGCTTGGCGTAGAACAGCACCAGCGCCATCAGCCCGAGCCAGAAGATGGGCACGGAATAACCCAGCAGCCCCATCACGCGCACGGCGTGATCAGCGGCACCGCCACGGCGCACGGCCGCCCACACCCCCAGCGGCACACCCAGGCCGGCGCCGATCAGGATGCCAACGGTGGCCAGCTCCAAGGTGGCGGGAAAGGTCTTCACGATGTCGTCCAGCACCGGGTTGGACGTGAGCACCGAGCGCCCGAAGTCGCCCCGCGCCGCGCGCACGATGTAGCGCAAAAACTGCTGAGGCAGCGGCAGGTTCAGGCCCAGGTCTTCACGCACCTGCTGCAGCACATGTTCGGGCGCGCGGTCGCCGGCAATGGCCAGTGCCGGGTCCACCGGAATCACGCGGCCAATGAAAAACGTCACCGCCAGCAGGCCCAGCAGTGTCACCGCCACCATGGCCACAAAACGACCGGTGGCTTTCAGCCGGCGCCACAGCACAGGCGACGCACCTGTCAGCGCATCGGTCAACGCTTGGCCACGTTGAACAGGTACGTGGAATCAGACGTGGGCCCGATCTTCAGGCCCGACAGGTTGGCGCGGTAAGCCGCCACGTCGGTCTGCTGGAATACCACCACAAAGGGGCTGGTCTTGATGAACTCGGCCTGGATGTCGCGGTACATCGCGGCGCGTTTGGCACCGTCGCGCTCCAGCGCCGCGGCGTCCGACTTCTTGGTCAGTTCCGGAATGTCCCAGGCATTGCGCCAGGCCAGCGGCTTGCTCTTGGCGGTGTCGCTGTTGTCGGGGTTGCGCGCAAAGGTGTCGGCGTTGGTATGCGGGTCCCAGTAGTCGGCGCCCCAGCTGCCGATGTAGATGTCGTGCGTGCGGGCACGGTACTTGGTCAGTGTCTGCTTGCCGTCGCCGGGCAATATTTCCAGTTCGATGCCCGCCTGCTTGAAGGTCTGCTGCATGGCCTCGGTCAGGCCCTGCACTGGCTGCACGGTGCGCATGTCGATGGTCACCTTGAAACCGTTCGGCACACCGGCCTTGGCCAGCAGCGCCTTGGCCTTGTTGACATCCAGCTTGTAGGGCTTGTCGGTGCTGGCGCCCAGCAGGCCCACAGGCAGGAAGTTCTGGTGCACGACGCCGATGTTCTTGATCAGCGTCTGGCCGATGGCGTCGTAGTCCACCAGCCACTTGAAAGCCTCGCGCACCTCGGGCTTGGCCAGCGTGGGGTTTTTCTGGTTCAGGCTGAAGTAGTAGACCGTGCCCTTGGGCGTGGCGGTGGACTTGATGTCCTGGTTAGCCGCCAGCGCGTCCAAGTCTTGCGGCGTCAGGTTGCGGGCGATGTCCACGTCGCCTTTTTCCAGCAGCAGGCGCTGCGTGGCGCTTTCCTTGATGTGGCGGTAG
>JAHECB010000392.1 GCA_024641925.1 Betaproteobacteria bacterium
GGTTAAGGGTGGCCTTCTGCTTGCGCCTGATCAGGCCCCTGTGCACATGGCGCCCAAGGGCGTGGTCAGCGACATTTTGTCGTGCTGCACCGAACGCCGAATTATCGGGGACTCCCGACCTGTGGCGGGGTGGTCTGGGCACTTTTTTTGCCGCATTGCAGCTGGGGCACCGTGCCTTTGCGGTGGGTGGATGACGTGATCCTGAAAGATGGCCTGCGCCCACGACCCGGGGCGTGATGTGTCAGCAGGATGCGGTTGAAGCCTCTGCCGGAAAACCCTAACGGGTGGCAACGCCGCAGGGTCGGCTGACATACTCGTTGCATGACCTCGACCAGACTGGATGGCAAACGGGTGCTGCTGACGCAGCCGAGGGACTTCATGGGCCCGGACCTGCAGGCGGTTTTCACGCGGCTGGGCGCCACCGTGATCGCCGACCCGCGCCCCTTGCACCAGGACGAAGGTGCCGCAGCGGCGATGGTTGATGCCGCAGGCATCGTGGACGTGCTGGTAATTCATCTGGCTGTGCACGCGCCAGGCACTCCGGCCGAAGACATCGATGACTCTGAATGGCGCGCGGTATTTGCCCATCTTGTTGATCCACTGCCCCGCTTGGTGGCCGCGGTTTTGCCGCAGATGTTGCGGCGTGGGTCCGGTTGTATCCTGCTGATGGGCAGTGCCGCGGCACTGCGTGGTCAAAAGCGCACGGGCAGCTACAGTGCCGCGCGGGGCGCGCAGCTGGCCTACATGCAATCGGTGGCGTTGGAGCTCGCTCCCAAGGGCATCCAGTTCAACGCCATTGCACAGAACTTTGTCGCCAACCCGATGTACTTTGGCCCTGAAGTGCAGGCCAACCCGCGCTTTCAGGAGCGCCTGAAACGGGATGTACCCTTGGGCAGGCTGGTCAGTGCAGAAGAAGATGCGCTGTTTGCCGCCTACCTGTGCAGCGACGCCGCGGCCTGTTTTGTAGGCCAGGTCTTTCCCGTCAGCGGTGGTTGGGCGCAGCGCTGATGGCCGGGTATTCCAGGGTCAGCGGCGTGCCGAAACCTGCGAGCCGATGCCTACAATTCGCGGCTTCGGACCGGCCACGTCGGATTTCGGCATCCGCTGAACCCTGACCGATTTTTGGCTGCGGGCCCGTTTTTTCAGACCACCCTTGGAGACAGACATGAACAAACGCCAATCATTCACTTTCAGCCACCCCAAGACTGCTGCTCGGAAGGTTCTGGCCTGCGCCGTGACCGCTGGTCTGGGCGCCTTGACTGCACTGTCTGCAGGCGCGGCTGAAATGTCCTTGAAGGCCTCACACCAGTTCCCTGGCGGCAAGGGCGACGTACGCGACGAGATGGTGCAGATGATTGCGCGCGATGTCGCCGCAGCCAAAGTCGGTCTGGAAATCAAGGTCTTCCCAGGGTCCAGCCTGGTCAAGGCCAACGAGCAATGGAAGGCCATGCTGAGTGGCCAGATCGACATGACCTCGTTCCCGCTGGACTACGCTGCGGGCTTTCACCCGCAGTTTGGCGCCACGTTGATGCCCGGCCTGGTCAAGAGCCACGCCCATGCACTGCGCATCAATGCCTCGCCGTTCATGAAGGACATCCACGCCATCATCGAGCAGGGCGGTGTCAAGGTACTGGCCGACGCCTGGCTGGCCGGCGCTTTTGGCGCCAAGGACAAGTGCATCAAGAAGCCTGAAGATGTGGTGGGCCTGAAGGTGCGATCCGCTGGATCGACCTTTGCTCAGATGTGGGCCGGCGCGGGTGCCTCCATCGTCTCCATCCCGTCCAGCGAGGTCTACAACGCGTTGCAGCAGGGCGTGGCCCAGGCCACCGACACGTCCACCGGCAGCTTCGTCTCGTTTCGGTTGTACGAGCAACTCAAATGCGTCACGGCGCCTGGCGACAACGGCTTGTGGTTCATGTACGAGCCGGTGCTGATCTCGATGAAGACATGGAACCGGTTGGACGCGGCGCAGAAAGCGGCGCTGACGGCTGCGTCAAAGAAGGCCGAGACCTACTTTGCGACAGAGTCGCAAAAACTGGACGACAAGATGGTCGACGCCTTCAAGAAAGCCAACGTCGAAGTTGTGACCATGACCGACGCGGAAGCCGACGCCTGGCGCGCCGTGGCTGAAAAAACTTCGTACAAGAATTTTTCTGAAAAGGTGCCGGGCGGCAAAGAACTGATCCAGAAGGCGCTGAGTGTCAAGTAAGACCGAAGCCATGAACGGCCCGCTGCCCATCTGGGTGCGGGCTGTGCAGGCCACGTCGCGTGTGCTGGGCGTAGTGGCAGCAGGCCTGATCCTGCTGTCGATTGGCGTGATCTGCCAGATGGTATTTGTGCGGGCCGCGTTGGGCCAATCGTCCATCTGGCAGACCGAGTTTGTGATCTTCTCAATCATCGCCGCCACCTTCCTGGGCGCGCCCTATATCTTGCTCACCCGAGGCCATGTGGCCGTGGATGTGCTGCCACTGATGGTGTCCACACCCGCAAGGCGGCGCCTGCATCTGCTGGGCAGTCTGATTGCCTTGGGTTTTTGCGGATTCTTCTTGTGGGCGGCAGTGCCCTGGTGGCATGAGACTTTTGTCAGCGGCCAGACCACCTCGTCCATCTGGCGGGCGCGGGTCTGGATTCCGTACCTCACCGTGCCGGTAGGGCTGGCCCTGCTGTGTCTGCAGTTTCTGGCCGAGATCTACCAGGTCGCATCCGGGCGAGCCCTGCCGTTCGGTCTGAGTGCTGAGGACAAACTGTGAACCCATTGCTCATCGGTGGTCTGATCTTCGTGGTGACCGTGATTGTGCTGGCCACCGGCCTGCCCATCGCTTTTGGCCTGGGCGCGGTGGCGCTTTTTTTCATGGTGGTGTTTGACGGCTGGCGCAGCGTGCACTTTGTGCCCGAAACCATCTTCGCCGGTCTGTCGGACTTCACCTTGGTGTCGTTGCCGATGTTCGTGATCATGGGCGCTGCCGTGGCGTCATCTCGTGCCGGCAGTGACTTGTATGAAGCCCTGGCGCGCTGGTTGCACAAGGTGCCGGGTTCGCTGGTCATCAGCAACATCGGCGCCTGCGCGCTGTTCTCCGCGCTGACCGGTTCGTCGCCGGCCACCTGCGCGGCGATCGGCAAGATGGGCATTCCCGAGATGCGCCGGCGCGGCTACGACGCCGACCTCGCCACCGAGGCCATCGCCGCCGGCGGCACGCTGGGCATCCTGATCCCGCCCAGCGTGACGATGATCCTCTACGGCATCGCCTCCGAGACCTCGATCGGCCGGCTCTTCATCGCCGGCATCCTGCCCGGCCTGATGCTGACGCTGTTGTTCATG
>JAHECB010000393.1 GCA_024641925.1 Betaproteobacteria bacterium
ATCCGTTGTTTCCCGGCTGCTCCTAATTTCTTAGGAGCTGAAACAGCGTACCTGCCGTCCCGAGGCCTGTCAACTAAAACATTAAGAGTTCTGATGGCGGGCGCCGAGTTGCAGGGCCTGGACAAGCTGTCGTCGCACGGCTGTTTTGGCGGCCAACAGCGTTATTACCAGCACACCTCGGCCGTCATCGGGCTGCCCATGCGGTTTGGCGTTTACCTGCCGCCAGCAGCGCTGGCCGGCCAGCCCGTGCCGCTGCTGACCTGCCTGGCGGGGCTGACCTGCAACGAAGAAACCTTTGCCATCAAGGCCGGTGCCCAGCGTGTGGCGGCTGAACTGGGTCTGGCGTTGCTGATGCCCGACACCAGCCCCCGCGGCGCGCAGGTGCCGGGCGAGGCCGATCGCTGGGACTTTGGCGTGGGTGCCGGCTTTTACCTGGACGCCACACAGGCGCCCTGGTCGACCCATTGGCGCATGGAAAGTTACCTGCTGCAGGAGCTGATACCCGGTGTGGTGGCTCAGTTTGGCCTGCATGCCGAGCGCCTGGGTCTGCTGGGGCATTCCATGGGTGGCCATGGCGCACTGACCCTGGCGCTGCGGCATCCGGGCCGGTTCAAGAGCCTTTCGGCGCTGGCACCGATCTGCGCGCCGACCCAGTGCCCCTGGGGCCAGCGGGCTTTTACCGGGTACCTGGGCGCCGACACCACCCTTTGGGCGGCACATGACGCCAGCGCGCTGATGGCCGCCTGCGCGGCGCCGCCGTACCCCAATGGCATCCTGGTGGACCAGGGGCTGGACGATCCGTTTCTGGCCGATGAGCTGCATCCGCAGGCGCTGGAGTCGGCCTGTGCCCGCATCGGCCAGCCGCTGAGCTTGCGGCGCCACGCCGGCTATGATCATGGCTACTTTTTCATCGCCTCGGTGATGGCCGACCACCTGCGGCACCACGCGCAGGCGCTGCTCGTTTAGCGGTCGCGGCCTTCAGCCGCGCAGGTGCCGGTAGACGGTGGTGCGCGAAATGCCCAGCGCGCGGGCGGTTCGTGTCACGGACTGGCCCTGTTCGCGGAACGCCGCGCGCACACGTTCGGCCGCGCCGAGCTTGAGCGCCGACTGGCCAGCGCTGGACAGCGTGTGGGCTTCGCCCGTTGTCGGCGGTGTCAGCACCACTTCGAATTCGGCTACGCCCAACGGCAGGTCCTGCGGGCCGGGCGGGCGCAGCAACAAGGCCCGCGTCAGCACCGAGCGCAGCTGGCGAAAGTTGCCGGGCCAGGGCTGCCGGCCCAGCAGCGCCAAAGCGTCGTCGCTGATGCGAGCCGCCGGGTCCAGCGTGCGCAACACCCAGCGCACGGCGCGCGGCAGGTCCTGGCGCAAGCGCAGCGGCGGCAGCGCCACCCGAACGGTGTTCAGGCGGTACAGCAGGTCTTCGCGAAAGCTGCCCGCTTGCACGGCGGATTCCAGGTCGACATGGCTGGCAGCCAGCAGCTGCACGTCCACCGTGCGCGACACCTGCCCGCCCACCGGGCGCACAGCCTGGTCGTCCAGAAACCGCAACAACGCCGCCTGCATGGGCAGCGGCAGGTCCCGGATCTCGTCCAGCAGCAGCGTGCCGCCGTCGGCCGCGACGATCAGGCCGGCATGGCCTTCGCGACGCGCACCGGTGAAGGCGCCACTGGCATAGCCAAACAGCTCGGCCTCGAACAAGTCGCCGCTCAGCGCCGCGCAATTCACCGCCACGAAATCACCGCGGCGGCCGCTGGCCTGGTGCGCCAGCCGCGCCAGCAGTTCCTTGCCGGTGCCGGTTTCACCATGCAGCAAGATGGGTGCGCGCAAACGCACCGCGGCGCACACCAGTTTGCAGGCTTCGGCCACCGCCGGGTCGTCGGCCACAAACGCGGGCTCGATGCCTGACGGGGCCCGCGGGCTTTGCCGGGGTGCCGCGGGCGAGGTGCCCAGACGGCTTGCACGCTGGGCCGGGCGTGCGCTGCCCTGGCCTGAACCCGTGACAGGCCCACTCACCAGCCGTGCAATCAGCGAGCTGCCGAGTGCGTCGAGGAGCTTCACATCGGCAGCCCGGTGCAGGCGCGCCAGCACATGGTCCAGCGGTTCTCCAAACAGTTCGTCGAAGCGGGTGCCCGGCATCACGTTCAGACCCGCCAGCAGATGGCGGCCGGGGCCATTGGCGCCCATCAGGCTGCCTTCGGCATCAAAGGCCACCATGCCGGCGCTGAGCGTGCCCAGAAATTCGGGCCGCGGGTGCAGCGCCAGCACCAGCTGGCCGTGCAACTGATGCATCAGCAGGCCGTTTTCAATGTGTGTGGCGGCCATCTGCACCAGCGCCTGCGTGTGGCGCTGGCGCGATTCGTAGTACGAGGACGCGTCCAGCACGCCCACGATCTGGCCGGTGAAGTCGCGCACCGGTGCGGCGGTGCACGACACGTCGCCCAGCTTCAGGAAAAAGTGCTCCAGGCCCGTCACCGCCACGGCACTGCCGGTGGCCAAGGCCGTGCCCAGGCCGTTGGTGCCGGCAACGTTTTCGGCCCACACACTGCCGGCCACGATGCCGGCGTCCGCGCTGCTCATGGAAAAGCGGTTGTCGGCGTACAGGTCCAGGATCACGCCTTCGTTGTCGGCAAAGGCCAGCAGGAAGTTCGAACCGGCGATCTGGCGCGACAGTGTTTCCAGCTCGGCCTTGGCCAGGCGGCGCACCACTTCTGCACGCTGCTGGCGGTGGTGCAGCTCGGCGCCCTCGATGACGGGGATGCTCACCGCGCTGGTCGGCAGCAGGCCCACGTCCATGCAGCGCGCCCAACTGTCCAGGATCAAGGGTGCGGGCAGGCCATCCGGCGGCAAGGCCACGCCCCGGGCGCGGATGGCCTGGGCATGTGCCAGACCACTGTCACGGTGGGGCAGTGTGCGGTGCATCAAGGTTTGTCTCCTGTCATGCCAGTCTTGTTTTTGTTTGAGGCCTACGCTAGCACCCGGTGGCGACTGCGACAACTGCACTGTTTCTGCACACTGTGAACGTGGCAGTGGTGCACTGTGCGTCAGGCCAGCGACAGACTGCCCGCGACCGCTGGCGCTGCTTATCCGGGTGTTCCCGAATTGGTATGGCGATTGCATGACCCCCCTGCGGCCAACGCGTCTTTCGACGTGGCGGTTGCGTCCTTTGCACCCCAACAGAAACACCAGGAGACGATAAACATGTTCCGCACGAACCTGAACTTCACCGCCATGGCATCGGCCGTGGCGCTGGCCTGTGCGCTGGCCCAGCCGGCCGCAGCACAGCAGAACATCGAAAAGCTCAAGCAGATGAAGGT
>JAHECB010000394.1 GCA_024641925.1 Betaproteobacteria bacterium
CTCGGCATGACCCGCCAGGCCGCCCATGTGGCGTCCGATGTCATGGCGGTCAGCGCCGGCACAGGGGCAGGCGTGCACCACGCGGCCACCGCTCATGACCACGATGCGGTCGGCCAGCTGCAGCAGTTCGTCCAGGTCTTCACTGACCATCAGGACCGCGCTGCCGCTGTCGCGGGCGGCCCGCAGCCTTGCATGCACCTCGGCCACGGCCGTGAAGTCCAGACCAAATACCGGGTTGCTGACCAACAGCACCTCGGCGGTGTCAGACAGTTCACGCGCCAGCACGGCGCGCTGCACGTTGCCACCCGACAGCGCACCGATGGGCGTGTGTTCACCCTGCGTCTTGACGCGGAAGGTCTGGATCAGGTCGCGCGCTCGGCGCGCCAAGGTGCCCGGCATACGCAGCCCGGCGCGGGCGTGTGGCGGCTGGTCAAAGCTGCGAAGTCCGATGTTGTCGGCCACGCTCATGCTGGCCACACAAGCATTGCGTAACGGCTCCTCGGGCAGGCCACGCACCTTCAGGCGTTGGTTCTGCGTGCGGGTGGCGCGGTAGTTTTCACCCGCGACGGTGACACTGCCGCTGTCGCGGTTGCGCTGTCCCGCCAGGGCTTCCATCAGTTCGCGCTGGCCATTGCCGCTGACCCCGGCAATGCCGACGATTTCGCCGGCACAAACGTCAAGGTCCACGCCGGCCACCGCACGTTCACCGCGGTCGCCGCTGATGTGCACGTTGCGCAAGGCCAGGCGAACCGCGCCGGGTGGTGCAACCGCAGCGGTCGGCGGACGGACGGGGTCGGGCTGCAGCGCCCCGTCCGGTTCGGCGGCCGCTGCGCCGACCATGCTGGCCCCCAGTTCCTGGGCCGTCGCGCCCTGCACCGGCCGAGCGGCCACCAAGGCCCCGTGGCGCAGCACCGACACGTCGTCAGCAAAGGCCAGCACTTCGCGAAACTTGTGCGTGATCATCACGACCGTGCATTCGCCTGCATGGGCGCGGTCGCGCAAGGTGCCCAGTACCTCGTCGGCCTCTTGCGGCGTCAGCACCGAAGTGGGCTCGTCCAGGATCAGCAGGCGCGGTTTCAGCAGCAGCTGTTTCAAGATTTCCAGCTTCTGCTTTTCGCCCGCGCTCAGGTCCTGCGGCGTGGCGTCCAGCGGCAGCCTGAAGGGTGCCTGTGCCATGAAGGTTTCCAGTTCGGCACGCACCGCCCGCCACGGAATGACTGCGGGCAAAGCACCTTTGGCGATGAGCAGGTTTTCGGCCACCGTCATGCCCGGCACCACGGTGAAGTGCTGGTAGACCATGCCGATGCCCAGGGCACGTGCGGCGGCGGGTGTGCCAATCTCGTGTTCGCGCCCATTCAGCAGCACCGAGCCACCATCGGGCTTCTGGTAACCGACGATGCACTTCACCAGCGTGCTTTTGCCGGCGCCGTTTTCGCCCAGCAGCGCATGCACGGTGCCGGCTTTTACGTTGATGGACACGCGGTTCAGCGCGGTGAAGCTGCCAAAGCGTTTGCTGAGGTCGACGGTCTGCAGTGCCAGGGCGTGGTTCATCGTGGGGACCTCATGCAGCCTGCACCGCTTCGATGACTGCACTCGAATTCGACACGGCGCCAAACACACCCCCCTGCATGGTCACCATCTTCAGCGCGGCGTGGTGGTTGCCCAGGTCGGTGGCCCCGGTGCAGTCGTCCAGGATCACGCATTCAAAGCCGCGGTCGTTGGCTTCGCGCATCGTGGTGTGCACACACACGTCGGTGGTGATGCCGGTCAGCACCAGATTCTGGATGCCGCGGGTGCGCAGGATCAGTTCCAGGTCGGTGGCGCAAAAACTGCCTTTGCCGGGTTTGTCGATGACGATTTCACCGGGCAAGGGCGCCAGTTCGGCAATGATGTTCCAGCCCGGCTCACCCCGCACCAGGATGCGGCCGCAGGGCCCGGCGTCGCCGATGCCGGCGCCAATGCGCTGTGAACGCCAGCGCTTGTTGGCGGGAAGGTCGCTCAGGTCAGGGCGGTGGCCTTCACGGGTGTGGATGATGGTATAGCCCTTGTTGCGCATGGCGGCCAGCAGGCGCCGGATGGGCTCGATGGGGGCACGTGTCAGGCTGAGGTCGTAGCCCATCTTGTCGACATAACCGCCGAAGCCGCAGAAGTCGGTCTGCATGTCGATGATGAGCAGCGCGGTGTTGTCGGGGCGCAGGCTGCCGTCGCAGGGCCAGGGATAGGGGGTGGCGGTGACGTGCTTCATTTTGCAGACCTGTCGCTTGTTGAGGCGTGCTGGCTTTCGTGGCGGGCCGTGGGTGCCAGGTGTGGGGCTCCGCTCATGTCATCCTTCGACATCCTTTGGCTGTCGAATTCCTTCTTGACTTCGCTGCGCCCCACACCCGGCAGCCATGGCCATCTCGCAGCATTGGTGCGCAAACTGGCACGCCAACAGCGGTGGCTGATCACGACGGTGGGGCGTGCTGCGCAGCGAAGTAAAGGAGGAGCCCGTAGCCGAAGGCGCAGGGCGGGGGACATGAGCGGAGCAGTGCGCCCCGGCGGCGTGATCTCGCGCGGGCTCTTGCAAGCCAAAAGACTTGGGAGGGCGGCGCGCACGGCTTCAGCCCTCAACTTCAAACGGGTTCGGCTCAGGCCCACGATAACCCCGCGTCGGCACTTCAAACCCACAAGGCGTGCCATCCCGCACTTGAATGCTCGCGTCCCAGGGCAGCTTGTAGGTGCCGGCCACCATGTCGTGCATGAAGGTGTAGGGGCAGTCTTGCGCACCGCCCTTCACGGCCGCATAACCGCGGTGGTACAGCTGGTAGGGGTTGTTTTCAACACCCCACTGCGCCCGCGCTTCACGCACCAGGTCAGGCCGCAATTCGGCGGTGATGATCTCGTCCACACGTGCACCGCCAGCGGTGATGACGGTGCCGTCGAAGTTGCAGAACATGCCTTCACCCATGCTGTCAAAACTGCCGTCGCTGCCGCACAGGCACACGCTGGCGGTGATGGCCAGGTTCTGGAACGCATTCGCCTGGTTGGTGATCTTCCAGGCGTGGCGGATGGGCGCGGTGTAGCCAGCAGTGCGCAGGATGATCTCGGCGCCCTTGTAGGCGGCTTCACGCGCCATTTCGGGGAACATGCCGTCGTGGCAGATGATGAGACCGATCTTGCTGCCGTTGGGGCCGTCGCACACCGGCACGCCCATGTTGCCGGGCTCCCAGGCTTCCACTGGAATCCAGGGGTGCAGCTTGCGGTAATACAGCTTGATGCTGCCCTGGTCGTCGATGATCAGGCCGGTGTTGTACGGGTTGCCGTGGGGGTTG